>CAXTMT010000050.1:7408-14240 GCA_964245355.1 uncultured Sphingomonadaceae bacterium
CGGCCAGCAGGCGGCGGCGCAGACCTCGATCGAGGAGGCGGTCGTCCGGCTGAAGGCCGCGACCGATCTGCCCGTCGCGGTCGGCTTCGGGGTGCGCACCCCTGAGCAGGCGGCGGCGATCGGCAAGGTCGCCGATGGCGTCGTCGTCGGCTCGGCCATCGTCGATGCCATTGCTGCGGCCGCGGCGACGGGCGAAGATCCCGCGGCGGCGGCCGGGCGCATCGTTGCGGGGCTCGCCGCCGCGCTCCGGAAAGAGGAGATCGCCGCATGAGCTGGCTCGACAAGGTCCGCAACTCGCTCCCCTTCGCGGTGAAGCGCGCGACGCCCGACAATCTGTGGCATAAATGCCCGAGCTGTGGGGTGATGATCTTCACGCGGGAATATGAAGAGAATCAGTCGGTCTGCCCGAAATGCGATCACCACGGTCGCATCGGCCCCGACGAGCGTTTCAACGCCTTGTTCGACAATGGCGTCTACGTGCCCCTGCCGACGCCCACGGTGCGCGAAGACCCGCTGAAATTCCGCGACCAGAAGCGTTATCCCGAGCGGATCAAGGCGGCGCGCACCAAGACCGGCGAGCAGGATGCGCTGATCACCGCCAGCGGCCGGATCGAGGGCTACAAGGCCATCGTCGGCGTCCAGGATTTCGCCTTCATGGGCGGATCGATGGGGCTGGCGGTGGGGGCGGCGTTCGTCGCGGGCATCGAGGCGGCGATCGCCGATCGCTGTCCCTACATCATCTTCACCGCCGCCGGCGGCGCGCGCATGCAGGAGGGGATCCTGAGCCTCATGCAGATGCCGAAGACCACGGTGGCGATCCAGAAATTGCACGAAGCGGGCCTGCCCTATCTGGTCGTGATGACCGATCCCACCACCGGCGGCGTAACCGCTTCCTATGCGATGCTGGGCGACGTCCAGATCGCCGAGCCGGGCGCGCTGATCGGGTTCGCCGGCCAGCGGGTGATCGAGAGCACGATCCGCGAGAAGCTGCCCGAAGGCTTCCAGCGCGCCGAATATCTGCTGGCGCATGGCATGCTCGATCGTGTCGTCCACCGCCACCACCTCCGCGAGGAACTGGCGCGGCTGATCGGCTATCTCTGCCCCGGAACGCTCGCCGCCTGATCAGCCATATTTGGCATCGACTTCGCGCAGGCGCTTCACCACGGCGGCAACCCCGCCCGACGCGGCGGTCGAGGCGACGTCCGAGCGCTGGACCGCGATCTGGCTGACACCGCCCGAGGTCACGTCGATGATCTTGCCGCCGCGCATCCGGTAATAGAGCACGTCCTTCTTGCCGCCCGAGGATTGGATGATCGCTTTGACGATCGTGCTGTCGCCGCGCGTTTGCGGCGGCCCGTCGAGCACGAATTGCTCACCCGCATAGCGATCGAAATTCTTGGCGAGCTGGATCGCGGAATGGCGGGTGAGCGCCGCGATCAGCGCCTGGCGATCGGCGGCCGATGCGCTGGACCATGCCGCCCCCGCGACGATCGCCGCAATCCCCGGCATGTCGTAATGGTCGGTCACGATCGTCGAGAAATGGGTGATGCGGCTCGCCAGCGGCGCGCCCTGCTTCATCACGCCGATGATGGCATTGTCATACGATTCGGCCCGCGCCGAAGCGCCCGACTGGGCGAATACAGGTGCGGCGATCGTCAGGGCAGCCGCAGCGGCCAGAGTGCTAAAGCGCAGGTTCATGCTATCCTCTCTTAAGGCTGGCGGGATGATGCCATCCTTTCCTGAAACCCATTCTGAACGCGCGTTGCTGCGCATCGGCGCCCACCGTGGCGTTATAGTCACAGGAGCGGCGATCGGCAGCGGCGCGATAGCCGCACCTCTTGCTGCATTGCGGTGTAATGGACAAATGGGGCAAATGGGAACGCAATCATGACGCTACTGCCTGCCCGCATCATCCTCGCACAACCGCGCGGCTTCTGTGCCGGGGTGATCCGCGCGATCGATATCGTCGATCAGGCGCTCGACAAGGTCGGCGCCCCGGTCTTCGTCCGCCACGAAATCGTCCACAATCGTCACGTCGTCGAGACCTTGCGCGCCAAAGGGGCGGTGTTCGTCGAGGAACTGGACGAGGTGCCCGAGGGCGAGGTCGCGGTGTTCAGCGCCCACGGCGTGGGCCGCGATGTCGAGGCCGAGGCCAAGCAGCGCGATCTCTCGGTGCTCGACGCGACCTGTCCGCTGGTGCGCAAGGTGCATTTCCAGGGCCGCCGCTATGTGAAGCAGGGCCGCAACCTCGTGCTGATCGGCCACGCCGGCCACCCCGAAGTCGTCGGTACGCTCGGCCAGATCGACGGGCGGGTATGGATCGCCGGCACCGTCGAGGATGTCGAGGCGCTCGATCTGCCGCTTGACTCACCGATCGCCTACGTCACCCAGACGACGCTCTCGGTCGACGACACGCGCGCGATCATCGCCGCGCTCCAGGCGCGGTTCAGCGACGTCATCGGCCCCGACGTGAAGGACATCTGCTACGCCACGCAGAACCGCCAGACCGCGGTGCGCGATCTCGCCCGCGTCGCCGATATGCTGCTCGTCGTCGGCGCGCCCAACAGCTCCAATTCGAACCGCCTGCGCGAGATCGGCGAGGAAGAGGGCCTGCCCGCTTATCTGATCGAAGACGGCGATTCGCTCGATCCGGCGTGGCTGGAGGGTGTCGAGCGCATCGGCCTCACCGCCGGCGCATCGGCCCCTGAAAAGCTCGTTCAGGGCGTCATCGCCGCGATCGGCCGGCACCGCACCGTCACCGTCGAGACGCTTGACGGGATCGAGGAAACGATCGAATTCCGCCTTCCCCCCGAACTGCGCCGCTTGTCGCGGACCCACCAAGAGACCATGGAGGCCTGATGGGCATTCCCTTCACTCAAGTCGTCCGCGTCGGCAGCTATATCGCCGCCAAGACCATCACCCGCGCCAAGCGCTATCCCCTGGTGCTGATGCTCGAGCCGCTCTTTCGCTGCAACCTTGCGTGCAAGGGTTGCGGCAAGATCGACTATCCCGATTCGATCCTCAACCAGCGCCTGTCCTACGAACAGTGCATGGAAGCGATCGATGAATGCGGCGCGCCGGTCGTCTCGATCGCCGGCGGCGAGCCTTTGCTCCACCGCGACATGCCGCGCATCGTCGAGGGCTTCCTCGCGAAGAAAAAGTTCGTCATCCTGTGCACCAACGCGCTGCTGCTGAAGAAGAAGATCGATCAATATAAGCCGAACCCCGGCTTCACCTGGTCGATCCACCTCGACGGCGATCAGGGCATGCACGATCAGGCGGTGAGCCAGGACGGCGTGTTCGACATCGCGCGCGATGCGATCCTGCTGGCCAAGTCGCGCGGCTTCCAGGTCTCGATCAACTGCACCCTGTTCAACGGCGCCGATCCCGATCGCACCGCCGCCTTCTTCGACGAGGTGACGAAGCTCGGCATCGACGGCATCACCGTTTCGCCCGGCTACAGCTACGAGCGCGCCCCCGATCAGGGCAGCTTCCTCAACCGCACCCGCACCAAGGAGCTGTTCCGCGGCATCCTCAAGCATCGCGGCAAGAACGGCAAGAAATGGCCGTTCAGCCAGTCGACGGCTTTCCTGAGCTTCCTTGCCGGCAATGAAACCTACGGCTGCACACCTTGGGGCAATCCCACCCGCACCGTCTTCGGCTGGCAGAAGCCCTGCTATCTGCTCGGCGAAGGCTATGTCGACAGCTTCAAGGAGCTGATGGACTCGACCGAGTGGGACAAATACGGCGTCGGCAATTATGAGAAGTGCCAGGATTGCATGGTCCATTCGGGCTTCGAGGCGACGGCGGTGATCGACATCACCAAGCACCCGCTGAAGGCCGCGAAGATCTTCCTCGGCGGCATCCGCACCAGCGGTCCGATGGCCAAGGAGATCCCGCTCGAAAACCAGCGCCGCGCCTTGGACGTGTTCGACCTCAACGTCGAAGGTCAGCTGACGCGGATGCAGAAGGCCGGCAACAAGGTGGACCGGCACGTCGAGGTGCATTGAGGCACCCGTCGCTAAACCTTAAAGCAGCTCTTTAAGCCACTCGCGCAACGGGCCTTCCATGTCCGGCCGCTCCAGCGCCAGCGCGATGTTGGCCTGGATGAAGCCGACCTTGTCGCCGCAATCGTAGCGGACGCCGTCGAAGGTCTGGGCGTGGAACGGCTGGCTGCCGATCAGCTTGGCCATCGCATCGGTCAGCTGCACTTCGTTGCCGGCGCCGCGCTCCTTGGCGTCGAGGATCTTCAGCACTTCGGGCTGGAGGATGTAGCGGCCGACGACGGCGAGGCGGGAGGGGGCGGTGCCGGCGCGCGGCTTCTCGACCATGCCCTTGATCTGGGTGACGGCGCCGGTCGCCACGCCGGGATCGACGATGCCGTAGCGGTGGGTGTGCGCTTCGGGCACTTCGAGCACCGAGACGACGTTGCCGCCGTGCATCTCATAGGTTTCGCCCATCTGCTTGAGGCAGGGGTTGGCCTTATTCCAGAGCAACTCGTCGGGCAGCAGCACGGCGAAGGGCTCGTCGCCGATCAGATGGCGGGCGCACCACACCGCATGGCCGAGCCCCGCCATCTCCTGCTGGCGGACGAACGCCGCCTGGCCGGGTTCCAGCCGTGTGCCGGCGAGCGCATCGATCAGCTCGCGCTTGTGCTTGGCGGCGAGATCGCTTTCCACCTCGAAGGCACGGTCGAAATAATCCTCGATGGCGTGCTTGGAGCGGCCGGTGACGAAGATCATCTGTTCGATGCCCGCGGCCAGCGCCTCGTCGACCGCATATTGGATGAGCGGCCGATCGACGACGGGCAGCAACTCCTTCGGCACCGATTTGGTGGCGGGCAGGAAGCGTGTGCCGAAACCGGCAACGGGGAAGACGGCTTTCTTGAGCGGCTTCATACTCTCTCCTGTTACAACCAATCCGGCAGCGTATCCGCCGCGATCAGCGCCTCGATCGGCTGGCGGGCGCGGACGACGGCCCATTTGTCGCCGCTCACGATCACCTCGGGCGTCAGGCCACGCGAATTATAGGTGCTCGCCATCGTCGCGCCATAAGCCCCGGCGGTCATGAAGGCGACGAGATCGCCCTCCGCCACCGCATCGGTGTCGCGCCCCCGCGCGAACGTGTCGCCGGTCTCGCAGATCGGGCCGACGACGGTGGCGGTGAAGCGCTTGCCCGTGGGTTCGATCGCGCGGATGTCGTGCCACGCTTCGTAGAGGCTGGGGCGGAGCAGATCGTTCATCGCCGCGTCGACGATCACGAACGGCTGGCTCGCCCCCTGCTTCACGCGGACGACGCGGGTCAGCAGGACGCCGGCGTTGCCGACGATCACGCGGCCGGGCTCGAAGATCAGCCGCGCGTTCCAGCGCGCCGTCACTTCGCGCACCATCGCGCCATAGGCGGCGGGGCTCGGCGGGATCGGCTTGGCGGGATCGTAGGGGACGCCCAGCCCACCGCCCAGATCGGCGGTGATGATATTGTGGCCGGCGGCGCGGAGATCGGCGATCAGCGCCCCGATCCGTTCGAACGCGGCGCGACTGGGGGCGAGATCGGTGAGCTGGCTGCCGATGTGCACGGCCACGCCCTGGATCGCCAGGCCGGGCAGCGTGGCGGCATACGCATAAGCCGCCGGCGCGCGGTCGATCGACACGCCGAACTTGTCCTCCGCCTTGCCGGTCGAAATCTTGGCGTGGGTGCCGGCATCGACGTTGGGATTGACGCGGAAGGCGACGCAAGCGGTCAACCCCCTCTCGGTCGCCACCCGCGACAGCGTCTCCGCCTCGGGCTCGGATTCGATGTTGAACTGACCGATCCCGGCCGTCAGCCCTTGCCGCATCTCCTCGGCGGTCTTGCCGACGCCGGAGAAGACGATCTTCTCAGGTGGAATGCCCGCCGCCAGCGCCCGCGCCAATTCGCCGCCCGAGACGACATCGGCGCCGAGCCCAAGCTTCGCCAGCGTCGCAAGTACCGCCTTGTTGGGATTGGCTTTCACCGCGAAGGCGATCAGCGGATCGGGGATATCGCCCAAGCCCTCGCGAAAGACGCGGACATGGCGCTCGATCGTCGCGGTCGAATAGACGTAGGTCGGTGTGCCGACCGCCGCGGCGATCGCCGGCAGCGCGACATCCTCGGCGTGCATCACGCCGTCCCGAAGCTCGAAATGATCCATCTAGCGCGGCGGCAGATCGAAGCGATCGTCGGGGCGGGTGACGCTGCGCTGGAGCAATTCGTCCGAGCGGCCGGGGCGATAATCGGCGGGCTCGTTGAGCAAGGCGTCGGCGTTCGGCTGGATCGGCGCGCCACCAGGCTTCATCGGCAGCATATGGCCCGAGGCGGGCTCCAGCGACTGCTTCTTGCCGCAGGCGGCGAGCAGCAGGAGGCCTATCGTGAGGCAGATGGTGGCGCGTGCGATCATGTTCCGAGCGCCTTCCTAGCCTCTTCCACCCGCTGACGCACCTGTTCCGGCGCGGTGCCGCCATAGCTCTTGCGCGCCGCGACCGAGGCATCGACGGTGAGCGCCGCGAACACCCGCTCGTCGATCCGCGCATCGATCGTCTGCAGATCGGCGAGCGGCAATTCGCAAAGCGCGCAGCCGCGCTGCTCGGCGCGCTTCACCGCGTGGCCGGTGATGTGGTGCGCCTCGCGGAAGGGGATGTCGGCGGCGCGGACCAGCCAGTCGGCCAGATCGGTCGCGGTGGAGAAACCGGCCTCGGCAGCGGCGCGCATCCGCTCCGTGCGGAAAATCGTCGTCTCCACCATCCCGGTCATCGCCGCGATCGACAGCGCGAGCAGGTCGTGCGCCTCGAACACCGGCGGCTTGTCGTCCTGCATG
>CAXTMT010000051.1:0-14235 GCA_964245355.1 uncultured Sphingomonadaceae bacterium
CCTATGAACGGCCCCACCCTCGCCGTGCCAGAAGTGAAGCTACATCCGCCGCTTGTTGGAGTGCAGCCTGCCGACGTTACCGTACCGGTCACGGGGACGCTGGCTGAAGGTTGAGGAGGAACCGCCGATGCCTTAATCGCGCTTTGCAAAGCCGCAACCGTTGCGGCTAGCTTGTCGACAGCACATTTAAGAAGGCCAATTTCGGTATTTGGCGTTGCATCTGTGGCGCAATTGCTGGGATCAATTTTCGATCCGACAACCGCATTTGCGGTCGGCAGGGGGTTGGCAGAGCTAACATGGACGTTCGTGCCCGACCCGTTATCATATCCCGACGAAACGGGGGCGGCAAACCCTGTAGGCTGCTGAATAATTTCTTGGGCTAAGGCTTGTTGCGAGGGCAAAGCTGCTATTGCAGCTAGCGTTAGATTAAATGCGCCTCGCATAAAACTCCCCTCTGCTTATCAGTTAGGTTTATCCGTTCAACGCGGCAAAAATCAATCACAAGTTCCTTGTTCCCGATCCGTTTCAAGCGATGACCGAATTATACGATTGACTCCTATGCACGCTCACGTATCTCTCGCCTGCTTTCTTGTAGCGGTCGAGCAGAGGGTTGCCGAGGCGCATTCCTTCTTTGCCATATGCCGCCATGGCGAATTCTGCGAGCAAACTCGTCAAATCGACGGGCGCTTTCGATGATTTGGGAAAAATCGACTTACATTGTTCAATCAGCTCTGACACTCTCATCTGAGTGCCAATTGTTTGATCCCGAGATGTGGTGGTAAGATTAGTTAACGCGCTATTGGACCAAACGCGAAAGCTATGGTGTGGATGGAACGCTTTCGATCCGCGGCCAGGATGGCACAGGCCCATCGCTCGCTGATGCCGAAGAACCCGCGAACGTGCTCGACCGCCTTGCGCTGAACGGCAGGCCTCACCAGTTTTTGCCGCCACCTCTTTCAGCACCGCATTGCCGAGCATCGCATCCGCCAGCAGCCGCTTGAGCCGGGCGTTCTCCTCATCGAGCACCTTCAGCTTGCGCGCCTGCGACACGTCCATGCCGCCGTACTTCGCCTTCCAGGCGTAAAACGTCGGGTTGCTGATCCCGTGCTTGCGGCACACATCAGCGGTCTTCATCCCCGCCTCCTGCTCCCGCAGGATCGCTATGATCTGCTCCTCGGTGAACCTGCTCTTCTTCACGTCCGTCTCCTCACGAAGGCGGACTCTACCTCAAGTCGGAGGAGTTTCAGGGGAGCATGTCAATCACTTAGCAGTTGGACCGCTATGATCAAATATGCCAAGGTGGAATTGAGCAACTTCGGGCTATATCTTTCTTGCTAGAGCGTAGACAGTAGCTTCCGTGCCCCGATACCTGACTCGACCTTAGGACGCTCTTAGAGTTTCGATATGGGCACATTTGCCGGTGCTATCATCTGCTGGTGGGAGGGATCATGCTTCATATTCTTAGAAATAGCCTATCTCGCCGTTTGCTTTTTAACCTAACGGCGCTCTTTGTTCTCGCATCATCGTTTCTCTATTACATTCTCGAATTCATCGCAAAGCCGAGTGTCTTGACCTCGTGCCGGTCATTTATCAGCGGACAGATACCGCTTCTCCCGACAAATGTGAACCGCTGCCAGTATCTACTTCTTATTCTGGATCTAATACCGGAAATACTCAAAGCATTGATTGGTACATCCGTAACAGCAGGATTCTTTGTTATAGTCTGGAACTTCGTAGCAGGAGACGAAGAGGACCTCACTGACGTGCAGGTTTTGGATCGGCCCGCGTGTAAGAAAAGGCATCGGGAAGCGCTCGCCAATACTGACTTTTGGTATCACAATGGTCATTTAGCAAACTGGGTTCGTGGTAACGTGCTCCCCTCCTTTCGCGACAGAACGAAGGAGATGGCAAGCTTGCAAATATATGTCGCGATCATTGACCCAGCTGACGAGTCTCTATGCCAGAAGTATCTCGATCACGTCGGAGCGCTCCCCCCTTCTGAGCAAAAAAGCTCCTCCCTTGAAGAAGTTAGAGTCGAACTGTGCGCCACCATATTATCGCTCTTTTATGAACATTGCAAGTCGCCTAACATAGATTGCCGAGTGTATCTTAAAAGTAGTCTCGACTACTTCCGTCGAGATATAAGTAGCGAGTGCTCATTCCTTACAATCATTGGATCCGACACACCCGGTATCGTGATAAATAAGCGCGGTGATAGTTCTACCTTCTATAATATAGAAAAGGCGAACTTTGTTGCTTTATCCAAATCCTTAAAAAAGATTGATTTTGATAATTATGAAAAGACGCTAGACTCCGAGCTAGAATATAAGGTAGGATGTGCAGAAAGGGCGCTCTCACATCTGTTGTCGCAAGCGGCATTTATTAATACTGCTTTTGCGCAACGCGCCCTTAATAAAGTTAAAGTTATAGAGAAATGATAAAAATCCCGCTATCGAAACGACACCCCGCCCTGAACGCATACTTCTCTACAAGGGATGATGGGAATCTTCTGCGCACAAACGAAAGTAGAGTTGAGGTCAAGAGGAGGCGAACGCGATTCTTGCACGCCTGTGCGCCAAAACGCGATCATGTTCGAGTACGGACGAGCCATAGTCCAAATATCGAAATAGTCAGGTTTGAGGGAAGCTGGATTGATAGGCTGGTGCTTTTGAAGACTCCTCGTATTGATACAGACTTCGAGTTCTATCGTGATGGCGCCGACGGAATACTCACTCGTGATAAAGGAAGCGCCATCTATTTAATATCAGGTGACTGCGTTCCCCTTATAGTCTGGCATGAGGACTTGGAATTCTTTGGGATATTGCATGTCGGACTTCTTGGAGCGTTAAATGATATGGTATCCGGTTTACGCGACGTGGCTTTGCATTGCGGCTCAAGTCCCGAGAAGCTTCACGCGTACCTTGGCCCATCAATTTCCCAGACAGATTACAACGTGACCCGCTCGGGCTTATGGCAGGCGCTTGTGAAGCAAATCCGTGGGTCCCAGACTGTATTGAAGGAGATCGAACCATTCCTTGCTGGGGGATCAAACTTAGACCTTAAGGGCCTAATCTGCGCTCAGTTAATTGCGACTGGTCTAACAAGGGAAAACATCAGCAGCTATACCCAAAGTACTGCTTCGGCAGGAAGCCCATTCTACTCGCACTACGCGGCTACGCAAAATGATGAGGAAGCGGGCGCCTTCGCTACTCTGGTGACGATCGATGATTAGTGACGATCTACTCCACCGAGCTACACGTCTCGGCGGCGAGAGCCATAAAGGAAACCTAAATATCCTTGAAAAGGTTAGCTTGAGTGATATCCGCAATATGCTTTTGGAGGCGAAGCAGCCAAAGTTTGCACAAATCTACGCCCCCCAGTCGTTTCGGCACGTGAATGGATTTGATAGGCTAACTATAGGCATGTCGACTGATTGCGGGCCTCGACTTCGCATGCATGTCTGGAACTCCGCTGGAAACAAGACATCAAGTATACATAATCATACTTGGGCCTTTGTCTCGACCGTCTTAAAAGGCAGTTTGATGAACGAGAGGTTCACTCTGGTGGATGATCTAGAGGGGCAGAGCTTGTTGGAGATACCCAACCGGCAGCAGTCAAAAATGGGTGCGAACGTGAGGCGGTCTACAACAACCTTCAAAGCCATATCGACTGGAAGAGAGTGCGTTGGTGAAGGGGAATCCTACTGTATTCTGGATGGCGAATATCACCGGTCCGTTCCGTGCGAAGAAAATACCATCACCCTCGTTCTTCAAGGCGAGCATGTCGCTCGGGCATCTTTCGTAGTTGGCGCAGTTCTCGATGCAGGCGTCGTCGGACCTACTCCGTTCCGCCTGACGGAGTATTTGGATAGGATGGACGCCATACTACAAACGATGGGGTAGGCGCTTGGCTGGCGATAGGATCGCGGCTTCTCGTTTCTCGCGAAGGCGCTTCGCCTATCCTCTCAGAGCGTCTGGAAACTCTAGAAACCGCTCCAAGCTCGCTTGCGCGTCTCTTCGTCGGTGTCTTCTAAGTATCTGTCGAGTCGCAGCTCGCGGGGACGGCGTTTGGGTTTCGTTGGCATGTGCCGACATCCTAAGTCCCTATCAGAACCCGTCAAACCAGGAATGGCTTCGCCTGTTTCGGCGTCAGTTGCTCAATTCGCCCGAGCAGTTTGGGCACATCGAATGGCGGCTGTGATGGCGTTGCGATCGAGTTTTCTATCGGCACGAACATATCGCCACTTATTCGATACTCCCCCTATACGGTTCACCGACAGCGAGAGTGTCGAACTGGCACCTCGACAGCAGAAAACTGCTCACCTGAGTCGTTTTCTGCGTTATATGCGGACCCGTATCAACCGAGGGCATGGTGGCCGGTCGCACTACTCTAAAACGAGCGGGAAAACGGCTCGTTCGCGGAGTGACCGAGCACTATCTGCTCGTACTTCTCGCACTCGTCTCAAGCATCGCAATCCTGCTGGCGTTTTACCTGCTTGGAGGAACCAGCGCGGAATTGTGGCCCAACATAGCCGCAGGGTTCGTTACGAGCCTGTGGACATTCATCATCCTCTACATCTTCATCGTCCGTCCTGGTGTATCATTACCGGGTATGCACGACGCCACAAGCACGGGCGCGCTAGTTGATTTCTACAGGAGCCATGAGGACGTGGATTGGGCCGCCATCACACCGGCGTCCGCACCGCGCGCGATCTTCACCGCCACCCCGTCGATCTCCAGCTCGACCGCGGCCGATGCCGCAGCTCGGGTCCGTCGTACGCGCTTGCGTTTGGGTACAGGCACGGGCGTCGCCTCTGGCTCCGGGGCGATCACCGCCGGCACGAACATCGGCTCGGGCGCGCTCTCGATGCTGCCCTGCGCCGCCTCCGCCGCGTAGCGCAGCTCGCGTCGCCACCTGAACAGCTTCGAAGGCCGCAGATCGTGCCGACGCGCCAGCTCGCAGATGTTCCCGCAATCGGCCATCAGCGCCACCAGCGCCAGCTTATCCTCAACCGTGAACTGCGCCGACGGCCGACGCCGGTCAGAACCTCGAACCGTCGGATCGGCTCCGAGCTAGTCCGGAGCCTTGACCCCGGCATAGCTCCAAGCGGCGCGTCATCATCCATCAGCATGGACTCGCAACCGCCCCTCATCCCCGCAAGGTGGAGCGGGCACATCGATTACGCAGTAGAGCGACCTGCCCACGACCTACGCCTTCGATAAAGCCCATCCGTACCGCCTCCTCTCCTCCTCTGAGGAAAGAGACTAAAGGTTCCGTTGCACAAGGGCGGATCGGGCCGCCAAAGTTTAGACGAGTTGGCAGGCGTGAGTCGAGCCGCGAAGCAGGGAACGCAATGGCTGCTAACGGGATTCTCCGGTAATTCCGCACGGTGCCCCGCAGCGGCCGCTTTCGTCAGAACCGGACATTCCAAGCCCCTATCGGTGCCACCCATTGTCCTGATCGTAGATCAGCGCAGGCCCCTGACATACTCCATCGTCCGTGCTCTGCCGGCTGAATACGGTTCCGTTCGGTAGGAAGCTGTTCTTCCAGTCGACGGCGGAATCAGCAGACATGAAAGGGCCGGCCGTCGAGGTGTCTCCGCATGCCTGATACGCACCATCGATTTGGACACCGTCGGCATCAACAAAATACAGAACGACGGACAACGAGCCGTCGGCAAGAGCGGGTGCGGCCACGAGAGAACCTCCAACGATTATCAAAATGGTCCATAGCCTTTTCGCTATCGATCCTGTCCAGCTATGTGGTGGAGCATGATTCCGAGAGCGACAGGATCTCAATGCAACTGCCCCGCAGACGTGAAGACGTGTATACGGTTCCCAAGGGGGTCGACTAGATCAAACAGGATTTGATAGCCACATAGCACGCCGTTCGACGTATAATCGATCCCGTATACCCCATAGGGTACGGTCAAGTTACCTCCGAACTGATCCGAATATTTCGCTACCACCACGTCCGAGAAGGGCACATGGTGGATGCCGCCGTAAGCGCGGGGGCCTTTAGATTTGGCCCACTCGGTCGTGATGAACGTCATAGCATTCGTAGATAGCGATCGCACCAACCTGTTTACGAGAGGCGAGTAACAGACCGGATCGTACGTCTTGATATCTGTCCCGAACATCGTCGCCGTCTTCGTTAGCTGGCATTGATTGGTAGTGTCGGCATGGACAAGCAGGAAGAGATTGTCAGTAGCAGCAAGCGTTCTCGGACCCGGCGACGGCCCAAAACCTGACAGTCCGGTTTTGAAGCCAAAATCCTGTGGCGCCACGAGCGGACTTGCATCGACCTTGCCGAACGCTTGGATGTCCGATGCGCCATTGAATGCCAGGGGTGGCGGAATCTGCGTCTGGGCAACAGAGAAGTAAGGTGATGTCACGTCGGCAAAGACGTCCACCGCGGTCGCGTCCGGATGGATGGTCTGGGTCGCAGCGAGCAGCGATGGTCCTGTCGCAAGGACTGCACCGGCTTCGCCTGGGGTGAGCCAGTACGCCTTATTGACTAAGACCTTGAACGACGACCAGAACGGCGGAAAGACTTGGACGAGTTCATATACGTCGGGGCGCGACGGTATCAGTGGAATCAGACCTTTGTCACACTTGCTCTTGTCGGTGGAGTATTGCGCAGCACAGTCGGAGAAGATCGTCCGAAGCTGCTTTTCGTAGGCGGCGTAGGCTGCGGCATATTGGGCCACCAGGGTCGCGTCCGCTGGAGACAGCAACGCGGTACGGCCATCGCAAGCCTGTTGCAGACATGCGATATTCTTGTCTTCATACGTCGTGCTACTGACCAATGTCTTGACCGTGTTGAGGAAGTCGGCAACCGGATCGTCGAGCGCTGCGATGAGCGGCAGGCCGGGATAGGGGGTCAGATCGTAGCTTGCGGGCTGCCCGGTGACCTGGCTTGCTGCCAGAGCAGAAGATACCTTGCTCTGGATGTCCGCGATGCTGTCCGAGGCCGTGATATTAGTTAGGGCTGCCGCGTCCTGCAGTCCGGCCACGCCTTGGTAATAGGTTCGAACGGAAATTGCACCGTTCTGGACGGCCTTCTTGAAGTCCGCGTCTACGCCGAGACTCGCGGAGACTGACGCCGCAGATGCATTAAAATTCGCCGATCCACCAGTCGCAATATTAAGATTGAATTTTGTCGCTTCCTGGAAGACGTTGATGACGGCAAAAATACGAACGTCATCGCCCTCTGACTGGATATAGCGGTCTCCGCAATTCTGACGAAACTCTTCTAACTTTCCTTGCGCGAGCATGGTCGCGTACGGTTCGTTGATCGTCGGCGCAGCTGACATGGTCGTGCCATTAGCTTGCTTCACGTGATCGATGATGATCGAGAATGCGACAGTGTGATTGGAAGAGCTCTCCGTGAGGTTGAGATAGCCGCCTCCGCTTTGGCCGAGGACCCCAACAGATGCCTTGGAGTCGACCTCGAGCGCCTGGTCGATATCTGATTGTTTGTATATTATGGAAACCCCAGTGTGACCGAGGCTTCTCTTAAGGGTCTGGGTCGAAAAGGTGATGCACGCCGGCCGGGGATTGTCGAAGTCTATCCCGGCAACGCCCTTTCCGACGGCAAGGAAATTATATTGCGGAGAATATCCAAACCTCTCTGCTGTCGCCGGAAGCGAACCGAACGCAAGTACGCCGATGGCAGTTACTCGCGGAAGCCAAGTCGCAGACATAATCCAATAGCCCCCTATTGCGGCTCAAATTCGCACTTTTCGAGGCCACCCGTCAATCCTGGTTGATGATGCCGGCACAAATCGGTCGGCGTTGATTTGCAACATCAGTGAAGCGAACTCTGGCGCCATCCTCGGGCTCGACGTCAGAGCGCCTTCTACATAGCGCAGGCCTGCGCGAAGGCGCGCTCGATCCTCGCGCGCTGGGTCGACGACGATAATACCGAGCGGCCGCACTCCTCGCTCGGCTACGCCACACCGGCGGCATTCGCCGCCGAACTCGAAAAGCAACGGGCGGGGTTAACCCCGCCCGTTGCTTCACCCGCGCTCCTGCGCGACAAAAACGATCTGTCTCTGGTTGCAGCTGGATGAAAGACGGGGGTCAGATCAATACTTCAGAGGCATGGGCACTGCATCTGGGATGTCGCTCTAAGCGGCTTCCTTTCATTCACGCAGCACCACTTCCACCATCCTCTCCATAGTGTGGCCAAATTCGAGGAATGCATCGCGCGCCCGTTCGCGCGTCTCTTAGGCGGCGTCCTTGAAGTAGCGGTCGAGCAACAGGTTGCCGGGGCGGCGCTTTAGGGGGGTCGGCATGTGCCGACATCCTGAGTCAGGAACTTCTATTCGTCAAATGAGACGAGTTGGAGAGAGGCCGTGTCGACAGCATCCGTTCCCATCGCGCAATCTTTCTGGCGACACTGAACCTTCGGAATGGCTTATGCTCTGTCGGCTTCGATCGTCGGACAAACATAGTGCTGCCGTTTCGATGTTGGGTACGATACGGTGTACCATTATGCGAATTACGCCCGATCATGACCTGATCGAAGGGGAAAAGTAGCGCAAAATATAGGTCTTTTCCCTGAGCGACGAGGTTCGACATTACCAAAGATACCGCATTGCGCACTTCGGCGCTGATTGCCGTTTGAATCTGCTGCAAAGCCACTTTTCCGAGTTCGAGCTTTTCCAGGAGGGCTTGCCGTTCGGACTGCGCGGGCGGGGTTTCTAGTGCTTCAAGAAGGCCTCGGCGCTCGATTAGAAGCTTTGCTTTGCGTGCTTCGAACAGATCGCGATCGAGCACACCTTCCAGGTATGCGTCCATCAGACGCTCCAAGAGATCGTCGCACCTACCGAGGGAGAGTTTGGCCCGTCTAGCGGCGGTTCCGCGATCCTCTTTAGCTGAAGCCGCAGCCATCTCTTTTAAGTCCCTCAACTCCCCCATCTCCTCGTCGTTCAAAGCGACGTAAGAGAGGAGGGTACACAGCTCGGCCTGCACATCACTCTCGCGGAGCGACGTACCTCGGCAAGAAATGGTATGACAGCGATAGTAATTGTGGCCCTTTTGCCGCTCGCCGATGAGGGAACGACCACACGCTGCACATTTGATGAGTCGAGCGAATGCGAAGTCATGCCTGCCGCCACGGATGTATGCTCGGCCGGTTAAGATAGCCTGGCAGCGATCGAAGAGCTTCTTGCTAATCAGGGCGTCATGCACGCCCGCATAGGTTCTGCCCGTGCGTTTGATGTGGATCAAGCCAATGTAGAAGGGCTGGCGAAGAGTTTCGAATAATGCGCTCCGCGATATCAGTGAGCCGCGCCTATTACGAAGTCCGCGCTTAGCCATCTCCACACGTAACTCGTCGACCGTAAAGCTGCCCGTGCCGTATAACTCGAAGGCAGTGCGGACAAGCGCGCCGGAGACGGGATCAATCTCCTTACGCTTGCCCTTTCCATGGTTCTCATAACCCAGGGGGGCCGGGAGAGGGTACAGACCCTGCTGAAGCCTGCCGTCGATGCCCTTCCGTATTTCTTGCCGAAGATTGCGCACGAAGTCGGCCGCAACAACTGCCTGAATATCCGCAGCGAGGCGTCCGCCGCGCGATCCCATATCGAGGCTCTCATGTGCGAAGCGCACGTCGATGCCGCTATCCATAAGATCGCCTAAGCGCGCCCAATCCCGCAGGTTGCGGGCGCTGCGATCGATTTTGTGAATGATGACGCCCGGCGCCTGACGCTTCGCAAGTCGACCCATCATGATATTGAATTGCGTGCGGCCCAGCTTCGCGGCGGTCTCCCGCTCCTCGAACCACTCACCAATCGCGAGCCCCTGCCGAGCAGCATAGGTTTCTATGGAAGATCGCTGTTCGGAAAGCGACGAGCCTAGCTCGCCTTGCTTTGCGGTAGAGACGCGGATGTACGCGAAATAGCCATTCATAGGTCGACGGTTGGAGTCGACGGAATCGTACCGCACGAATCGGATTCATGCGAATCGGCGCGTTCGCGAAGTACCGCCTCGCCAATCCGTTCAAGCGCGTGCGCAAATTCAAGGAATGCTTCTCGCGCCCGTTCCCGTGTCGCTTCGTCCGCATCCTTGAAATAGCGGTCGAGCAGGAGGTCGCCGGGCCTGCGCGTGGGTTTCATGCTGGCATAGTCTCTCGAGGCGACGATGCTCGAAAGGGGGCGCATTGACAGGCGCGCTCACCAAACGGCCCCTGCCGAGAAAGCGGCGGCGCGGGCATCATGAGCGTTATGAGTAATGAGGCTACGCCGATCATCTCGCGCCAGCTTTCCGACGGCACGCTACTTGAGCTTATCTACGACCCCGAGACAGAAGCCACTGCGCTAGCGATAGCCACGCCCGGCCAAGAGGTACGTATAGTCCCCGATTATACGCTGCCCACCGGCGAGCGCGTTATTCCGTATTCCCCGACCAACAATCTCATCGCCACCGGCTGTGTGCTGTTCCCTTCCGCTGTGGGCGGGTTGAGGGAGAAGGGGGACTTGGTAGAGGACATCCGGCATTATCTACGAAAGTACGTCGATCTCTCGCACGTGTTTGAAACACTCGCCGCCCACTATGTGCTCCTGACGTGGGTGTACGACGCCTTCAATGAGTTGCCGTACCTGCGTTTCCGGGGCGACTTCGGGACAGGCAAGACCCGAGCGCTGATCACCATTGGCTCAATTTGCTACAAGCCGTTCATCGCGTCCGGTGCATCCACGGTTTCCCCGATCTTTCACGTACTCGATCGGTTCGGCGGGACGCTGGTGCTCGACGAGGCAGATTTTCGGTTTTCGGACGCGACCGCTGAACTTACGAAAATCCTTAACAACGGGAACGCGCGCGGCCTTCCGGTGCTGCGCACGATGACGAACCGCCACCGCGAACTGAACCCGACGGCATTCCGTATATATGGTCCCAAGATCGTGGGCATGCGCGAATCGTTTTCGGACGCGGCGCTGGAAAGCCGGTTTCTAACGGAAGAGACGGGCACCCGCCCTTTACGTTCCGACATCCCTATCCATCTTCCGGGAAGCCTTGCGAGCGAAGCGCGAGAATTACGGAATTCGCTGCTCGCGTGGCGCTTTGCCGCCTTACCTATGGCGGGTCCTGACCCGACCCGCTTGGTGCCAGGGCTCTCTCCACGGCTTAACCAGACCGCCCTCTCCCTCCTATCGCTCATCGACGACCCCGACGTGCGTGAGGAGGTCGCCGGGTATCTACACGGCGAGCAGCAGTTCCAGCGGGCGGCACGACAGGCGACTTTTGAGGCGCGCGCGGTTCGCGCAATCGATGAGGCGTTCGATGCGAAACGAAGCTCCACGATTTCCATCGCCGACATCGCCAATCGCTTTAATAAAAGCGGAGAACTTTTCCATATTCCTTTGAACAACAAAGCGGTCGGCGCGCTGGTACGGGGACTTGGCATCGACACGAAAAAGTCGCGTGGCGTCTACGTGATTTCGCAGAGCGAGCGTGCGAAACTCATCCCGCTTCGCGCGAAATTCGGCATTCCCGCTGTCGCAAGCGAGGATGCCGTGTCGGACATGACAGCGTAACTCACAGACAGCCCCCTACTGCCCCGCGTCTGCTGCTGGAATGATAAAGATGCGGCGAATAAGCGCCGCATAACCAAACCACACCATATGCATGACAATAAGATCGGAACCCTGCGGAAAGCGTGGGCACTCTCGCAGGACGAGCTTGCCCAGCTGCTCGGCATGACTCGTAGCAACCTCAGCCGGCTGGAACTGGCGGCAAAGTCATATACGCTTGACACGGTGCTAAAGCTTGTCGCCATCTTTGGCACGAGCGTGCAGAACATATTCCCGCACCACGACCGGGTGGCATACGAAGACGTTGCAGGACGCCTCGCCGAGTTCAGCATCGCGCTTGAGGATGAGGAAGGCGCCGTGGCCGACCGGAAGCGACAGCTCCTTGCGGAGTTCGCCGGGAGGGCTGGTGTAGCGGATATCCCGGCATGATGGAAACGACGCCGAAGCCCGGATACGTGATCGCCCTACATCCGACTTCGCGGGGCCTCGGATGGATCGTCCTCGAAGGCCCATTCTCGCCACATGACTGGGGCACGACTCGGGCCGACCGGGGAGACCGCAATGCACATCACCTCGCGCATGTAGAAAAGTTGCTGGCCCGGTATGAACCAGAGACCATCGTTCTAGAGGCCTTTGAAAGGCGTCATTCGGCGAGAGCTGATCGCATTGCACGTCTCGGCCGCGCCGTAGTCGCGATGGCGACAGACCGCAGCATCGATGTCGCAATCTACACGCGCGGAGAGGTCAAAGCCTGTTTTGCCAGCGTCGGCGCGGTGTCGCGGCAGGATGTGGCGGAAGCAGTTGCCCGTTCGATCCCTGCGCTCGCGCACAAGGTCCCGAAGCCGCGTCGCGCTTGGGAGAGCGACAATCCACGCCTCGGATTGTTCGCGGCGGCGGCGCTCGCGCTCACTCACTATCAATACCAAGCGACCCGATTGCTCGATGATCTTTCATATAGTGAAGTCGAAACGGGCGAAGATTGATTCACTCTCTGTTCCTTCTCTGCTATAGATTGGCAGAAGGAGAAAGCTCGATGCTTCGCGATGATTTGCCCAAGGAAGTCGGCATCTGGGTCCGCGTCTCGACTGAGGATCAAGTGAGGGGCGAAAGTCCAGAGCACCACGAACGGCGGGCTCGCGCGTATGCGGAAGCCAAAGGCTGGAAGGTCGCCGAGCTGTACCTCCTTGAGGCGGTGAGCGGCAAAGCGGTCATGGCGCATCCCGAAGCGCAGCGGATGCTCGCCGATGTTCGATCAGGCCGCATCACGGGGCTCGTATTCTCCAAACTCGCACGGCTCGCGCGCAACACGCGCGAGCTGCTCGATTTTGCAGAGATATTCCGGCATGCGGGAGCCGATCTCGTCTCGCTCCAAGAGGCGATCGATACCAGTTCGCCCGCTGGCCGTCTCTTCTTCACCATGATCGCCGCGATGGCGCAGTGGGAGCGGGAAGAGATCGCCGACCGGGTGCAGGCATCCATCCCCATCCGCGCAAAGCTCGGCAAGCCGCTCGGTGGCGCATCGCCCTTCGGATATCGCTGGAAGGATAAAAAGCTGGAACCCGATCCAGTCGAAGCGCCCGTCCGAGTCCTTCTCTATGAGCTGTTCGAGGAGCACCAGCGCAAAAAGACGGTCGCGCGCCATCTGAACGAACGTGGACATCGCACCCGGAACGGATCGCCCTTTTCGGACACGACGGTAGATCGCCTCCTCCGCGATCCGACTGCCAAGGGTCTCCATCGCGCTAATTATACGCGTACCGACGACCGCTCGAGGAATTGGTCGCTCAAGCCCGAGGAGGATTGGGTATATACGGCCGTCGCACCGATCGTCTCAGAAGAGCTTTGGGAGCGCTGCAACGCGCTCCTCGAAACCCGCCGGAACAGCCTCAAGCGGCAAACGCGCAAAACCGTGCATCTCTTCGCTGGATATACTCAGTGTCATTGCGGCGGGAAGATGTACGTCTGGAGCCAAAGTCCCAAGTACGTATGCCCAGCGTGCCGAAATAAAATACCTTCTGCCGACCTTGAGGCCGTGTACCGCGAACAGCTCCACGGCTTCCTTCTTTCGCCCGACCAGCTTGCCGCGCATCTTGAGGCCGGGAATGAGACGCTCGCCGTTCGCGAACGTCTTATTGAGGCGATGGAAGCGGAGCTCCGGAAAATCGAAACCGAGGACGAGCGTCTTTACCAACTCTATCTCGTAGACGGCCTATCGAAAGAGGATTTTGGTCGCAGGCATCGCCCACTATCAGAACGCCGCGCGCAGCTTGAAGAAGAGCTGCCGCGTGTTCAGGCACAGGCGGACGTGCTTAGAGTGGACATTGCCTCTCACAGCGAGTCGCTCGATGAGGCGCGCGACCTGTGGGCCAATTGGGAGCGACTTTCCCGAGATGAGCAGCGATCGGTAATCGAGGCAATCACGGAGAAGATCGTCGTCGGAAAGGACGACGTAGAAATCTTCCTCCTCCATTTGCCGTCCTCGCCTTCCGGCTCGGACGGCTCCGGCTCCGCCGGAAAAGACGGTATGAAGGCAACACGAGCATGCAGGTGCGGCCATCTGGGGGACGCGTCGAGGGCGTGCTCCCGCGCCCCGCGCTGCGCCGCCGATTATCAGGCGAAGGTCAGCGGGCCGCTGCTCGATCGCATCGATCTTCACATCGAGGTGGCCGCCGTCAGCGCCGCCGATCTGCTCCTCC
>CAXTMT010000052.1:0-13717 GCA_964245355.1 uncultured Sphingomonadaceae bacterium
CCTCGGCATTGCGGAGCCCGGCGCGCGCCTGGCGCAGCCGCGCCAGGGCCATGTCGAGCGACGGATTGCCGACCAGGGCATCGTCGATGATCCGGGTCAGCTGCGGTTCGCCGAGCGACACCCACCAGCGCGGGTCGATCGCGGGCGTCGCCGGACCGGAGAGGCCGAGCGATACCGGCGGCAGCGGCTTGATGGCGCGATGGACGTCGTGCGGAACGCAGGCGGCGAGCGAAAGGGCCAAAACGTATAATGGCGCGGAAGCGCCGACAATCCTGCGCATCATTCCGGGTCCCGCTGGCCGTCGAGCGTTTCCAGCTTGGAGCGCAGCCGGGTGAGCCCGCCCAGCAGGCGGTCGATCTCCGCCTTGTCCCAATCGCCCAGCCACTGATTCCATTGATCCAACACTCTTTTCTTGACCCGGATGGTCACGGCCCGGCCCTCCTCGGTCAGGCTCAGGTTGACGACGCGCCGATCGTCCGAATCGCGCTCGCGCTCGACGAGGCCGCGCTCGACGAGTTGATCGACCAGCCGCGTCATCGCGCCTTTGTCATGGCCGACTTCGCGCGCGAGCATCGAACAGGTGGCGGCGATGCCGGCGTAGATCGTCGCCAGCGTCGCCCACTGGCTCGCGGTGATGCCTTCGTCGGCATAGACCGGCTCGAGCAGCATCAGCCCGAGCTGATGCACCCGGCGGACGAGATAGCCGATCGAGATATCGGGGCAGAAGGTATCGAATTCATAATAGCCCATATGATTGCCCTAGCAACAATTGCTCTGGCAGTCAATGCCTGATCAACTTTCGAGCATGATGCTGGCGAGCTTGAAGCCGAGGAAGTTGGCGGCGGGCTTGTCGTTTGCAGGGCAAGCGGCCTTACTGATGCGGGATGATACGCAAGCGTGAAGCAAGCGTCTCAGCTTGCTCCGAAAAGACTTTGGCCTTAGCGGCGCGATCGTGTTCGCTCGGCCCGCCTCGCCCGATTCCCGCCCCCGCGCGCTGGGCTTGTGGCTGCTGGTCGTCGCGGCGCTGGTGTTCGGAATCGTCATCGTCGGCGGGATCACGCGGCTGACCGAATCCGGGCTGTCGATCACCCAGTGGAAGCCGATCGGCGGGATCATTCCGCCGCTGAATGCGGCGCAATGGCAGGCCGAATTCGCGGGCTACAAGGCGATCCCGCAATATGCCGCCTTCAACCAGGGCATGACGCTGGCGGGTTTCCAGCACATCTTCTTCTGGGAATATCTTCACCGGCTGCTGGCCCGCGCGATCGGCACGGTGCTGGCGCTGGTGCTGCTGGTCTTCTGGTGGAAGCGGCGCATCCCGGCCGGCTATGGACCGCGCTGCTGGCTGATCTTCGCGCTGGGCGGGCTGCAGGGGCTGATCGGCTGGTGGATGGTCGCCTCGGGGCTGCAGGATCGCGTCGAGGTCAGCCATTTCCGATTGGCGACGCATCTATTGGCCGCGATGCTGATTTATGGTGTGCTGATCTGGACGGCGCTCGATCTGTTCGCGCTGGCCGAGGGGCGGCGCGAGCGGGCGCGGTTGCGCGTGTGGCCGGCGCTGGCGATCCTCGCGCTGGCGTTGCAGCTGATGCTGGGCGCCTTCACCGCGGGGCTGCGCGCCGGTTACGCCTTCGCCTCGTGGCCGCTGATGGGCGACAGTTTGTTCCCGGCGGGCGGCTGGCAGGCGGGGAGTGCGCTCCATAATCTGCTGTGGAATCCCATCGTGGTGCAATTCGTCCATCGCTGGTGGGCCTGGGGGGTTGCAGCAGCGGCGATCGGGCTTGGCCTTGCCGTTCAGCGAACGGGCCGGACCGGCGTCGCCTGGGCGATCCTCGTGCTGCTGGCGCTCCAAATCTCGCTCGGCATCTTGACGCTGCTGACCGGTGTCGCCCTCCCGATCGCGGTGGCGCATCAGGCGGTGGCGGCGTTGCTGCTCGCTGCGTTCGTGGCGGGCGCGCATCGGCTGGGATCGACTAAGGTATCTTGATACCTCACGGGGAAACCCCGCTTTCGCTTGACTTTTCCGCCGTCGCCGCGCATTTGGCCGCCATCGGCGCCGCCCCGCAACGGGTGGCGCTGCTTGTTTTTCGGGGCTTTTCAAAGGCCCATCCAGCTCGAGGAAGCCCAATGAAGGCGCTCACCAAGACCACCAGGGTCGCGACTCCCGCGACGGTGGAAAAGAAATGGCATCTGATCGATGCCGATGGCCTGGTCGTCGGGCGCGTCGCCTCGATCATCGCGAACATCCTGCGCGGCAAGCACAAGCCGAGCTTCACCCCGTTCATCGATTGCGGCGACAATGTCATCGTCATCAATGCGGAAAAGGTGCGCTTCACCGGCAAGAAGCTGGCTGACAAGGTCTATTACAAGCACACCGGTTATGCCGGCGGCATCAAGGGCATCACCGCCGTCAAGGTTCTCGGCAGCAAATTCCCCGAGCGTGTGCTGGAAAAGGCCGTCGAGCGCATGATCCCGCGCGGCCCGCTCGGTCGCCAGCAGATGCGCAACCTGCGCGTCTTCAAGGGCACAGAGCATGATCACGCCGCGCAGAACCCCGAGCCGATGGATATCGCCGGCCTCAACCGCAAGAATAAGGTGGGCGCATAATGTCCGACAATCGCCAGTCCCTCGCCGATCTCGCGAACCTCACCGGCCAGGCCGCGCCTGAGCCCGCTCCGGTTTCGACCGCGGTTGCCGGTGACGCCGATGCGACCGCCGATGCGTATCTCGCCGGTCAGGTCGAAGAGCCGGCCGCGCCGACGATGCCGCTTCGCGAGCAGGAAATCGACGCGCAGGGCCGTGCTTATGCCACCGGCCGCCGGAAGGACGCGGTCGCACGCGTCTGGATCAAGCCCGGCTCGGGCAAGATCACGATCAACGGTCGCGATCAGGAAATCTACTTCGCCCGCCCGACGCTGCGCCTCGTCCTCAACCAGCCGTTCGGCGTCGCCGAGCGCGAAGGCCAGTATGACGTGATCGCCACCGTCGCCGGCGGCGGTCTCTCCGGCCAGGCCGGCGCGGTGAAGCATGGCATCAGCCAGGCGCTCACCAAATATGAGCCCGTGCTGCGTGCGCCGGTGAAGGCCGCCGGCCTCCTCACCCGCGACAGCCGCACCGTGGAGCGCAAGAAGTACGGCAAGGCGAAGGCCCGCCGCAGCTTCCAATTCTCGAAGCGGTAGGACACGGGCACCGGGAGCGGCTGTTCGGGCGTGTCGTAAAGGCGGGCGTGATCGATGACATAATGTTCGCCGACGAAGCCTTGTACGCCGCCCCCCACAGCTTGCGGATGATCTCGATCGCTTCGCCCAGCATCGCATGCCGCTCGGGGATCGAAGGCCAGCGCACCCGTTAAGGCTTCAGCCCAAGACTGGCGCGCAGGAATTCATCGGACCTGGTGAGCATCAGGGTGCGCGCATCGCTGTCGTCGAGCTGGTGATCGAGCCCCTTGAAGATCACGAGATCGGCCTGCTTGCCGGCGCCGCGCAGGCGATCGGTCATCACCTGCGATTGATCCAGCCGCACGTTGCGATCCTCGGTGCCGTGGAAGATCAACACCGGCGCCTTGATCGCGGCAACATTGTGTGCCGGCGAGCCCTGCAGCACATGGGGGCCGTCGCCCACAAACTGCTCGACCCCCGCATAGCTGGTATATTCCTTGGCATCCTGCTTCAACAGCAGCAGATCGGTGACGGGTGCGACGGCGATAACCGCCTTGTAAAGGTCCGGATCGAGCACGGCGGACTGGAGCGCCGCATAGCCGCCGTAGGACCAACCGACGATCGCGAGCTTGCCCGGCGCGGCGATGCCCTGCGCCTTCAGCCAGCGACCTGCATCGACGACATCGCCGATCGCCGTCCGCCAGCTTTGAAAGCCGTTCTTCTGGTACCAGGCGTTGCCATATCCGGTCGAGCCGCGAAAATTGGGCTGAAGCACCGCGAAGCCGCGCGCTGCGAAGAATTGCGCCCACCAGTCGAAGCCCCATTCGTCGCGTGAGCCCGGGCCGCCGTGCGGCATGACGATCGCCGGCAGGTCCTTGCCGCTGCTGCCCGGGGGCAGTGTCAGATAGCCCGGGATCATCGTTCCATCGGCCGCCCGGAAGCGGATCGGCTGCATCTGGGCCAATTTCCGTCCTTCCAGCGCCGGGCGAACCGGAAGCAGCGCAGCCATATGCCGCGTCTTGCGATCGAGGACATAATAAGTGCCGGGATCGGAATCGCTTCCGGCGAACAGAAGCAGCTTCTGCTCGTCGGCGCTCGCATCGACGATGTCGACCAGCGGCGCATTGGGCAGTGCGCGCTCCAGCGCCACGCGCAACGCGCGCAGATCGGGATCGAAATACTCGATCTCGCGCCGTTCGGTCGCGTAGCTCACCCCGACGACGCGATTCTGGCGCCCGATGCGGATCAGGCCATCGACATCGGTGTTGGGCTGCGCCAGCACCGGCTGGCTGGTCAGATTGCCGTCGAGCGAAGTGGTGAACAGTGCCTTGTAGCCGTTCTGCTGGCCGAAGCCGTAGGCGACGTTCTTGACGGGATCGACCGCCACCGGTTCGAAACCCTTGGGTACCGCCTGATTGTCCTCGACGATGCTGAGCGACCGCCAATCGGACGAAGTGGCCGTGCGGTAGAGATATTGCACCTTGGTATCGAAGTAGCCGGTCCCGTTCGCGGCGCGCAGGCCCATGATCCGCACGTTGCCGTGACCATCGGTAATATATCCGTCCGCGCCGCGCCGGGGGCGTTCGATCATGTCGCGCGCTAGTGTGCGGGTATTGACCCGCTCGACCCCGAGCCCCGCGCCATCGCGGTGGATAAAGGTATCCTTGCTGCTTTCCGGCACATATTCGCGGTTCATCAGCACCGATCCCGTACCGTCCCCGGTCCAATCGATGATGTCGCCGCCATAATAGAGATAATCGAGCGCCTTGCCGCTTTCATTGGCGGTAAGCACCTTGATGTTCTTACCGTCGCTGTCGAGCGCGATCAGGCGGGTGGTGGAGACCGGCACCGCCTGGAACTGGACGAGGAAGGTGATCTGGCAGGCAAGCCGCGTGCCCGTGATCCAGTGGCAATAGCGCAGCTTATCCGGCTGGCCCATACTCTTGAGAATGCTGACCGGCGAACCCGCAACGGCCGGATCGGCGATCATCAGCGATGAGGTGGCACCGCCCGGAGCCGTGATGAAGGCGACGTGCGCGCCGTCGGGCGAAAGACTGGCCTGGCCGATCGCGGCGCGCGTGCCGAATGCCTTAGCGACGGTGGCGAGATCCTCACCCGATGCAGCGGTGCCCGCCAACAGCGCGGCGACTAAAACGCCAACCATCTTTGCCCGTCCCATCCGCATCGTCAGACCCCCATCCTTTGACGACAGGCTAAGCGAACGGGGATGCGGTGCTCAAGAGCAAATCGAACCGCCCCCTCACTATGGCAGCAAGGGGGCGGTGGAAACGAAGGTCAGCCCTCGGCAGTCTCTTCGGTCGCTTCGGCGGCAGGAGCTTCCTCAGCAGATGCTTCAGCAGCGGGGGCTTCAGCAGCGGGGGCTTCCTCGACGGCGGGAGCCCCCTCGACAGCAGCGACTTCTTCGGCGGAAGCCTCTTCGACCGGAGTTTCCTCGACGGGCGCTTCCTCGACGACCGGCACGGCGGCGGCAGCGGCCTCGGCGGCTTCGGCGGCCTTGGTCGTACGCTCCTCGGCGCGCTCCTTGGCCTTGTCGCCGGGGACGCCCTTGTTCGGGTTGTTGCGGGCGGCGCGTTCCTTGACGCCGGCGGCGTCGAAGAAGCGGGCGACGCGATCGGTCGGCTGCGCGCCGACGCTCAGCCAATGCTTGGCGCGCTCGGTATCGAGGATCACGCGCTTGGCATCGTCCTTGGCGAGGAGCGGGTTGTAGGTGCCGATCTTCTCGATGAAGGCGCCATCGCGCGGGCTGCGCGAATTGGCGATGACGATGCGGTAATAGGGGCGCTTCTTGGAGCCGCCGCGCGACAGGCGGATTGCAACGGACATTTAGGTTCTTCCTTCTCTAAAATCTGGGAAAACGGATCACTTCTTCTTCATGAAATTCTGAAAACCCGGGGGCAGTCCCTGGGGGGCACCGGGCAGGCCGGGGAGGTTCGGCAAGCCGCCGGCGGGGAGCCCTGTGCCTTCCATCATGGCGCTCATGTCGCCGCCGCCGCCGAACATCCTGGCCAGCCCCTTCAGGCCGCCCATCTTCTTGATCTTCTTCATCGCACCGGCCATTTCCTGGTGCATCTTCAACAGCTTGTTGACATCCTGCACCGTCGTGCCGCTGCCCTTGGCGATGCGGATCTTGCGCTTGGCGGCGATGATCTCGGGCTTGGCGCGCTCCTTCGGTGTCATCGACGAAAGGACCGCTTCCAGCCGCACCAGATGCTTGTCGTCCGCCGCACCCGAAGCCATCGCCTGCTTCACCTGCTTGACGCCCGGCAGCATCGAGGCGAGCCCGGAGAGGCCACCCATCCGCTTCATCTGATCGAGCTGGCTGCGCAGATCATTGAGGTCGAACTTGCCCGCGTCCATGCGCCTGGCGAGCGCCTCGGCATCCTCGATCTTGATCGTCTCGGCGGCACGCTCGACCAAGCTGACGACGTCGCCCATGCCGAGGATGCGGCCGGCGACGCGCTCCGGGTGGAATTGCTCCAGCCCATCCAATTTCTCGCCGGTGCCGACGAACTTGATCGGCTTGCCGGTGACGGCGCGCATCGACAGCGCCGCGCCGCCGCGCGCATCGCCGTCCATGCGGGTCAGCACGACGCCGGTGAGCGGCACCTGCTCCGAGAAATTCTTCGCGACGTTGACCGCGTCCTGCCCGGTCAGCGCATCGACGACGAGCAGCACTTCCTGCGGCTGCGCGACATCGGCGACGGCGCGCATCTCGTCCATCAGCCCCTGATCGACGTGAAGGCGGCCTGCCGTATCGAGCATCAGCACGTCGTAGCCCTGCAACTTCGCCGCCTGTACGGCGCGGCGCGCGATCTCGACCGGACCCTGGCCCGCGACGATCGGCAGCGTCTGCACGTCGGCCTGGGTGCCCAGCACCGCCAGCTGCTCCTGCGCGGCGGGGCGATTGACGTCGAGCGACGCCATCAGAACCTTCTTGGCGCCCTTTTCCTTCAGGCGCTTGGCGATCTTGGCGGTCGTGGTCGTCTTGCCCGAGCCCTGCAGGCCGACCATCATGATGATCGCGGGCGGAGTGACGCCGAGTTCGAGATCGGCGGCTTCGGCGCCCAGCATCTCGGTCAGCGCATCGTTGACGATCTTGACGACCTGCTGGCCGGGCGTGACCGACTTCAGCACACTCTGCCCGACCGCCTGTTCGGTCGCGGCATCGACGAACTGGCGGACGACCGGCAGCGCGACGTCGGCCTCGAGCAGCGCGATCCGCACCTCGCGCATCGCGCCGCGCACGTCCGCTTCCGTCAGCGCACCGCGCCCCCGGAGCTTGTCGAACGTCGCTGAAAGCCGATCGCTCAGGCTGTCGAACATCAAAACACCTCGTGATGTCCCAACGCAAAACGAGCCGGCGGACGAAACCTCGTCAGCCGGCTGGCACGCTTGCCTCTCGGGCCAGTCGTGCGGATTCGTTTCGTTCGTCAGGAACGGTTGGTGGGGTACGTACGCGGGGATCGCGCGAAAATCAAGTTTGGCTTGATGATCGGTCACGCACGTGTCGTTTCGCACTCCGCAATGGTGAACGGATTGCGCTCTACCTATATGCAGGCGGGACCGGGCCTTATCCGGCGTGAGTGGACATCGACATGGGTAGATTGGCATTCGGCGAGGCGGTGAAGCGCGGGCTTAAGCGGCATTGCCCGCATTGCGATTCGCCGACTTTGTTCGCCGGCTACCTCAAGGTGCGCCCGATCTGCCCGGTGTGCGGGGCAGATAATGTGCGCCACCGGGTCGATGATATCGCGTCTTATTTCACCGTTTTGCTCGTCGGCCATCTGATCGTGGCGCCTTCGTTGGCCATTCCGTTCTTCTGGTATCTGCCCTTGTGGGCGACGATGACGATCCTGCTGAGCGCGATCACGCTGGCGACACTGGCGGCTTTGCCCTTCATCAAGGGGGGCGTGATCGGGGCTTTGGCGGCGACCAGCCAACCGGCGACCAAGCCTTAAATCCGTCATTGCGAGCGTAGCGCGGCAATGACGAAAATTCAGTCCTGCGGCGCGGGCTCCGTCCCCACATGCACATCGATCGCCAGCGCCTCTACCCCGCCACCCGTGCGTAGGCCGGATACCGGCGCCGCCTCGCGGTGATCGAGGCCGGTGGCGACGCGGACGTAGCGTTCGGTCGGGCAACAACCGCCGTGCGGATCGAAGGCGATCCAGCCATAGCCTTCGACATGGAGTTCCGCCCAGCCGTGCGCGGCGTGCGCCTCGGTGGCGTCGGGGCGGTAGAGGTGCCCGGCGACGTAGCGTGCCGGCAGGCGGATCGCGCGGGCGGCGGCGATCAGGACGTGGGCGGCGCCCTGCGGATCGGCCGAGTTGGCGGCGAAGCAGGCGGCGGCATCATGATCGGCGGCGACATCGGGCTCGACCTTCTTCAGCCGTTCGTCGATCGCTTCGGCCAGCGCATGGGCGCGCGGCAAGGCCTCCTCGCCCGGCGCTATGCCGGCGGCGAAGGCGGCGATCGCCTCGTCCAATTTGGTCGCGGGCGTCGATTGCAGGAAATAGAGCGGCGGCAGCGGCTCGACCGTGCCGCTCACCATGCCGGCGCGATCCTCGGTCAGCACCTCACCCCGCACGTCGAGGGTGAGGCGCTCGATCGGCCCGTCGATATAGAGCATCGTCGTCTGGTTGCCGTAGCCGTCGCGCCCCACCCGCAGCCGCGCATCGCGATCGACATCGACGTCCCAGCTTACGACATGCTGGC
Source organism: uncultured Sphingomonadaceae bacterium (assembly GCA_964245355.1). Lineage (GTDB taxonomy): Bacteria > Pseudomonadota > Alphaproteobacteria > Sphingomonadales > Sphingomonadaceae > Sphingomonas_I. The sequence goes on from CAXTMT010000052.1 coordinate 8,895, forward strand.
CGTGATGATCGCCGGGGGTGACGCGCAGCAACTGGACCAGCCGCGCCTGCGGCTCGGAAAAGACGTAATCGCTGCGGTGGCGGACGAAGAGGCGCATGGGCTCAGCCGAAGCGGAACTGGGCGGCAATGGCGCGGTCGAGCATCGCATTCTCGATGACGAAGCCGGCGAGATATTCGTGCAGACCCTGATCGAACACGCTGTCGATCTGGGTGCGGGCCAGCAGATCGCGGCGGCGGCGGGCGAGGCGATCGGCCTCGCCCTGGCGGCCGAGGCGACGCGCGATGAAGGCGAGGTGCTGCACCACTTCGTCCGCCGCCCCGGCGAGGCTGCGCGGCAATTCGCCTTTCAGGATCAGCATATCGGCGACGAGCCAAGGCTTGAGCTCGTCGCGGTAGAGCCAGCGATAGGCGGTGTTGGCCGAAACGGTGTGGAGGATCGTCGTCCACTGATCGCGATCGACGACGCCGCCCACGGTCTCGCCCTCGGGCAGCAGCAGATGATATTTGACGTCGATCAGCCGCGCGGTGTTGTCGGCGCGCTCGATCGCGGCGCCGAGGCCGAGGAAGGCATAGGATTCGTTGCGGAGCATCCGCACCAGCGCGCCTTCGAAGCCGCGCGTCTCGGCGCGGATGCGTTCGATCACCGCCAGCGTCGCGGCGCTGTTGTCGCTGGAGCCGACGTTGCGGAGACCCAACCATGCACGGTTGATCGTCTCCCACGCATCGCGGGTCAGCGCGGTGCGCACCGATTTGGCGTTCGAGCGCGCGGCATCGAGGCAGGAGCGGATCGAGCTAGGGTTATTAGGCGCCAGTGTCAGGAAATCGCTGACCGATCGCGCACCGATCGGCTCGCCGGTGGCGGCGAAACCCTGTTCGACACCAGCCACGAGCAAGGCGCTTTCCCACGCGGGCTGGCCGGCGGGGCGGGCCGAAAGCGCATCGAGGCGGATCGTCGCTTCGATCAGCCGCGCGGTGAATTCGGCGCGCTCGACATAGCGGCCGATCCAGTAGAGCGAGGCGGCGGTGCGCGAGAGCAGGCTCACAGGCGACCCTGCGATTGAGACTGGCTCTGGCCGTCCTGGCTCTGCATCTGCCCAGGCGTGTCCATCAGGATCAGGCTGTCCTTGGTGCCGCCGCCCTGGCTGCTGTTCACGACCAGCGATCCCTCGCGCAGCGCCACGCGGGTCAGGCCGCCGGGGACGATGTTCACGCCCTGCGCGCCGGTGAGCACGAACGGGCGAAAATCGACGTGGCGCGGGGCGACCCCGGCTTCGGTCAGCGTCGGCACGGTCGAGAGCGCGAGCGTCGGCTGCGCGATGTAGCGGTGCGGCTCGGCCTTCAAGGCGGCGCGGAAATCCTCGATCTGCGCCTTCGTGGCGGTCGGGCCGACGAGCATCCCGTAGCCGCCCGATCCGTCGACCAGCTTCACCACCAGTTTCTCGAGATTATCGAGCGTATAGTGCAGCGCCCCGGCCTCGCGGCAGCGATAGGTCTCGACATTGGGCAGCTTGGCCTCGCCGCCCGAATAATATTTCACGATCTCGGGCATGTAGCTGTAGATCGCCTTGTCGTCGGCGATGCCGGTGCCGGGCGCGTTCACCAGCGCGACGTTGCCGGCGAGATAAGCCGCGATCAGCCCGGGGACGCCGAGCATCGAATCGGGCTTGAACATCAGCGGATCGATATAATCGTCGTCGATGCGGCGGTAGATCACGTCGACCTGGACGCGCCCGTCGATCGTGCGCATCCAGACGATATCGTCGTCGACCTCGAGATCCGCCGCCTCGACCAGCTCGATCCCCATCGAATCGGCGAGGAAGCTGTGCTCGTAGAAAGCGGAGTTGAAATGGCCGGGCGTCAGCAGTACGCACACCGGCTCGCCACGCGGGCGCGGCGCCACCGAACGGAGCGTCTGGCGAAGCTGATCGGGATAGCGATCGACCGCGCTGACATTGAAGCGGTGGAAGATCTCCGGGCACAACCGCAGCATCGCCTCGCGATTCTCCAGCATGTAGCTGACGCCCGAGGGGGTGCGGGCATTATCCTCCAGCACGAAGAAATCGTCCGGTCCGGTGCGGACGAGATCGATGCCGCAGATGTGGACGAACACGCCGTGCGGCGGCTTCTGCCCGGCCAGGAACCCCCGAAATTGCGGGTTGCCCAGCACCAGTTCGGCGGGAAGAATGCCGTCGTCGAGGATTTTCCGCGCCCCGTAGACGTCGCCCAGAAAGGCGTTGATCGCCTCGGTTCGCTGGACCAGCCCTTCGGAAAGCTTGGCCCATTCCTGCGCGGTGAAGATGCGCGGCACGATATCGAAGGGGATGATGCGCTCGGCGCTCTCCTCCTCGCCATAGACGGCGAAGGTGATGCCCAATTGCCGAAACGCCGCTTCGGCCGCCTTCTGGCGCCGATCGAGTTCATTGGGCGGGGTTTCGGCGATCCAGGCCGCGAGTTCCGTCATACCGGGGCGACCGCCGCGATCGTCTCCCGTGCCCCAGACTTCGTCGAACGCTTTGGCTTGCATCACACTCCCGGCGGCAACGTCTATGCGGAGACTGCACCGTACCGCACTGCAGCACAAGAGCCCCTTCGGAGTGCGGCCGCCCGGCCCCTTGCCAGGCAAGCCGAAGCCCGTTCTATTGCGTCCAAACGACGAACTGTCCGGGAGGGTTCATGAAGGCTCATATTTCGTTGCTCGCGCTTGTCATCGCCGCCGCCCCGCTCGCGGCCCGCCAGGTCGCGCCGAACGACATCCCGGCCAAATATGACGCGCCCGTCGCGACATACGATTACGACAAGCGGGTCTTCGAAATCCCGATGCGCGACGGGGTGAAGCTGCACACCGTGATCGTCGTGCCCCAGGGCGCGCATGGCGCTCCGATCCTGCTCACCCGCACCCCTTACAATGCCGACAAGCGCGCCGAGCGGGCGCCGAGCGGATCGATGTCGGTGGCCTTGCCGCAGGGCGACGAGGTGTTCGTCGAGGCGGGCTATATCCGCGTCTTCCAGGACATCCGCGGCAAATATGGCTCGGAGGGCGATTACGAGATGACGCGGCCGGTGCGCGGTCCGCTCAACGGCACGACCACCGATCACGTCACCGATGCGTGGGATACGATCGACTGGCTGGTGAAGCATGTGCCCGAGTCGAACGGCCGCGTCGGAATGATCGGCTCGTCCTACGAAGGCTTCACCGTCGTCATGGCGCTGCTCGATCCCCATCCGGCGCTGAAGGTGGCGGCGCCCGAGAGCCCGATGGTCAACGGCTGGATGGGCGACGATTTCTTTCACTATGGCGCCTATCGCCAGCCCAACAACGCTTACTTCGTCGGCCAGGAGAGCAGCCGCAAAGGGGGCGCTTCGCTCGTCACCTCCAACGCCGACGATTATGATGCCTATCTCAGTGCCGGCTCGGCGGGCGATTTCGGCAGGGCGCACAAACTCGATCAGCTCGGCATGTGGCGGCGCGTGACCGAGCATGTCGCCTACGACAGCTATTGGCAGGGCCAGGCACTCGAGGATCAGATCGTCAAGCATCCCTCCACCGTCTCGACGATGTGGGAGCAGGGGCTGTGGGATCAGGAGGATATGTGGGGGGCGATCCACAGCTTCGAGGCGCTGAAAGCCGCCGGCCACCTGAGCAATAATTATCTGGTGATGGGTCCGTGGCGGCACAGCCAGGCGAATTACGATGGCTCGCAGCTCGGCGTGTTCAAATTCCACGACGACACCGCGACCGAGTGGCGGCGCGATTATCTGCTGCCCTTCTTCGATTATTATCTGAAGCCCGGCAGCCCCAAGCCCGAGACGCCGCGTGTGCTGATCTACAACACCGGCGGCAACAAATGGGACAAATTGCCCGATTGGCCGCTCGCCTGCGAGAAAGGCTGTGGCGCGCCGATGACGCCGCTTTATCTGGGGGCGGGGGGCACGGTGTCGTTCGATAAGCCGGCGAGTGCGGGCGGCGACAGCTACATCTCCGATCCGAACAAGCCGATCCCGTTCATCCCGCGCCCGATCAACACCAGCGATGCCAATCAGTGGAAGCCGTGGCTCACCACCGATCAGCGCAACGTCTCCACCCGGCCGGACGTGCTCGTCTATGTCTCGCCGCCGCTCGACAAGCCGACGCACATCGCCGGCGCTCCGATCGCCGATATCTATGCCGCGACCACCGGCACCGATGCCGATTGGGTGGTGAAGCTGATCGACGTCTATCCGGACGAAATGCCGTCGCAGCCCGAGCTCGGCGGCTATCAATTGCCGATCGCGATGGACATCTTCCGCGGCCGCTACCGCGACAGTTTCGAGCATCCGAGCCCGATCCCGGCCGGGCGAATCCAGCGCTATCGCTTTACGCTGCCGACCGCGAACCACCTGTTCCGCAAGGGCCACCGGATCATGGTGCAGATCCAGTCGAGCTGGTTCCCGCTCTACGATCGCAACCCGCAGACCTACGTGCCCAACATCTTCTGGGCCAAGCCCGGAGACTATAAGGCGGCAACGATGACGGTCAGCCGAGCCCCCGCGACAGCCTCTGCGGTGTGGCTCCCGCTGGTTGATAAATAGGCCTTTTCCTCGGCTTCACGTTTTTGAAAAAATGTCGCGAGTCCGGTGCGGACCTTCCGGGGGCGTAACGTCTTGGATTCGAGGCCCGGGTCACGAACCCCGATCCGGGTTTCGGCGTACCGAGAACCCCGTTTGCCCTGACCCCGGCAGACGGGGTTTCTCATTTTCTGGATCGCCTTTTGGCCTCATCCAAGAAAGTTGGAGCGGGTAGCGGGAATCGAACCCGCGTATGAAGCTTGGAAGGCTACCGCTCT
>CAXTMT010000053.1:0-13676 GCA_964245355.1 uncultured Sphingomonadaceae bacterium
CCCCGTGGTAGGCTATTCAGATCAGTCATGTCATCAACATGGACGCCGTGGCTTCCCTACCGATTTCCCCGTGGTAGGCTCTGAAGCACGGCTACGGCTTCGAGATCGCCGCCGTGGCTTCCCTACCGATTTCCCCGTGGTAGGCTCCGAGCGACACAAGCGACTGAAAATGCTCTGATTTCCGCGTGACCCGACAGGCGGAAATCAGAGCAGCACCAGTTGTTGCGGTGCTTTTTTCTCATTGAAGGTTGCTTTCCCAAGCAGCAGCCTCATACGCGCGTACTGACGATCCGTGACCTGAAGGGTACGAACACTCCCGCGCGGCGGCAAGTTTTTCGTCACCCGTTGCCCATGTTTTTCCGCCGCATCGTCGCCACGACAAACGCGTGAATACACCGACCATTGCAGCATCATGAATCCATCGTCCTTCAGGAATTTCCGGAAGCGAGTCGCGTTGCGGCGATCTGACTTCGTGCCGACAGGCAAATCGAAAAAGACAAACATCCACACGAAACGCACCTCCTCGCTTTTCACGAATCGCACTCCAGTTCAGGCAATTCAAGAAATGCCGGCTTTTCAAATTCCAAGGCACGGCACAGACTGGCTGCGGCCATTTCCGCCGCGACCAGAAGCGACACGCTCCCTTCGCCGACCTTCCCATTGAGAAGCAGCGCGCCGGCCATTGCGCGACGATCGTCCAGCGTGAGATCGCCGTTCTTGTCCGGATGACCTCCAAACGTCTTGCATGCGAGACCATCGACAAACGGACGGAACGGCTCGAACAGATCGTCGGCAAGATTGAAGGCGTTGGCGGCGCCATCGTGCTTGAGGCCGAACGCGGGCAACAAGCCGGAGGCAACCAGAGCGCGCGCGACGCCGGCGCGCACGACGGCATAGCCGTAATTCAGCATCTTGTTGCGCAGATCGCCCTCGTCATCGCGCGCGAAATCCTCGAACAGCCGCCCCCAATAGAATCGCGCCGCGCGGGCCTCAACGTTGTCCGGGTCTCCCGGCTCGACATGACGGGCGATCTCCCTGAGCGTGTCCGCATTCGCGCGGCCGAGAACCCCGAGCGAGGCCGCCTGGTTGAGAATCTTGCGGCGAACGATGGCCTGCCACAGCCGCTTCTTGACGCCGTCTTTCGCCTCGATCTGAAGTCTTGCAATCCCGCCCTGCCGATGGTGCCGATGGAACGGCAACGCCATCCCGGACGGAGTATGTCGCTCGTCGGTGAACACCAGCGCGATCCCCGCCGCCATGCAGGCGCTGATCAGCGCGCTCGTCAGAGCCGCCTGTGGCGTGTCGATCACGATCCAGGCGATATCCTCAAGAGCGAGCCGCACCTCGCCCGCATCCTGCCTGACGCAAACCTGACCATCGGCAAGCGACAATCTCGCGGCGTGCGTCAGGTGCAGACCTCGCCACGCCATGTCCGAACCTCACGCAGGATTTCAAATTTGCGCCCGAGACGATCGATGTTGAACTTCCTGAACGACGCAAGAGTTTTCAAACCAATTCCGCTAACCGTCGCATCCTTGCCCAGTGATATATGCTCGGAAACACTGGCTGCTCCTGTGCCGCGATGAAGGCCGCGGAAGTAACCAGCTTTGCATTCGTCGTTGTTTTTCACGATTTCGACATAGGACATTCCGAACAGCGACCAAAGGAATTCATAACTGCTGTCGATCTCTTTCCAATCTCTATCCTCCGCATAAGCAATCACGGCGCGATTAGGAGGGGTTGTTGAGGCAACGATTTGATGCGGATAGATCGGGACAACGTAAAATTCCCAAACGCCCTTCTTGTTCTTTTTCCTAAAGACATCGACGCGCGCCATCTCGCCTCGATCGACGGTGCCACCGTTGATCTCGACCGCCACCCTTTCGTTGACCTGAATTCGTACCTTGCGAATGAGATCGCCCTTCGGCGACCGGGGCGGCTTATCCTTGGGCTTTCCGGTCGCGATCCAGGCGCGGAGGTTCTCCACCATTTCGTCGCGCAACTTTTTTGGATCGGCCGCCTTTCCATAAGGCTCCGGAACCGGAATCTTCTCTAGGTCCTTTTCCGTCAGCTTTTCTACAGGCTTGCGCTCGAAGACCACTCTGCCACCATCGATTTCGCGGATCTGCTTGATGGTGGCGTCGTGTGCCTTGCCGCGAGCGCGACGCCGTTCGGCGCGGGACACGAAAATGCCAGGCATCGTCTCGGAGCCGTAGACCGCGCGCTGGACATCGAGCCGGAAGCCCGGCCACGGCTGACTGCAATGGAAGATATCGTCTGGGCGTCCCTCGCGCTCGCGCTTTTGGACTTCGACCGTCAGGCGATTCAGCAAGCTTTCGGTGGTGGCCGCCAACACGAGCGCGTCTACCGCATGATGCCGATCGTCTTCGACCCGTTTTCCATCCTGATTCTTGAGGCCGTCGAGCCCCCATGCTCGCCTCAGCTTGGAGGTGATGGCACCCGGGCGCGTGAACACCCGACGCTCCTCCAGCATCGACAATCCATCATTGCCACCATCCGCCCGAGCGGTCACGACCCGCTCGCACTCGCGCGGCGGAAACATGCGCTTGAGTTCGTCGGCGAGCAACCTTGTCGCCCATTGCGTGTCGGTGAGATTGCGCGCCTTGAATTTTTCCTCGATGCCCATTGCATCCTTGATGCTGTAGTTCCGCTTCTTGCGTCCCTTGACCTCCTTGAGGTTTTCAACGCGAGCGATATATTCCACCCACTCTGGTTCGGTCTTGTCGGCATTGAACCATTCGAACGGCGTTCGCCCGCGCTTGTTCTGGTTGGACCTGGCGGTGCAGAGCGTTTTGTTCAGGTAGGAATCGTCGCCAAACTGGCTCCACGGCAGGATGTGGTCGACCTGATAGCGGGTGTCGTTGGCTGCAATCCCTGCGGGATCGATCGCGTCGCCGGAATAGATGCACTTGAAACCCTGTTCCTTGGCGAGTTCGTAGCGAAGCAATTCATCGTCGCTGGGCGCGCGGCCAAGATGTTCTTGGGCTTCCTTCCGCCGCTTCTCCTTCTCGACGTTTCTCGCTTCGATGCCGTCCGTCAGCTTCTTGCGTTGCTCCGCACTTTTTCCGACCGAGCGCGCGAGTTCGACGTGAAAGTAATCGATCGGGCCATATTCCCGCGCCACGGCTCTCACTTGCTTCAGCGCCTCGCTGAGCGCCTTGCGGGTTACCGGACTGCCGATCTGACTGAGCAGGACCGCCGGCCGCGCGGCGTGATCGTAGCCGACACGCGCGCAGGCGTCCGAATAGACCAGCCCGTCGCGCAGACCGGGAATGAGATGTCGAACGGCAAGCGCCGAGATGTGCGCGGCGCGGGTAAAATCCTTGAAGCCGCCGTTGGCTGCAGCCGCCATCAGGGCTTCGACGACAAGCAGATCGAGACCGAGTTCGTCGAGACCGTTCCGGATCGATTTCATGTCCTCGCGGAATGACAAGATTTCGGCGATACGATCGAGCTTTTCAGGAGTTCGCGACAACGATCGCCACGGCGCATCGCCGAGCGCATCTTTCAGCGACTTCGTTCCATAGGCAGCACCGCCGGTGCGCGCGGCCACGTCGAGCGTGCCTTCCTTCTCCTTGCCGATGCCAGAAAAGCGCGCGTTCGGATCGAGGTCGAGCGCCTCACGCAACGACTTGAACGTGATGGTCTTCTTGCTTTCGCCAAAGCCTTTGGCGGCCAAAGCTATTTCCTCCGGCGTCAGCCGCCGCTCCGACGATCGGCCGACCGTGAGTTTGAGATTGGCCAGCCGGGAAAGAAACCGGAACAGCTCGAATGACGGTGCGCGGCGTGCGGTCCGCTTCTGTCCAGGCTCGAACGGGCAATCGCCCACCTTGCCTTCGCTGTCCTGCAGCGGACGCTGGAAGAACGCCGCATCCGCAAACGCCTGCGACAGTTTCTCACTCACAACAGTGCTGCCGAAGCGGGTTTGAGCCCGGAAGATGCCGCGAACCTCGTCTTCCAGGTCGGAGCGTTTCGCCGTGTGTGAATAGTCCTTGTCACGGTTGCGCTTTCGATCGGCGAACTTCGGATCGCTGGCGATCATGGCGCCGAACGAATCATATTTCGCAAGACCTTCGCGCGTGATCTCCATCGCCTTTTTCATCTTGGATGTTTCGTCCGCAGCATTCGCGCCAACATCGTTCTTGGAGTTCGAGCGAAAGCCGCGATGCCGGGCGATATGGCCCAGTACAACCGCCAGCTCGTCATTCGACAAAAGACGCTCATGGGCCGCAGCGCGAAGCGTCCAGGGCGTGACTTGCGATCCCGCAACGTTGGAGATCCGGCGCAATGCGTGATGCAGGGCCTCCGATGATCGATCAGTCAGCACGCCAAATTCACCAAGCAGGCGCCGGACGGCGTTCATGCGCTGCCGTCGGCGGCGAACAATTCGCCGCTGCCCCCGCGCGGTACGTCGCGTCGCGCTCTTCGGCTCACCGGTCTTGTCGATCAATGGCGCATCGAAGCACCGAACGCCGGTGGCAATGATACTTCCGTTGGCCTCGCCAACTTCAATGACCCCCCATCCGCAAGATGCAATACCGAGGTCAATTCCAAGAATTCGCCGAGCGACAAACTCACTCATCACGCCACCTGAAATGCACGCACAATCAAAGATTGATTATTGACCGTCCTGAGCAATTCAGCAATCATGAGGTGGGAAATCGGTAGGAAAGCCACGGCAAGCAACGCAAACCTTGGTTTTCGTTGCGAAGGATTACCCCCGTTGCGGAAACGTAACGGGGGGATTCACTCTCAAACGTGACAGAGATTGTTAGGACGAAGAAACTCGTTCTTTGCGGGTCCCTTTTATGGACTCACGGCTGCCAGTCGAACTACCCCGGGAAAGACATTCGTAAGCCCCGGAGAGCATTGATGCGAAGTGCATTTGCCATCGCAAATTTTCCAAAACCAGATCGCTATGCTTCCAAAATCGGAAGCTTCCCCGCCGATCTTTTTAGAGGACAAGCCTTCAGGAAATATGGGTAGAAGTATGGGTTGGCCGGCTCTCCCAACTGGAGAGTGCTGATTTAAAAGCACATTTTAGGAAAACTGGCGGAGAGGGAGGGATTCGAACCCCCGATAGGCTTGCGCCTATGCCGCATTTCGAGTGCGGTGCATTCGACCACTCTGCCACCTCTCCGCGGTGCCGAGACAGGCAAAGCAAGCCTGCGGCCGGGCGAAGTTTTAGGCGAGGAGCGCGCCGCAGACAAGGCGCGCGGCGCCGATATCGCGGCGTCGGCCCGGAACCACCCCGCCGATATCCGTGTCCGGCTGCAACAGAATCGCCGCTATGATGGCGCATCCATGATCGGCCGGCGACTCCGGCATCGGCCGGAACCAGGCGGCAACAGCGGGTGGGATGGTGACGCAGCAGCGCAACCTCACGGAGGACGAGTTTCAGCGCATCCTCGACGAGAACAAGGATCTCGCCGAGGTCCAGCAGATCGCCAAGGTCGGCGGCATGGTGATCGATCTGCGCGACGGGCTGCGCAATTATCGTTCGCCCGGCTATCTGATGATCCACGGCCTGCCGCCGACCACGGTCAACGAGAATTATGCCGAATGGTCCGGCCGGCTGCACCCCGACGACCGGACGCGCGCCGAGACTGCCTTCCTCGACGTGCTGCACGGAAGCGGCGAGTTCTATTCCTCGGAATACCGCATCATCCGCCAGAACGACGGCCAGACCCGCTGGATCGCCGCGGAAGGCCGCATCGAGCGCGCCGAGGACGGCCGGCCGGTCCGCATGGTCGGCGCGCATATCGACATCACCGACCGCACCATCGCTCGCGAATTGCTGCGCGAGAGCGAGGAGCGCTTCCGGCTGATCGCCGACAGCGCGCCGGTGCCGATCTGGGTGACCAAACTCGATCGCAAGCGGGCTTTTGCCAACCAGGCCTATCTGGATTTTCTCGGCGTCGGTTATCAGGAGGCGCTGGATTTCGACTGGCGCACCATTCTGCATCCGGACGACGCCGCCCGCGTGGTCCGCGAGAGCATCGCCGGCGAGGCGTCGCTGAAGCCGTTCGTGCTGGAAGCGCGCTACCGCGGCCCGGACCGGGCATGGCACTGGATGCGCTCGGAATCGCAGCCGCGCTGGGACCCTTCCGGCCAGCACATCGGCTTCATCGGCGTCGCGCATGACGTCACCGTGGCGAAACAGGCCGAGGCGGAGCTGCGCCGGCTCAACGACACGCTGGAGGAACGCATCCGCGAGCGGACCGCGCAGTTGCAGGCCAGCGAAGTGCAGATGCGGGCGATCTTCGAGACCAGCAACCAGTATCAGGGGCTGCTCGACCTGTCGGGCAATGTGATCTACGCCAACAAGGAGGCGCTGTCCGGCATCGCCGCCGGGATCGCCGATGTCGAGGGCCGGCCGTTCTGGGACACGCCATGGTTCGCCGCGACCGACGGCGTTCCGCAGATCGTGCGCGACGCGTTTCGAAGCGCGGCGCGCGGCGAACGCGTGCAGACCGAGATGCTGCTGCATCTGCCGGCCGGCGACCGCTATTTCGAATTCTCAGCCCGGCCGATCGAAGACCAGACCGGCGCCATCACCGGCGTGCTGACCGAGGCGCTCGACGTCACCGAGCGGCGCCGCAGCGAGGAGGCGTTGCGGCAGTCGCAGAAAATGGAGGCGGTCGGCCAGCTCACCGGCGGCGTCGCGCATGACTTCAACAATCTTTTGACCATCATCCGCTCGGCGACCGACTTCCTCCGCCGCCGCGACCTCGACGAAAGCAGGCGCCGCCGCTATGTCGAGGCGATTTCCGAAACCGTCGACCGCGCCTCCAAGCTGACCGCGCAATTGCTGGCCTTCGCGCGGCGGCAACCGCTGATGCCGCAGGTGTTCGATGTCGGCGCGCAGGTCGAAAGCGTGGCGCAATTGCTGCGGCCGCTGGCGGGCTCCCGCGTCATCATCGAGACCACGCTGTGCGATCCGGCCTGCTATGCGGTCGCCGACGTCGCGCAGTTCGAAACCGCGCTGCTCAATCTCGCCGTCAACGCCCGCGACGCGATGAACGGGGAGGGCCGCCTCTCGATCGTGGTGAGCACGGCGCAGGCGATCCCGGCGCTGCGCGGCGCCGCCGCGCGCGACGGCAATGTCGTCGCGGTATCCGTGGCCGATGTCGGCTGCGGCATTCCGCCCGGCAAGCTCGATGAGATCTTCGAGCCGTTCTACACCACCAAGGAAGTCGGCAAAGGCACCGGTCTCGGGCTGAGCCAGGCGTTCGGCTTCGCCAAGCAGTCCGGCGGCGACATCGAGGTGTTGAGCGAGGTCGGCGTCGGCTCGACGTTCATAATTTACTTGCCGGAGGCGAGCCGCCCCGCCGACAGCCAGCAACTGGCGCCGAGCCCGCATCCGACCTCGAGCGGTGTCGGTCATCGCGTGCTGGTGGTCGAGGACAACGAGGATGTCGGGCGGTTCTGCACCGAATTGCTGCGCGACCTCGGCTACCGCGTCGAACTGGTGGCCAGCGGCATGGATGCGCTGGCGATGCTGGCCCACGACGAACTCGCCTGGGATCTGGTGTTTTCCGACGTGATCATGCCCGGAATGACCGGGCTCGAACTGGCCACCACGATCCGCGATCGCTATCCGGCGCTGCCCGTGGTGCTGACCAGCGGCTACAGCGACGTGCTGGCGGAAAACGCCGACCGCGGCTTCGAGCTGATCCAGAAGCCCTATTCGGTGGAATCGGTCTCCCGCGTGCTGCGCAAGGCGATGGCCCAGGGCGCCACCAGCATGTCCGCCCGCGGCGCGGAGTAGGCGGCGGTGACCGCACTTTTCGCCCTGATCCGCCGCGACATCAGGATCGCGCTGCGGGTCGGCGGCGGCGCGCTGATCGGCGTGCTGTTCTTCCTCGCCGTGGTGGTGCTGACGCCATTCGCGCTCGGCCCCGATCTCGCGATGCTGAAGCGCGTCGGCCCCGCAATCCTGTGGCTCGGCGCGCTGCTCGCCAGCCTCCTGACGCTCGACCGGCTGTTTCTCGCCGACGCCGAGGACGGATCGCTCGATCTGATCGCGATGAGCCGCACCCCGCTCGAACTGGCCTGCGCCGCGAAAGCGCTGGCGCATTGGCTGGCGGCGGGGTTGCCGCTGGTGATCGCCACCCCCCTGCTCGGGCTGCTGCTCAATCTCGACGGCGCGGCCTCGCTCGCGGTGATGCTGACGCTGCTCGCCGGCACGCCGGCCCTGACCTTCACCGGCATGATCGGCGCGGCGCTCGCGGTGACGCTGCATCGCGGCGGCCTGCTGCTGGCCGTCCGGGTGCTGCCGCTGTCGATCCCGGTGCTGATCTTCGGCGTCGCCGCATCCGAAGCGGCGATCGCCGGACCACTCGGGTTCGGCACGGCGTTCTCGATCCTGTGCGGCCTGTCGCTGGTCTCGCTCGTGATCGGCCCGTTCGCGGCGGCGGCGGCGTTGCGGCAGGGGCTGGACTAATCAAGCCTGCCGAAAGCACGGCTTTTAAAAACGTTTTTATTGAAAGACATTCAGTCGTATTCTATCGTTTCGTGGAGAGGGCCTAACCGTCTTTCAATAGTTACGATTGGCCCTCAATCACCAGTCCGCTAAAGTGTCGTCGTTCAAAGGATGACACGGTGTCGCGTCATTTCAAGGAGCGCCGCCGTTCGCATGTCGCTTACTGACCTCGCCAATCCGGCCCGCTTTCTGTCGCTGACCGCGCGGATGCTGCCGTGGCTCGCGGCGCTGACCGCGGCGTTGCTCGCGGTCGGGCTGGCGCAATCGATTCTGGCGCCGGACGACTACCAGCAGGGCGCGACCGTCAAGATCATGTTCGTGCACGTCCCCAACGCCTGGCTGTCGATGTTCGTCTGGGGGGTCATGAGCCTTGCGGCGCTGGGCACGCTGGTGTGGCGCCACCCTTTGGCCGACGTCGCCGCCAAGACCGCGGCGCCGATCGGCGCGGCGTTCACCTTCCTCGCGCTGCTGACCGGCTCGCTGTGGGGCCGGCCGATGTGGGGCACCTACTGGGAATGGGACGCCCGGCTGACCTCGGTGCTGATCCTGTTCCTGATGTATCTCGGCCTGATCGCGCTGTGGCGCGCGGTCGAAGACCCGTCCCGCGCCGCCCGAGCCGCCGCGATCCTGACGCTGGTCGGCGCCATCAACATCCCGATCATCAAGTTCTCCGTCGACTGGTGGAACACGCTGCATCAGCCGGCCTCGGTGCTGCGGGCGGGAGGGCCGTCGCTGGACAGGGCGTTCCTGGTCCCGCTGCTGGTGATGGCGATCGCGTTTTCGCTGCTGTTCGTCACGCTGCATCTGGCGGCGATGCGCAACGAGATTCTGCGCCGCCGGGTGCGCGCTTTGCAGCTCCAGCAGGCCGGCGGACGAACCGGGCCCGGCTGATGTCGCTTGGTCCCTACGCGGTCTTCATCCTCGGCTCCTATGTCGCGGTCGCCGCGGTCGTGATATTGCTGATCGGCTGGATCGCCTATGACTATCGCCGGCAACTCGCGCGGCTGCGCGCGCTCGAAGCCGGCGGCGTGACGCGCCGATCCGGCCGCGCCGCCACGGACATCATATGAGCGACCCGGCCGTCGAACCGACGCCCAGAACGCGGTCGTGGTTGCTGGCGCTGCCGCTGCTCGCGTTCGCCGTGCTCGCCGCCTTGTTCTGGCTCAGGCTCGGCGCCGGCGATCCCTCGAAAATCCCGTCCGCGCTGATCGGCCACCCCGCCCCGCAGACGTTCCTGCCGGCGCTCGAGGGCCTCAACCGCGACGGCACGGCGGTGCCGGGTCTCGACCCTGCGCAATTCACGGGCCGCGTCAGCGTGGTCAATGTCTGGGCGTCGTGGTGCGTGCCGTGCCACGACGAGGCGGCGCTGTTGACCGAACTGGCGCGCGACGAGCGCTTTCGGATCGTCGGCATCAACTACAAGGATGCGCCCGACAATGCCCGCCGCTTCCTCGGCCGCTACGGCAATCCGTTCGCCGTGGTCGGCGTCGACGCCAACGGCCGCGGCGCGATCGAATGGGGCGTCTACGGCGTGCCGGAGACCTTCGTGGTCGGCCGCGACGGGGCGATCGCCGCCAAGCTGATCGGACCGGTGACGCCGGACAATCTCGAGGCCGTGCTGAAGCCCGCGATCGAGAAGGCGCTGCGGGCCGGCTCCTAAGCGCAGTTAGTTAGAGCATGATCGGGAAAAGCGGGTACCGGGTTTCCGAAAAAGATCATGCTCGAACATAAGGATAGAGCGGGATGACGAATCGAAGAGAAGTCATCGCGCTCGAGCCGAAAATAAATCTCTTGTTTTATCGGTCGTTCATGCCCGCGCCATTGCGTTGCCATGAATCGGCAGCTAGTTCCATGGTGCTGCTAACAACGTCCTGGAGGACAAACCAGATGCGCCAGTTCAAGATCGCCACGCTTACCGCCGCCGCTCTCGCGCTCAGCCTGATCTGCGCCGCGCCGTCGATGGCACAGACCCCGCAGCCCGCCGCCAAGTCCAACACCATGGCGCCGCCGCCGAAGGCTGCCGCCACCGAGTCGAAGATGGCACCGGCGCCGAAGGCCGATCTGCTCGACATCAACTCGGCCTCGGCAGACGAACTCGACGCGCTGCCCGGCATCGGCAAGGCCTATTCCGCCGCGATCATCAAGGGCCGTCCCTACAAGGGCAAGGACGAACTGGTGCAGAAGAGCATCGTGCCGCAGAAGACCTATGACGGCATCAAGGAGAAGATCATCGCCAAGCAGCAGAAGAGCTGAATACTCTTCGCCGGACGTGCGACGGGACGCATCGGTGCTTCGCGGCGCTGATGCGTTCTCGTTTGGAGCGCGGAATTATTCGCACATATGGCGTGAGTACCGATGCGGATAGCGCCGGCTACGTTCCCGCCTTGCCGGCGTCGGCCTCGCTGTCCGCGAGCGTCGCGGGCTCGAGATGGTAGCGCTTGGTCAGCGGCATCTGCGCGATCGCGAACGCCATCGTCAGCGGCACCATGCCGAACACCTTGAATGCCAGCCAGAATTCGGTGGTCTGGGTGCGCCAGACGATCTCGTTGATCGCGGCCATCGCGAAGAACCACAGCGCCCAGCGCAGCGTCAGGATGCGCCATCCCCGCGGCGTCAGGTTGAACATCTGGTCGAACATCACCGCGATGAACGATCGGCCGAACAGAAGCCCGCCGCCCAGCACGCCGCCAAACAGCGCGTAGACGATGGTCGGCTTCATCTTGATGAAGGTCTCGTCGTGCAGCACCAGCGTCAGCGTGCCGAACACCAGCACGACGATCGCGGTGACGATGGCCATGATCGGGACGTGCCGCGTCACCACGTAGGACGCCGCCATCGCGACGACGATCGCGACCATGAAGGCGGCCGTCGCGGTGAACAGATTGGTCTTCGAATTGACGAAGAAGAAGATCAGCAGCGGCCCGAGCTCGGTCGCGAGCTTGAACAGCGGGTGCGGCGCGCGTTTGTCCATCAGCTTTCGATTCCTGCGATCGCCCGCGCGAAATCGCGGGCGGTGAATGGCGACAAGTCGTCGATCCCCTCGCCGACGCCGATGAAATGCACCGGCAGTTTGTACTTCTCCGCGAGCGCGACCAGGATGCCGCCGCGCGCGGTGCCGTCCAGTTTCGTCATCACCAGCCCCGTGACCCCCGCCGTGCGCGCGAACGCCTCGACCTGCGACAGCGCATTTTGCCCGACGGTCGCGTCTAGCACCAGCAGCACCGCATGCGGCGCCGACGCATCGACCTTGCGGATCACGCGCACCACCTTTTCCAGCTCGTTCATCAGTTCGGCCTTGTTCTGCAGCCGTCCCGCGGTGTCGATCAGGAGGACGTCGCGCTTGCCGTCGCGGGCCTCCTTCAGCGCGTTGAATGCAAGGCTCGCGGAGTCCGATCCCTGCGCGCCCGCAACGACCAGCGACTTCGTCCGCTCTCCCCAGATCGTCAACTGGTCGATCGCGGCGGCGCGAAAGGTGTCGCCGGCCGCCAGCATCACCTTTCGGCCTTCACCGGCAAAGCGCGACGCCAGCTTGCCGATGGTCGTGGTCTTGCCGGAGCCGTTGACGCCGACCACCAGGATCACGAACGGCGCTTTCGCGGCGTCGATCAGCAGCGGCTGCGCCACCCGCGCCAGCACCTTCTCGACCTCGGCGGCGACCACGCCCTTCACCTCGTCGGAGGAAATCATCTTGTCGTAACGGCCGACGCCGACCGCGGCGGCGATCCGCGCCGACACGCCGCTGCCGAGATCGGCGCGCAGCAGCACGTCCTCGATCTCCTCAAGCATCGCCCGGTCGAGCTTGCGCTTGACGATCAGATCGGCGAGCGCGCTGCCGATCGATCCCGAGGTGCGCTTCAGCCCGCCGGAGAGCCGCCGCCACCAGCCGGGCTGCTTGGTTTCAGAGGTGTCGCTCATAGGGGGGCTGTGTTAGCCGTTTCGCGCCATGAGCGGAAGTCACCCGGGACCGGCCATCGACGCCGAATTGAGCGCGGACGAGATTCTCGCCCGCGTGCTGTATCGCGACGGCTTGATGCTGGTGATCGACAAGCCGGCCGGGCTGCCGGTGCATCGCGGCCCCAAGGGCGGCGCCAATCTTGAATCGTCATTCGAGGCGTTGCGCTTCGGCCTGCCGCGGCCGCCCGTTCTCGCGCACAGGCTCGACCGCGACACCTCCGGCTGCCTGGTGCTGGGGCGGCATCGCAAGGCCACCGCGTCGCTCGGGCTGCTGTTCAAGCACGGCCGGATCGCGAAGACCTATTGGGCGGTGGTCGAAGGCGGACCCACCGACGACCAAGGCACCATCGACATGCCGCTCGGCCGGCTGAATGCCGAGCGCGGCTGGTGGCAGAAGGTCGATTCGGACGGGCAGCCGGCGGTGACGAATTGGAAAGTGATGGGGCGGTCTTTCGTTACCTCCCCCCTTGAGGGGGTCGATCACGCAGCGATCGGGAGGGGGGTATTTGATGCTACATGTTCCGAAATGCACCCCCCTCCCCAACCCTCCCTCTCACGGGGGGAGGGAGCGTTCAGCCAAAGCCGCAGCGCTGAGAAATACACCTGGCTCGCGCTCGAGCCCGTCACCGGCCGCACGCATCAGCTCCGGGTGCATTGCGCGGCGATGGGCTGGCCGATCGTCGGCGACAGCATTTATGGCGACGCCGCCGTCGCTCGCCGCGGGCGCAACGAATCCTTCGTGCGCAAGTCCGGCGAGCCGACGCTGCATCTCCACGCCCGCGAGATCGTGATCCCGATCTCGCGCAACAAAGCGCCGGTGCGCGTGCAAGCCCCCGCGCCGGCGCATCTGCATGAACGGTTGCAGATCTGCGGGTGGGGTGGGGAGTAGCAACAAGCACGACCGTCACCCTCCGCGAAGACGGAGGGCCCAGTCAGACGTGACCTATCATTCGAACATAACCTTCACGGATGACTTGTTCCCCGCCCTCGCAGGGATGACGGCCGTGTTCGCGGGGATGACGGCTGGCAAGTGGCGATGACGCTGCCCGTGCGGCAGCGCAGCTCGTTCAAACAAGCAGCCGCACGCCGTCATGGCCGGCGATCGTCAGCCGGCGCACGGTGCCGGGCGTGCCGTCTGTGATATCGAGCGGCAGATAATGTTCGGTGCGGCCCTGCGTCGCGCTTTCGATCAGCACGGCACGCACGGCACCTACCT
>CAXTMT010000054.1:0-271 GCA_964245355.1 uncultured Sphingomonadaceae bacterium
CCCCGATCCGGCCGCCGACAATTGCGCGGGCTTCTGGCCGCGGCAGGCGGGGTGGCACAGCGTCGGCACCCAGCCTTTCTATGTCTGGCCTGCGGATCAACTGCGCGCGATCCGCGCCGCGGCAACCCGCGATGCGACGCTTGCGCTGGTTCGCGATCCGGCCGGAACTAAGGCTACCCCAACGGCTGGCCCGCGCGGCTCGTCGTGGCCGTGGTTCCTCGGCTGGCTGGCGGTGGGCGGGCTGCTCTGGTGGCTGGAGCGCGCCCGGCTC
>CAXTMT010000054.1:281-13665 GCA_964245355.1 uncultured Sphingomonadaceae bacterium
GATGCATCGCGACCAGCAGCCCGGCGAAGACGAAGTAGAGTAAGCCCATCGCCGCCAGCACCCCGCGCGAAGCTTTGCCGGCGCGGAAGGTGAGGAACATCGCCACGATCGCCACGCCCGTCACCGCCGCCGCCAGGATCAGCGGCGGGCCGAGGTGCCACGTCGTGAAGAACAGGCCGAGCGTGGTGGGGATCGTCGCCTGGATCATCATCGCGCCGCTGATGTTGGCGAGCGCCAGGCGGTATTTGCCCTGCCGCACCCAGATGATCGCGTTCATCGTCTCGGGCAGCTCGGTTGCGATCGGGCTGAGCAGCAGCGCCAGCAACTGCGGCTTCAGGCCGAGCGCCGGCCCCAGATGCTCGAGCTGCTGGACGAACAGGCGCGAGGCGAGGAAGATCACCACCAGCGCCGCGCCGGTCTGGAGCGCGGCCAGCAGCAGGCTCGGCTGCGCGGTCTTGGGCGAGAGCTTCAGCGGTTCGAGTTCGCCCTCGCTTTCCTCCGCTTCGCCGCCCATTTCCTGGCGGACGTAGAGGCCGTAGGCGGCGAGGAAGAGCAGGCCGGTCCACGCCTTGCCGGTGAACAGGACGAGGCCGAGGGCGATCTTCGCCACGAAGATCAGTAGGAACCAGCCTTGATCGCGCGACAGCCGGCGGAAGGTGGCGGCGACCGCTGCGGTCCTGGGCAGATGCTGGTGCGTGAAGATCAGGACGAGGCCGACGGTGGCATAAGCGATGGTCGACAGCGCCAGCGGCCCGCCGAGTGCCGCGCCGACGCCCAGCTCCTTCGAGGCGGCGGTCGCGCCGAACGCCACCGCCACGAGGGTGACCACGCTCTCGGGCAGCGCGGTGCCGAAGGCGGCGAGGATCGTGCCGGTCGCCTTCTGGCCCATCGCCAGCCGGTGGCCGAGCCACTCGACCCCGTTCACGAACCATTCGCACGAAAGATAGATCACCACCGCCGAGCCGAGCAGCAGGATGATCGAAAGCGTCAGACCGGGCATCGGATACTCCACGGGGCCGGAATAGCGAACGCACGAACCGGCTGCCACGCGTCCAGCCCTTGGCCACGCTGCCGGCTCATGGTCTCGCCAGACCTTGCGGTCGCACACGCCACAGGTTGTCTTTCGGCAACCCAAGTCTGTTGACGCGATTCCGGCTTTTGCGCCGGCGGCTACTCCCCAGGAGTTCGCCGAGCTTGGCGAGCCTCGTGCAAAATAGCAACCGTCATTCCGGCGAGATCATAGTGCTATTTCTAACGCTATGATTTCGAATGGGAAAGTCCGGTCTTTTTGAGTTGCGCAGGAACTGCGCAGGAAAAATAATCCTGCGCAGTTCTTTCGGCCCGATTTTTGGCAGGGTGAGCGCATCGCGTCCAGCGGATTTGGCGGGCGGTGGATAACGGGAAACCGAGTCCTTGCCTGTCCGCCGTCTTATATTCGCGCCGCTTGCGCCGACGCACCTTGCGCTAACGAATGCGCAGCAGGCGTTTGTACTCGTAGGTTTTCACGAACCAGAACAGTGAAAACGCCACGATGCCCGCCCATTCGACCGCGAAAATGTGGTGGTTTTCGCACCGCGCGCCGTGGCGATAATAGAGCACCATCACCGTGGCCGGCAGGGCGATCATCAAGAATCCGGTGACGTTGTAGGCAGCGATGAACATCCGCTTCATCGGTAGGTCAGTGATGTATTTGACGCGACCTTTGGCGAAGAAAATCGCCACCACCGCCAGGCAGAGGAAAAAGAAGATCGCGCTGACCGCGTGAACGCTTGGCAGCCCGCCCTTGGGAAGCGAACATTGCTGCTCCACCTGCGTTGGGTGCCCCTTCGTAAAGATCGGCATCGGACGCATTGCCACGACAATGGCGGCGGCACCAGCGGCGTTGAGTATCCAATTCTCGATGTTGGACAGGCCGTGGAACAGGATCAGAAATACGCCGATGGCGTACATGAAGCCCACGAAAATATTCCGCGACGGGTCTCCGGTGTAATAGAAATAGCTGATCGAAAAATGGTCGTGGTAGTGCGCGACCGCGATCAGAAGGATCGGCAGAAAGAACGCCATCAGCCCCATGCCGAGACTGAGAAAGAGATAGCTTCGGACCGCTTGGGTGGCGAATATCCGCTGGAATTTCTGCTTGTGCGCCGGAGGAAGCAGTTCGGGCGCGCCGTCTTCGGATCGAAACGGAGTTTCTTGATCGGTCATGCGATGCCCCCATCAATGCGTCAGGCTGATATAGCGCCGTTGGTAATTGGACGCCAAGCTCCGCGCTGACCGGGAGTTAGGCCTTAGTTGGGGTTGGGTTCAGCCATGAACCCTTGCCCTTCGGCGAGAACGGGGTGTGCGGGGGCAAGGAGGTTCCGCACGAGGGTCCGCGCCGCAGGCGTGGAGACGTGGGGATGCCTTGCGCCCGCGAGGGGCAGCGCCCCTGATTTCGCTTTTTCGAACACTGGGACAGGAACCCAAACGTCTCGGATGAGTGTCGCCTATTCACCCGCTGATCGAGGCCCTCAACACTTATTCCTAATATCAATCAGCTTGTTTGAACAATAGCATGCGGCATCCTCATTACCAGTCTGCTCAAACATCGATTGCGCTCTTTCGTATAGCGGGCTTGCCTCAGCATAGTCTTCAAAGAAATATAGGAGATCGCCTAGCTTCCCAAGGCAGTCTGCAGCCTCCGCAACAACTCCATGTTCAAGAAATATCGTTGCAGCATCGTCGAGGTGGGTTGCGCATTGATGATATTTGGACAATTCAAACAGAGATAATGCTACACTACGAAGGCACTCGGCTTTACCCGGGGCATTGGCCATAAGGTCGTAGCCCTCAATGGCTTCCTCATAGTATTCTATAGCGCGGGTATGGTTTTCTAGTGCCTGCTCTGTGTCCCCAAGAAATCTTAGGCATTCGCTTAGATAGGGAGAGCCTCCGCTATCGCGCAATTTTGACAAGGCTTGAAGCAGCCTATCGTTCGCCAACGCAAAGTCCGAACTTAACAGCGCGATCCGTCCTAGGTTCATGAGACAACTTCCAGCGTTGCCTCTATGTTCTAATTCGTCAAAGTACTTCATTGCTTCCTGGAATTCCGCTTCCGCTTTTATCGGCTCATCCCGCTGCAGTGAGATTTCACCTTGAGTATAAATGCACGTCGCAACGCTAAATCTATCTCCAACGCCTTGAAAAATCTCGATAGCCCTATCGCAACTCGACTGCGCGCTGTTATTTCCTGGCAGTCGATTCTGAGCAGAAGCAAGTCGCAGAAGACATAAAGCTTCTACTGGCCTGTTTTTTGTTTCTCGTGATTGATCTAATGCGTCTTCATATATCGCGCATGCGGCTTGCCATTCAGATCGGAAAAGGAATATATCCCCTAACCCACGCTTAGAGTTAATTTCGCCGAGCGTTTCTCCTATACTCTCATATAGACTAATTGATTGGTCAAAATACTGCTCTGCTGAAGTCATGTCCGCGCTCGATATCGAAACATGCCCAAGTGCTTGCAGGCAATTTGCCTCTCCTAGCGAATAACTATTGGAGCGATATAGGTCTAGCGCTTCGATGTAACCTGATCTCGCCACGTTTTCGTGACCTCTTATATGGGCGACGTCAGCGAGTCCGAAGATGCAGTGTGCTTCTCCAGTCTCGTCGTTTCCTTGTTTCAAGATCGGTAAGGCTTCGATGAACAGGCATTCTGCTCGGTCGAGGCGGGTTTGCCGTAATGCAATATTCCCTAAATGATATAGGCATGTTCCTTCACTGCTTTGATCACCATAGTCTCGATAAAGCGCGCGGGCTGACGAATATGCGGCTTCGGCGGCACCGTAATCGGACTGTCGGAGACAGACGTCTCCTTGTATCTGAAGACATAATGCATGAAGCCACTGACTCCCTTTCTTCTCAAACGAACAGGCCATATCCTGAAATATAAGAGTTGGAATATTCCGAAGCACAGCCAAATGACCAATACCATTAATCGCCTTTGTAGGGTCGCTGTAACTCTCCTGTCGTATTTGATGCCGCAGTGCCGCTTCTAGATTCTTGAACTCGTCCTGATACCTATCAAGAACCGCTCTTGCCTCCACAGTGGCCACCGACTCTGCAAGCGGATCCATTTTCTCTACAAGGTAGTCTGCCCAAGCGCCCTCGTCGCTCTGCGAGGGTGGATACTCCCGTGCCGCATATTCTCGAATTGGGGGCAGCATCATCATGCGGTCCCAGTCGCCAGCAGTCAGGCCAACCGCGCGCAAACCCTGTGCAGCGTCGAATGCGGATGTTGTTAGCAATGCCTTCCGATCATCCTCGGATAGGCCGGACGGAGAGATGCCAAGTAGCCTAAACAAGGTCCAACACTCATGCGTCATACGTTCGGAACGCAACGAAAGCTCAATCGAACGTGGCAGAGAAGTATGGCGGTCGAGATCATATCCTCGCTCCGTCGCGAGCGCTGCCCCGATACGCTCCCATTCCAACCAGAGAGGTTGCAAGTCATGCAAAACGTGCGCACGCCGAGCGACCAATGTAATGGCTAATGGAATGCCCCCAAGCTCAATAACGAATTGCCCGAGAAGCGGGTCTCTCTCGGCCCATTTCCCTGCAATCGAGCAAAATAGCGCCTTGCCAGCTTCGTTACCTAATTCCGGTAAGACATACTGTTCCCAAGGCGCTCCGCCTATCCATTCTAACCCGCGAACGGATGCAATGATTGAAAGATGTGGAATTTCGTAAAGCTTGGAGATGAGTTCATGGACCTTTTGACGGCCATCGAAACGCTCCCATGGGGTCTCCAAATTATCGAGTATCAGAAGCGCCGGGGCTTCCCTTATAAAGCTTATGGCGGCGTCGAAACCCAAGGCCGGGTCCAAGCCTATTGCACGCATAATCGAGTGTCGCGCCTCATCTGCCGTGACAGAAGTCTCGAGTGCGGCAAACCACCGTCTATTTTGAAAGCGTGTCGCCGCCTTCGGGTCGTGCGCCACCCTTTTGGTCAACTCTGTCTTGCCCATGCCTGGGCCACCTTCGACCAAGATGAAAGCGTGCTCGTCCGCCTGCAAAAGTCCCAGCACAGTCTGCACATCCTGCATTCGACCCAAAAAGGGGAAAATTAGCGAGGGAATGCCCAACTCGATAATACTGCCTGCTGGACTTCTTGCATCAGCAGCAGATTTTCCATCGATCTTTCGAAAAGGAGACAACTCGCAAGGACGAAGTAGTGCATCCTCTAGATCTTTTCGCCAAAAACCAAAATGATCTTTATACTCAAATAATTCATTTAAGATGCGTTTTACTTCATCTTCTTTAGGATGATATCGCCCTACACGCCAATCAAGGACGACCCTTCTTTCATCATCAAAATCAGCTTCGCATTTTCCGTTTGAGGATTCTCCAAACGCTGCCGCCGCAAATGTCCAAATCTTCCAAGGCTTGCCTCTTTGGCCTTTCTTCAGTTTGGGATGCGTGCCCCAATAGATAAGATGCCATTCCAGCAACTCACCAAATGAGCGGCCTGCAGGGTATTCATCGGTATGAGGCCAATGACGTTTAGGTGGTGCTGGCAATCGTTACTAACCTTGTGCTGTCTCCTCTCAGCGTATAACCTCGAATCTTTCATTATAAAAGGGTGCTACATCGCTACCATCTCCTAAATTAATTGAATAATACTTAGTAATAATGTATGTGTATTGGGTATGCCATCCAACCTAATCATCTAAATGCAAACTAGCTCTAATATCGCTCTGCTCTATCGCGTATCTGAACTCGCTCGTCGCTTTGGATTAAGTCCATTTGAGGCGGATGCGAGCTTTTCTTTGGTTCAAGACCCAGATTACGAGGCTGGTATTTACGAATTGCGCTTTGCTCACAGACCTGATGCTCCTGGCACGGAAAAAGGCGATAAATTCGATAAGATGATGGATGCCCTCGGTTGCCGTCATACATCAGGTGTGCGGGCGGAGGATATGATAGCGATGGAAAACATCGTGGAGCGGGCCATATCTCGCGCACCGCGTGCCCGCACTTTTGGATAGTATCTTCGACACTGATAGGCATCAGGTTCAGACCGAGCTATCCGGAATCCCGGATCATCCGGATCAACTTCTCTAACGTTTTTCGTGGGCTGTGCGAGGTGAAGCGCACAGCGGCATGGTTTCCGGGTCGCCGCTGCCCGAACCGGAAAGAGCAACCATGAGAATCATCATTTGGATCGCCAGCTCTGCCGTTCAAGCGGTGCTGATCGCTGCCAGCTTGCGCTGGCTGGCGCTTGGGCGGCGGGCGTTGCGGGCGCGGAGGAAGCGCCGACATAGCGAGCATTAGACCGAGGGTGGACGGCTCGCCGCGCTAGCGGCGGGCCTCCGACGCCCCAGCCCCTCTCAGTATTCGAACTTCATCACTCCAACGCGGTGAGACCCGCGCTTTTGGGAAGGAACATTCATGTCGAAAATTCTGACTACGGCGCGATGGGTAATGCGCGGCGGCAGTGCGGCACGGTCGGTTGCCGGACGTGCTGCGACCAAGTTGAAGGCAACGGTCGCGCACGATGCGGTGCGCGTGTCGGTGGACGGCGTGTCTGCCGATGTGACGGTACAATTCGATCCCGAGCCGATGACGGCGAACCTCGCCGAGCGCATGACGCTCGAAGCGCAAATTGATGCGGCGGCGCGGCACGGTCATGTGCCCGACGCGCTAATGCTTTGCTACTTCGCCAACCTTCAGGACGAGCTGGACGAAGATAAGCGGCGGCTAACCCAGACCGAACACCGGCTGGAAGCCTCGCTGCGTCAACTGTCGGCGCGCTGCCCCGAACCGCCCGCGCCTGAACCGGCCCCGCCGCCGCCGCGCCGCCGTAGCTACCGGCCGATAGGCGACTGGTTTCCGCGCGACCGCTCCGGCCTTCCTCACTGAACCCACCCATCATTCGAAGGATCATGAACATGGATCAAACTCTCGACAGTGACGCGATCCGGCGTCGCGTGCAAACAGTCGCCGAACAAGGGCGCGCCACGAAAACCCACATTGGCCTCGACGCGACCAAGGCCGGTGCGTGCGCCCTGCTGATGATCGGTGCCGCTTATGGCGAGATCGTCAGCGCCACGATCGCGATCAACGCGGCCTACCCCCGTCTCTCGGACGGGACCAGCACGGCCGATGCGATCATGGGGGTGCGCTACACGCTCGCCTTCTACGCGCTGCTTGGCCACGTTGTGATCGCTAGCCTCGGCGTGCGCTCATCAGCGTTCGTGAAGAAGCTGCTGGGGCTGCTCGGCGTCGCCGCGATCCTGCTCATGCTGTTCGGCATGGGGCTGTTCAGCTTCGCGGCGGTGTTTCAGACGATCGGTGGCGACGACAGCGGGCAACCGGGCCTGTGGGGCCGGTTCGGCAACATGAGCGGTCCTGCGCTCGGCATGGTCTGCGCTAGCACCTTCACGATCTCGTTCATCGCGGCCTGCTCCCTCGCGTCGAAGCTGGTGGCGAAGCTCGGTGTAGTCTTCGCTGGCTTGGTCGAGCGGGCGAGACTTGCGGACCTTGATCGCGAGATCGCCGCCACCAACGCGCTCGCCGCGCAGAAGGAGACGCTGAAGCGGACCATCGCCGAAGCGGAGAAGCCCGGCGCGCTCGCCGACCACGCCTCGGCGCAGGTGGGGCGCATCGTCGGCAACGTCACCGCCGAGATGCACGAGGCCGTTATAACGCGCCGTCTGCACGAGGGCGTTGAGCTTCGCGACGAGGACGACGCACCGCTGCGCGACGTGCCGCTGCCGATCCTGACCGAACGGCTCGCCAAGCTCGAACCCTACACCCCAACCTATTTTCGGAATCTTTTGCTCAAAAAGGAGGATTGATCCATGCGTACCATAGCAAAATTCTGGGCGGTCCTGCTGCCCATCCTGCTCTGCCTTGCTGCTTGCTCCGGCACAGCACCGTCCGGGGAAAGCTCGCCGCGCTATCCTGCTCATCTCTACGTGCTGGATGACGTGTCCGCCAGTTCGGCCATGCAGGGCGATGATACGGTCGGGAACGGCGTACGGCGTTCCGTCGGCGATGCCGTCAAGGCTCTCGCGCTCGGTGACAGTGTTACACTGTTGGAAGTAGGCAGCCGCTCGGCCGACCGCTTCGCCGTCCGTGCCCCGATCGTCACCGGCCCGCAATTGCGGCAGGCAGCCGCCAGCCGGAAGGTGGTGGCCGAGATGCAAGATATCGCCGCCGCCTATCGCGCCAATGGCGGCGACGGAGGGACCAACCTGCTGCTGGCCTTGCAGAACCTCCATCCCGATTGCCGTTCGGGCCGCTCCAGGCTGCTGATCGTCTCGGACGGCTTAGAAAGCTCGGAAGCCTACAACGCGGCGGTGTCGCTTAACCAAGGCAAGCCGGTCGAGCTGCCGCCTCCCACGGACAAGTTCCTACAAAAATGCAAAGTGGCCTTCCTCGGACTCGGCGTTTCGGCCGATGGACGAGGGCGGGGCGCGATCCTTCCCGAACGCGCTCTCGAGGCACTGCAGAGCGGCTGGCAAAGGTGGCTGGTCCAGGGTGGGACTGCCCCCGGCGACGTCAGCTTCAACTCTCTGATGTGACTGAACAGTTGGAGCTGGGGCTGCACAGCCCCGCTCCAACGACCGACCAAACCCAAATTACTCCCACGAAGCAAAGGTGCTTTGGGCAAGTCCTCACGCGCCCATTTTGGAGAAAAGCAATGTATGTACGAAATGATCCTCAGGCCCTTCGCGACGGGCTGGTGATCTGCCCGGTTTGCCAATCGGTCGAGTGCCATTCCAACCATTACCCCAACATCGCCCTTCGCGAAGTCGCCAACCTTGCCTTGGATGAGCACCAGGCGGGACGCACCCGCCACGCCCTGCGCCTTGTTCTCGGCTGGGCGTTCATCGCCGCCGCGAATGCGATCCGTGATCCCTATGCCTGCGACCATTGCCGGGAGAATTTCGGATGAAACGCGACCCGCTCACTGAGACCGCCCAGGACATCCGCGATGCCGCGTTTAACGAGATAATAATGCGTGGGTGGTTTGGCCGTAATAGTCCTTCGCCAGGTCGGTCAGAAGCGATCGACGCTCGGGAAGATAACCGCACCATCCACAACACGAGCCAGCATTCCGTGGCGCTCGTGCTGGGATGGGATTTCCCGAAAGAGCCGTCGCGCGAGCGCGATGGTCCCGACCACGAACGCTGACGGAGGCGGTCATGCGCTTGCGATCCAAGAAGTCCGCCCCGTCGCTCCCGCTGCTGGCGCTCAATGCGCTCGGGGATGTCATCGATGCGTTAGCATTCCTGACCCATTTGTTTATCTGCGGGCAGACCGGGGCAGGGAAAAGCAGCATTATGCGTGTGCTGCTCAACGCGGCATGTCGTTACGGGGCTGGAATAATTTGCCCCACTTACAAAGTCGATGCGGCGGACGACATCGAAAAATGGGCGCGTGACGCCGGACGTGGATCGTCGGTGATCCGCTGGAACGGCCGAAATTACGGTCTGAACCTATTCCAATATTTCCTCTCGCGCTTCGGTGTTGAGGGCATGAACAGCGTCGTCGAAGCTATTTTCGTCTGCATCGACATTATCAAGCAATCCACAACTGGCCTAGGCCGCGAGGGCGACGAGTTTTTCTCGTCCGCTGGACGCAACCATATCGCCGGTTCCATCCCCATCGTCTTTGCCGCGACCGGTACGGTCACTGTGGACAGTCTGCTGCGTTTCTTGCGGACGGCACCACAAAATGCGGATCAGGTTCAGAGCGCTGAGTGGCGCGCGCAGTCCTATTTCTTCCAGCTTTTTGCCCAAGCGCAAGGCAAGATCGACGAGGCAACTTACCAGCGCTGCCTTGAATATTGGCAGTTTGATTTTTCTACTCTTGAAGCTCGGGCAAAAACTTCGATCCATATTACTGTTGTCACAGCCCTGTCACGTCTGACTCAGGGTCTCCTGCACGATGCCTTTTCAAGAGAAACTTCGATCGTCCCGGAAATCTGCTTCTTGGGTGGCGTGCTGATTTTGGATGCACCGTATGCGTTGCACGGCACCGATGGACTAATTTTCCAAAAAATTGCACTTTTTTGCGCCCAAGAGGCTGTAAAATTGCGGCCGACCTACCAGCCGCATCTGCGCGACCGCCTGATGCTGTTCATGATCGACGAGGCCCAGGAATACGTCAGCTTCCCGCAGACGAACCAATTTCTCGCCATTGCCAGGAGCCACAACGCGGGAGTCGTCATGGCGACGCAGAGCCTGCCGACGCTCACCGCACGCTGCAGTGGCCCCAACGCTGAGCAGCAGACTTACGACCTGCTAAGCCACTTCGGCACGAAGCTGTTTCTTACCTCGGGCGATCCGACCAGCAACCGCTACGCCAGCGATCTGTGCGGGCGGTCCCTCCAGTGGCGCGACTCCTATTCGGGTGGAGACTCCACCTCGTCGGGCTACAGCGTCGGTGTCGGCGAAGGCACGTCGTGGGGAAATAACAGCGGTTCGGGCGGCAGTTCCTCGCACAGCAGCTCCGGTGGTTCCTATGGCTCGTCGTGGAGCAGCGGCACCTCCAACGGCGGCAACGACAGTTCCAACCGCAGCCGAAACAGCGGCACGAGCCGAAACAGCGGTTGGTCCCGATCACAGCATGTCGATGTGGCCGTGGAGCCCGCCTTCTTCACGCATGGCTTACGGACAGGTGGAATTCAGCACGGTGGCGTCGTGGACGGACTCCTCTTTCGCTCGGGCCATATCTTTAAGTCCAGTGGCACGAATTACACCCTGGTCTCCTTCCAGCAGCCAGGGGTGCGGTGATGCGACGCCCATCCCAACAAACCATGGTGATCGGCCAGCCGCTCATCGCCGCCTCGCTCCAACTATTCGGCGGCGGGATGCTGATCCTGTGCTTCTGCATCGGCATGAACGCATTTGTACCCGGCTTTATCGCTTGCTGTATCGTCGGGGAAGCCACGCGCGCTGCCGAGGCCGTCAAAGCCTATAAGCGATGGATCGCCGTATGCGATGAGGTGGACGGCGTCTCCGTGCGCCGGCGACCGATATATTGCACGCCCATAGGCATCACGGTGTGCGGGTTAATCGCGATCCTTCTCGTCGGGCTACTAAGTGAGTCGGGGAACGCGGCGATTGCCGCGCATTGGTCGATCGGCTTGGCCGTGGTCGCCTTGCTGGTTCATCTGATCCGCCGAATGAGGCGGGGCGCTCGGCGGTCGCGCAAGCCGATGACCGTCACCGTCGTCGCTCAATGCCACATGCGACCTGTACCGCTGTCCCACGCCTTCGCGCTGCTGCCCGAACACTGTCAGCGCATCCTAGCGAGACCGCAGTCGTGACGCGCTCTCTTGCCACCGCAGGTTGCGCTTTTTGCCGGCCGGTCTTGGCGAAAAGCGCATGGCATGAACCTCTTATCGGTTCATGCCGGTTTCCCCGTATTAGCGATTTCTTAACCATAATCGCGCTATGGTTGTGGACCAAAAGGCTCCGCCCAGGTGCACGTCGACGAAGTCGATGTAACTTTGCACAGTGGACCTTTTTTAGACAACACAACCACGGGGGAACCCTCTCGGCGTGCGAGCGCGGGAGGGCTTGGTAAGATGGCGCTTTACGGAGTTCGCATACAGGTCATCGGTCGATCGGACGGAAGATCTGCCATTGCCGCCGCGTCCTATCGAACCGGCGAAAAGCTGTGGGACGAGCGGGGCGAGAGATACTGCCACAAGCAACGATCGGACGTGGAGCAAACCGAGCTGCTGCTTCCGGCCGACGCGCCGCTATGGGCGCGGCAGGCCACGCGCGAAGAATTTTGGCAAAAGGTTGAGCGCGCCGAAATCCGCAAGGACGCCCAGCTTTGCCACGACCTGCGCATCCAAATTCCGCGCGAATTTGACCAAGCGAGCCGTATCCGGGTGGTGCGGGATTTCATCCTCAAAAACTACGTTTCGCGTGGGCAGGCCGCAGATATTTCTTGGCATTGCCCCGACGCCGGGGATGGCGGGAAGAACCCGCACGCTCATGTTATGCTGACGATGCGACCGTTCACCGACACCGGCTTCGGCAAAAAATCCCGGCACAATTACGTTCGCACCGATGACGGTCGGTGCGTGTCGGACAACCCCGATTCCTGGAACGACGTCGCCTACTATAATCGAGCCCGCGTTAGTTGGCAGGACATCGCAAATGCGGAACTGGAACGCATCGGATCGTCCGAACGGATCGACCACAGGTCGTACGTGGAGAGAGGACTTTCCAAGGTTGCGCAGCCGATGCTGAATTTCGCGATCCACGCCAAGCGGCTTTATGGGCGCCTTCAACATCAATACGGGCAATGGCTCGCATGCCGCCTCTACAGCGAGACCGAGCAGAGGGCGAACGACGCGTTTGCCAAGCTCGACCGCGATCAAGCATCCCCGGCCGAGCGGATTAAAACCGCGAACCGTTTTGTGGATTGGTATCAGCGGCAGATTGCCCGGCTTTCGCCCGAGCCGGTCGTCGCGCGCGAGCAACCATCGCAAGGGTTGGAGCGCTGAGATGACGATGCACCCCAACGGATGGGAGCCTGATCCACGCCGCGTCGGCAATTGGCGCGCGCTGTTCGACACACCGCAACGCGGCGGCGGCGAACCGGCCCCGTCTTCGTTTCCCGAATCCGACGACGCGGCGCTCATCTACACGGCCGAATACCGGCCGTGGACTACGCAGCGCGTCGGCCCCACGACAATGCTGCACCTTCGCCGGTTCGAAGCGAAGGCCGGTCTCTGGACGGGCTGGCTATTGCCTTATTCCGGACTCTACGCGCTCTCGTATGTTGGAAATACCGTGAGCCTGGACTTCGGGTCACGCCAGTTCGTCGTAGAAGGGCGTGGGTTGGAAGGCTTGGTTCACCTCGTTCAGCAAGGCTCGCTTCAGGCTGTCGTCGAATATTGCGCAGACGCCTGGCCCAGGCCAGCGGATGGACCCGTGGTCACCGCCATTCGGCCGATCCGGCGCTCGCTCGACGGGTGAAGCTTAACGATTTCTTAGCGATCCCCCGCTACAATCAGCGGTAGAGTAACCCGCGTACAGGATATCTATTCTTCGTCCTTTTACAGATTTCCCGGATCGTTCGGCTGGTCCGAACGATCCGACGGCTAGCCGTCGCGCCGAGTTGGTCGGCCGGCTTGCGGGGTCGCAATTGGTTCTTGAAGGCACGATTGCGGCGTTGCAATCGGCCGGTCAGAGCGTCCCTTCCGAGCTTCGGGGTCATCTCAGCGAACTGATCGCCATGCGGCAGGAGGTCGCTTCGGCGTCGCCCGCCGATCTGGCCGGGCTGGCTCGGTCTATCACGACGCTTGTTGCCGCCGCGACGGCCAGCGCTCAGCAGGCGCAGGCTTCGGCGTCCGCGCAGGCGGCCGAGGCGC
>CAXTMT010000055.1:0-13560 GCA_964245355.1 uncultured Sphingomonadaceae bacterium
CTTCGGCTATGGACCGATAATTATCGCCCGCGAGCGCGCCGCGGCGGACATCGACGGTGAGCGCCGCACGGCGCTTGCCGAAGCCGGCATCAAGCTGGTCGTCGTGGCCGGTGCGGGGCGCGCGCCCGGCAGCCTGGAGGACGTGGACGGAAGCTATACGGCATGGTTCGACGACCATCGCTGCGACATCGCGGCGATCCGGGCGGATTTCCACATATGGGGCACGGCGGCGAACACGCCTGGAGCGGCGCAGGCGCTGGTGGACGAGTTCATCGAATTCGCGACCGGCACACGATCCCCTGTCGCATCCTATGACCGGGGCGTGGTCGCGTCTACCGCCTGACGGTCGTCACCGCTGGCAGATCATCGTCCAATGCCAGGATCAGCGCCGCCGGAGTGATCAGCAGGGACAGAAGCAGCGTATAAGCGGCCGTGGCGACGATCACTTCGGCGGGTTCCGGTCCCGAGGCACGCAGCACCGGCAACATCGTCCCGATGATCGGCGCCATCACCGTCACACACACTCCGCCGGCCAGCAGCGCACGCAAAAGCGCGCCGTGCGGCATGAGTCGGCTGAAGCGCGGCGCGACCGCGTCGCCGCGCGCGAATTGTCCTCGTCTTCGGCGCAGGCGGGTCAGCGATGTCGCCACGAAGACGCTCATGAACGCCACCATGAACGTCGGCGGCAGCATGCCGGCCACGGTCGGCGCGCCGAATGTTCCGCCGGTCGACACGCAAGTCGCGACCAGACTCATCGCGATGTTCATCCCGCTTCCGATCGCCGTCTCGGCCAGCAGATAGCGCCGTCGATCCAAGACTAGCACACGCAGATCCTTCTCCAATCCGCCGCCGGCGCGCCGACGCTTCGGGTTCTCGCTCCAGCAACGCGGCATATTATAAATGCTTTGACAACTCTTGCATATGGAATAATATTGAATGCAAGAACAATAAAATTGGAGGATGTCAGGCATGCGATCGATCGCTGGAGAGCGGACTCAGGGCGGACGGCCGGAAAAGCACGCGCTTACCGATAGAGCAACGAGAGCGTCAGGCGCCGTCGCGCGTCACGTCCGCATACGTCCTACCACCGAGGGGGATGACCATGATCGACTTGGAAACATTCGTCACGGCTGCTCCTTCGCCGCGCTGCTGATCGCTGCCGTTTCGCCCGCCTTTGCACAGTCCGTTCTCCCTTCCGACGCCGCGCCGCCGCCGGCTGCGGCTTCCGATCAGTCGCCGCCGGCGGCCAATGGGCTGCAGGATATCGTGGTCACGGCGCAGAAGCGGTCCGAATCTGCACAGTCGATCCCGATCTCGATCACCGCGCTGAGCGGCGCCACGCTCAAGCAGAGCGGCGTGAAGGATATCTTCCAGGCGGTGAACCTGGTTCCTGGCGTCGTACTCTCGCGCGCGCCGGACGACGGGCTCGGCCTCACGTTCCGCGGCCTCGGCGCCGCGGCGCGCCCGCAGGCGTTCGAGCAGTCGGTCGCGATGTTCAGCGACGGCATTTTCTTCGGAAAGGGGCGGCTCTATTCGACCACCTTGTTCGATATCGACCGAGTCGAATTCATCAAGGGCACCCAGTCCACCCTCCTCGGAAAGAACGCGAGCGTCGGCGCGATCAGCATCGTGAACAAGCAGCCGGGCAACCATTTCTCGTTCGACGGCAGCGCCGGCTATGAAGCCATCCACGGCGGCTATCAACTCGACGCGGCCGCCGATCTGCCATCGAGCGACACTTTCTCGACCCGGATCGCCGCCCATTACAACGATCTCAAGGGGACCGTGCACAACATCGTGACCGGCAACGACGTGCCCGAGGACAAGGATCTCGGCCTGCGCATCACCTCGCGCTGGAACGCGACCGACCGGCTGAAGGTGACCGGCACCTACTCCTATGTCGACACGCACCGCATCGGCAGCGATACCCAGCTTACCGGACCGGACGTGCCCGAAGCCTATGGCGGCGGCGCGCTTGACGATCGCCAGGCAGCGTTCACCTCGCGCACCAAAGACGGCGAGTCGCAGCATCGCATCCGTTCGCACATCGCATCGCTGAAGGCCGAGTGGCAGGTCGGTTCGCACGAGCTCGTCTCGCAGACCAGCTACGTCGCCTACAGGCTCCACTTCGACGACGATTTCGACTTCGGTAAGGACCCCTATACCGACTTCCTGCGGTTCGAGAATTATCACCAGTTCACGCAGGAAATCCGGCTGCTGTCCGATGCTTCCCGGCCGTTCTCCTACATCGGCGGCTTCTTCTACATGGCCAGCCACTGGAATTCGCGAGAAGACCAGATCTGGGGGATTCCGGACTTCCCCCCGCCGCCGGCACCGACCTCGGGCCAGCTCTTCAACGGGCCGTTCACCGACAACTTCCAGCAGAACACCAAGACCTATTCGGGCTTCGCCTCCGCCAAATGGAACATCGTCGACGGCCTCACCCTGTCGGGCGGCGTACGCTATACCAGGGAGACGAAGGACGTCGTGTTCGGCCGGACCAATTCAGCGCCGTTCACCATCTGGAACACGATCGCCAACCCGCCGTTCGATCCTACCCCGCTCAGCCACAATGCGGGCTTCCTCGACGGCAACGTCAACCTCGAGTACAAGGTAGCGCCCGCGATCCGGGTCTATGCGGCGTTCGGCCACGGCAGCAAGTCCGGCGGGTTCGTCGAGACCAACTCGGTCGCGGTTCCGCCCTTCCTGCTCGTCAACGGCAAGGTCCCGGCGGGGCTGGTCGCCGCCGGCTCGGCGATCAAGGACGAGTTCACCAAGAGCTATGAGATCGGCTTCAAGAGCGAGCTGTTCGACCGCCGACTGCGCTTCAACGTCGCGCTGTTCAAGACCGACATCAAGAACTTCCAGGACAGCTTCTTCACCGGCGGCCCGCTCGGCTTCATCACCGACAACGACCCGGCGACCAGCAAGGGCGTCGAGCTGCAGACGGCGTTCGCCGTCACCAGCCGGCTGCGGCTGGACGGATCGGCGACCTATGCCGATGCGACCGAGGTCAGCCAGCCCGTCGACGCGAACGGCAATCTCGTGTTCAACGCCGACGGTACGCCCTTCCGCGCACGCTACCGCCGGGCGCAGGCGCCCAGGCTCAGCCTCGACGGCGGAACCGAGTATAAGGCGAGGCTCGGCGATCGCCTGGACGGACATATCGGCGCGCGCCTGCACTACCGCAGTTCGATGTACAATCAGCGGCAGGAGAAATTCCGTTCCGATCCGCTCACGACGATCGACGTGTCGGCGGGCGTATCGACCTCCGACGGGCGCTATTCGCTGGATGTCGTCGCGCGTAACCTCAACAACCAGCAATCCGCGCAGTTCGGTGGTCCGTCTCCCGATCCGCGCTTTAACGAGGTGGAGGCACCCAATCCGTCACGCACGGTGCTGATCACGGTAGCGGCGCACTTCTGAGGCGCGGCGCGTTCGGGGTGTTGGGCGCGACGCGCTCAAACCCGTTCGACCGCCAGCGCGAGACCCATGCCGACGCCGATGCAGAGCGTGGCGAGGCCGCGCCGGCCGCCGGTCTTCTCGAGCTGATGGACGAGCGTCATGGCGAGGCGCGCGCCCGACATACCGAGCGGATGACCGAGCGCGATCGCTCCACCGTTCGCGTTGACGTGCGGCGCGTCATCGGCGAGGCCGAGTGACCGCAGCACCGCGAGCGACTGGCTGGCGAAGGCTTCGTTGAGCTCGATCGCGTCGAAATCTCCGATCGTCAGGCCGAGACGGGCCATCAGCTTCCGCGTCGCGGGCACCGGGCCGATCCCCATCACGCGCGGCTCGACTCCGGCGGACGCCATGCCGAGGATCCGCGCCCGCGGCGTGAGGCCCTGCGCCCTTGCGGATGCCTCGCTGGCCACGATCATCGCCGCGGCGCCATCGTTGATGCCCGACGCGTTACCGGCGGAGACGGTGCCGTCGGCGCCGAGCAGCGGCTTGAGCTTCTCAAGTGACTCGATCGTGGTATCGGCGCGGGGATGCTCGTCGATCGATACTTCGAGCGTCTCGCCCCGCTTCCGGCCGGGGACGGACACGGCGATGATTTCCGCAGCGTGGAAGCCGCTCCGCTGGGCGGCGCCCGCGCGTTGCTGGCTGCGCAGCGCGAAGGCGTCCTGGTCGGCGCGCGATATCCGATAATCCCTGGCGACGTTCTCGCCGGTCTGCGGCATGGTCTCGGTGCCATGGAGCGCGCCGAGCGCCGGATTGACGAAGCGCCAGCCCATCGTGGTGTCCTCGATCTGCTGGTTGCGGCCGAAGGCGCCGTCCGTCTTGCCCATGACAAACGGTGCGCGCGTCATGCTCTCGACGCCGCCCGCGATGGCGAGGCCCAGCTCGTCCGAACGGATCGCGCGCGCGGCGGTCCCCACGGCCTCCAGCCCCGACGCGCACAGCCGGTTGACCGTGACGCCGGGCACCGTATGCGGAAGCCCGGCGAGGAGCAGGCTCATCCGCGCGACGTTGCGATTATCCTCGCCCGACTGGTTGGCGCAGCCGTAGTAAACCTCCGCGATCGTCGCAGGATCGAGCCCGGGATTACGGGCGAGCAGCGCCTTCATCGGCAGCGCCCCCAGATCATCGGCACGGATATTGGCGAGGATGCCGCCATACCGGCCGATCGGGGTGCGAACGGCATCGCATAGGAAGGCTTCGGCCATGCGTACGTCCTTATTCTGTGCAGGCGGCGTCGGCGGTGGCGGGGCAGGCCAGCGGGATGCCCGTCAGCCTGCGCAGTTCGCCGATGGTGAGGCCCTCCACCATCTCGACGACGACCGCGCCCCCCGACCCGACATCGAAGATCGCGAGATCGGTGTAGATTCGCGAGACGCAGCGCAGACCGGTCAGCGGATAGGTGCAGGTCTCGACCAGCTTGCTACGGCCCTGCTTGGTGAGCAGTTCCATCATCACGAAGGTCTGCTTCGCGCCGATCGCCAGATCCATCGCGCCGCCGACCGCCGGGATCGCGCCCGGAGCACCCGTGTGCCAATTGGCAAGGTCGCCATCGACCGAAACCTGGAAGGCGCCGAGCACACAGATGTCGATATGGCCCGCGCGCATCATCGCGAAACTGTCCGCATGATGGAAGTAGCAGCCGCCGGTCAGCAGTGTCACGGCCTGCTTGCCGGCGTTGATGAGTTCCCAGTCTTCCTTGCCCGGCGCGGGAGCTGGTCCCATGCCGAGCAGGCCGTTCTCGCTCTGGAGGACGATCTCGCGGTCGGCGGGCAGATAATCCGCCACCCGGGTGGGCAGGCCGATGCCGAGGTTCACATAGGCGCCCTCGGGAATGTCCCTGGCGACGCGTGCCGCCATCTCGTCGCGGTTCAGGGGCTTTATCACGGCTATCAGCTCAGGCGGCGACGGCTTGGCCGACCGCGGGCGCGATCGCGACGACGCGCTGGACGAAGATCCCGGCCGTCACGACGACCTCCGGATCGATCGCGCCGAGCGGGACGATTTCATCGACCTGCGCGATCGTGGTCTTCGCCGCCATCGCCATGATCGGCCCGAAATTACGCGCGGTCTTGCGGTAGACGAGATTGCCCCAGCGATCGCCCTCGTGCGCCTTGATCAACGCGAAGTCCGCGTGGATCGGAAATTCGAGCACATGGTGCTTGCCGTCGATTTCGCGCGTCTCCTTGCCTGCGGCGAGCAGCGTACCATAGCCAGTCGGCGTGAACACCGCGCCGAGGCCGGCGCCCGCCGCCTGGATGCGGGCGGCGAGATTACCCTGCGGCACCAGCTCAAGCTCGATCGCGTTCGCACGATAGGCCGCGTCGAAGTGGTGCGAGTCCGGCTGGCGCGGGAACGAGCAGATGATCTTCTTAACTCTGCCGGCCTTGATCAGCGCCGCGACGCCGGTTTCCCCGTTGCCGGCATTGTTGTTGATGATGGTGAGCCCGCCCACTCCGCGGTCGATCAGCGCGTCGATAAGATCGTCCGGCATGCCAGCGGTGCCGAAGCCTCCGATCATCACGGAGGCGCCCTCGCAGATGTCCCTTACCGCGTGCTCGGCCGTGGCTACCGACTTGTCGATCACGCAATTCTCCAAGCTTGCCTCCGAACGACATGATAGGAACGACGACTTGCGTCAATCGATAAACGAACATATGTCCGATTATCGTTCATGGAGGCGCGGATGCAGACGGATCAAGCGATCGCCGCGACCGAATCGCATGGCGACCCGGAGTTCATGACGTCGCTGGCGCGCGGCCTGCTGGTGCTGCGGTGTTTCGCCGAGGCGGAACCACCCATGACGATTGCACAGGCGAGCCGTCTGACCGGGCTCAGCCGGCCTGCCGTATCGCGATGCCTGCACACCCTGGTGCGATTGGGTTATGCCTCGCAGTACGGCCATGGCTACACGCTGCGTCCCAAGGTCCTGGCACTTGGCTATGCGTATTTCTCATCGAGTTCGATCGCGATGCGCGCCCAGCCCCTGCTCGACCAGTTGCGTGACGAACTGCACGAATCCTGCTCGCTGGGCGTTATCGAGGAGGACGACGTGTATTATGTCGCTCGAGCCGAGGTATCGCGCATCATGTCGATCACGCTGCGCGTCGGCAGCCGGCTTCCGCTTTACTGCACGTCGATGGGACGCGTGCTGCTTGCCGCGCAGGACGTAGCGAGCCGGGACGCCTACTTACGCCGCACCGTTCTGGAAGCCCGTACGCCGCAGACGCAAACCGATCGGGTCGCGCTCCGCGGTGTGCTCGCGGGGGTTGCCAGGGAGGGCTACGCGATCGTCGATCAGGAGCTGGAAGCGGGGCTGCGTTCGATCGCCGTGCCGGTCATGGGGCATGGCGGCATTATCGCCGCGCTCAATATCGGTACGCAGGCGATGCGCGTTTCGCTTCCCGAATTGCGCACCCGTTTTCTTCCGGCGCTCAGGCAGGTCGCGCGCGATCTCGGCGCGATGGGGCTGGCCTGACCGGCGTTCGGCCGCATCCCGGGTGGTATCAAAGCTTCCTAGTCAAAGCTGTTCGTTACGGTGCGAATGAACTGTCGCTGCTTCACGGCAGCATCCGCTGCAACTCTTTCTCCCCCTGAAACTGGTGCTTCAGCGCGCCCACCACGTGCAGCGCAAACAGCAGATAAAGCAGGTACGAAAAGGTGACATGCGCGGCGCCGAAGCCGTCGTGGATCGTCGCCTTGGGGCCTGCCGCCATATGCAGCACCGCACCGATGCGCGGCCATTCGAACAGGCCGAACAGAATCATCGGATGCGCGGCGGCATCCTTGTACGCCGAATCCATGATCCATCCGGTCAGCGGCATGGCGAACAGCAGGAAATACAGCGCCCAGTGGACGATGTGCGCGGCGCGGACCTCCCACGGGCGGTAGGCGAGCGGCAGTGGCGGCGGGCGGTGGGTGATCCGCCACAGAACGCGCAGGATGGCGAGGCCGAGAATGGTGATGCCGATCGATTTGTGGGTGTCGATCGCCGGGCGAACGCTGGCATCGGCGAGATGCGGCCAGATCCACGCCAACGCCACGTTGGCGATGATGCCCGCCGCCACCAGCCAATGGAGCGCGATAGCGATGGCGGTGTATCGCTGTGTGATCGGCTCGGCCATGCTCGTCCTGTCCTTTCGAAGCTGCTAGGGGGCCGCGTATCCGCCCCCATGTCAGTGTCGGTTCATTTCAGATCGGCTTATCCACCGCAATGCTTTCGCCCGTCCTTGCCCTTTCCGAAACGCTCTCGATCGAATCGCCGCGGCTCAATCCGCGCCGTGTGGGGTTGGCCAGCCGGCTGATCGGCGCGACATCGATCCTGCTGTTCGTGGCGCTGACGGTACAGGCTTTCCTGCGCGACGGGATCGCCGGCTGGGCGGTGGGCATCGTCTATATCCTCTACGATAGCGTCCTGCTTGGCTTCACCGCATGGCACATCCGTAGGCTGATGCCCGCGCCGCGCGTACCGCCGCCGGGCGCGGTGCGGCCGACGATGGGGGTGATCGTCGCGGCGTATAACGAAGCGGGCGCGCTGGGCGTCACGATCGATACGCTGGCCGGGCAGGCCGAACCGCCCGAACTGATCCTGCTCGCCGACGACGGATCGGACGACGCCAGCGCCGCGACGATGCTGCGGCTCTACGGGCTGGAACAGCCGGCGCTGGGCGAGATGTCTCCGCCCTCGCCCGGGCTGCCAAGCCTGCGCTGGCTGCGGCTGCCCCATGCCGGCAAGGCGCAGACGCTCAATGCCGCCATCCCCGCGATCGACACCGATCTGCTGTTGACCGTCGATGCCGACACGTTGCTTTCGCCCGGCGCGCTGAAGGCGATGCGCGATGCCTTCGCGGCCGAGCCCGAACTGGTCGCGGCGACCGGTGTGCTGCAGCCGATCTGCGGGCGGCACATGGCCGGGCGGCTGTTCCAGTTCTTCCAGCGCTATGAATATGTCCGCAACTTCCTTTCGCGCTACGCCTGGGAGCAACTGAACGGGCTGCTGCTGATCTCGGGCGCTTATGCCGCCTTCCGGCGTGAGGCGCTGATCGCCGTCGGCGGTTTCGATCCGATCAGCATGGTGGAGGATTATGAGCTGATCCATCGCCTCCACCGCCACGCGCATGTGCACGGCTTCGACTGGCGGGTGCGGGTGATCGGCGGCGCGATGGCCAGCACCGATGCCCCGGCCGCGCCGCTCGCTTTCCTGCGCCAGCGCCGCCGCTGGTTCGGCGGCTTCCTCCAGACCCAGCATTGGAACCGCGACATGGTCGGCAACGCCCGCTTCGGGAAGCTCGGCACCGCGATGCTGCCGGTGAAGGCGCTCGATCGGCTGCAACCGGTTTACGGTGTCACCGCCTTCCTGATCCTGGTGACGTTCGTGGCGACCGGGCGTTTCCGCATCGCCTTGCCGATCCTCGTCATCATGCTCGTCAAGATCGCGGTCGATCTGAGCTTCCACCTCTGGTCGCTCGGCATCTATCGCCGCTGGACGGGCGAGCGCGAGGGACTGGCGACCGGCCCGGCGATCCTCGCGGCGTTCGCCGAGCCCTTCACCTTCCAGCTGCTCCGCCACGTCGGCGCGATCTGGGGCTGGGTGGCGTTCCTGCGCGGGCGCGAGACGTGGGTACGGCAGGAGCGGACGGCGCTGGAGGGGCGGTAGGCCAAACCCCATACCCCCGCTCATCCTGAGGAGGGCCTTCGCCAAGCTCAGTCCCTCCTCAGGATGAGCGGATTAGGATAGCTAAAAACCCATGACCACCGAACCGATCACCGCCCGCTCCTGGCTGTTCGCCCCCGGCGACAGCGCGAAGAAGATGACCAAGGCGATGGAAGGCAGTGCCGATATCGTGCTGATCGATCTCGAGGATGCGGTGGCGCCCGAGAACAAGGCCCATGCGCGGCCGATGGTACACGATTTCATCAAGGCAAACCCGGCACAGCGCGAACGGCTGTGGGTGCGGATCAACCCGTTCGATGGACCCTATACGCTTGCAGACCTCGCCGCGGTCATGCCGGCGCGGCCCGGCGGCATCATGCTGCCAAAGGTATACAGCCGCGCCGAGGTCGAGAAGCTCGATCACATGCTCTCCATCCTTGAAGTGGTGAACGGCATCGACGAAGGCTCGACCAAGGTCATCGTGCTGATCACTGAGACCGCCGAAGCGATGTTCCACACCGGCAGCTACAAGGGCGCCCCGCGCGTCGTCGCGCTGACCTGGGGCGCCGAGGATCTGGCCGATTCGATCGGCGCCTCGTCGAACAAGAATCCGGACGGCAGCTACGGCTTCACCTTCGAACTGGCGCGCAGCCTGTGCCTGCTCGGCGCGGCGGCCGCAGGCGTGACCCCGATCGAGACGATCTCGGCCGATTTCCGCGACCTCGAAACGCTGAAGGCGCGCGCCGAAAAGGTCCGCCGCGACGGCTATCGCGGCATGCTCGCCATCCATCCCGCACAGGTCGACGTGATCAACGCCGCCTTCACCCCGACCGAGGACGAGATTGCCGAGGCGCAGGCGATCGTCGATATCTTTGCGGCCAATCCGGGCGTCGGCGCGATCGGCTACAAGGGCGGGATGCTGGATCGGCCGTATCTGTCCCGCGCGCAGACTTTGCTGCGGCAGGCGGGGCGCGGATGACAATCACCGTCGATCCCGCGAACCTCGATCTCGCCCGCTGGCTGAAACCCGGCGACCGCATCGTCTTCGGCCAGGCCTGCGGCGAACCCGCCACGCTCGTCGAAGCCCTGATCGCGCAAGGCGCCGCGATCGGCGGCCTCTCCGCCTTCATCGCCACCAGCTTCTCCGGCCTGTTCACGCCCGAGACCGCCGCCAGCTTCACCCTCTCCAGCATGGGCGCGATCGGCGCGCTGCGCGCGATGACCAAGGCCGGCGCCCTGCAGGTGATCCCGGCCCACGTCAGCCAGATCGGCCCGATGATCGAGGCCGGCATCATCGGCTGCGACGTCGCGATGATCCAGGTCAGCCCGGCCGACGCGGACGGCAACCACAGCCTCGGCCTCATCGCCGATCATGTGCTGACGACGGTTGCGAAGGCGCGGGTGGTGATCGCCGAGGTCAATGACCAAGTGCCCTTCACGCTGGGCGAGACCATCCCCGCCGCCCGGATCGATTGCGCCGTTCCCGTCTCGCGCACCCCGGTCGAGGTCGCGCCTGCCAAGGTGGGCGAGACCGACACCGCCATCGCCCGCCACTGCGCCGCGTTCATCGGCGACGGCGCCTGCCTGCAAACCGGCGTCGGCGCGGTGCCCGATGCGATATTGCAATTGCTCGGCGACCGGCGCGATCTCGGCATCCACTCGGGGATGCTCGGCGACGGCGTGGTCGATCTGATCGACGCGGGCGTCGTCACCAATGCACGCAAAGCCATCGACACGGGCGTGTGCGTCAACGGCGCGCTGGTCGGCACCAAGCGGCTCTACGATTGGGCCGACCGCAACCCGCTGATGCGCATGTCGACCACCGCTTACACCCACGATGCCGCCGTGCTCGGCCGGCTGGAGAAGCTGGTGACGATCAACTCGGCGCTGGAGGTCGATCTCACCGGCCAGGTCAACGCCGAACAGAGCGGCAGCGCCTATCTCGGCGGCACCGGCGGCCAGGTCGATTTCGTCCGCGCCGGTGCCCGCTCGCCCGGCGGCCATTCCATCATCGCGCTATCGGCGACGGCCAAGGGCGGGACGCTCAGCAAGATCGTGCCGACACTTTCCGGCCCGGTCACCACCGCGCGCAGCGATGTCGACGTGATCGTCACCGACCATGGCGCCGCCCAACTCAAGGGCCAGACGCTCGCCGAGCGCACCCGCCGCCTGATCGCCATCGCCCACCCCGATTTCCGCGAGTCGCTGTCCGCGGCTGCGCA
Source organism: uncultured Sphingomonadaceae bacterium (assembly GCA_964245355.1). Taxonomy (GTDB): domain Bacteria; phylum Pseudomonadota; class Alphaproteobacteria; order Sphingomonadales; family Sphingomonadaceae; genus Sphingomonas_I. The sequence goes on from CAXTMT010000055.1 coordinate 11,338, forward strand.
CGTCATCCAGCAACGAGGCTTCTGATGAGCGACGCCGTCCTGTTCGACGCGAGGCCCGACGGCATCGCCCTCCTCACCATCAACCGCCCCGAACAGCGCAACGCGCTCGGCCGCGAGGTGCGCGAGGGATTGCGCGAAGGCTGGGCGAAGTTCGAGGCCGATCCGGCGCTGCGCGTCGCCATTCTCACCGGCAGCGGCGAAAAGGCGTTCTGCGCGGGCGGCGACCTGAAGGAGATGGTCGAGACCGGGATGCAGGTTCCGCCGCGCGATATGTTCCCGCTGCCCTACGACAATATCGAACTCACCAAGCCGACGATCGCGGCGGTCAACGGCGTCGCCTTCGCGGGCGGCTGGATGATCGCGCAGGTGTGCGATCTGTGCGTCGCCAGCACCAGCGCCAAATTCGCGATCACCGAGGTGAAGGTCGGGAGGGGTTCGCCCTGGGCGGCGCCGCTGATCCACATGATCCCGCAGCGGATCATGATGGAAATCATCCTGACGGGGAAGCCGATCACCGCACAAAGGGCCTATGAGATCGGACTGGTCAATCGACTTGCCGCACCTGAAGCCCTGTTGGACGCAGCACTCTCCCTCGCACACGAGGTCCTCGAAGGCGCACCGCTTTCCGTAAAAGCGGGCCGCGAGACGGTGATGCTGGCCACCGAAATGGGCCGCGGGGCCGCCCTCCAAGCCGCCCGCGCCGCGCACGAGGTGACCTACAAGAGCAGCGATGCGCGGGAAGGGCCGCGAGCCTTCGCCGAAAAGCGCAAGCCGGAGTGGCGGGGAGAGTAGGCCTCCTCGGTTGATTAGCGCTTGATCTGCTCCGCCAGCCACCGCGCTGCATCGTCGAGCGTACGCTTATCGCTATCCCGATCCACCATATAGTTCGCCGTCCGCATCGCCTCGACCGGGATGGCATCGACCAGCGGCTGCAAAGCCTCCCGAAACCGCCGATCGCCCTGATGCGCCGGCCCGACCAGCAACACCGCATCGTAGCGCGGAATCGCCTGTTTCGGATCGGCCAGCACGGTCAGCCGATCCGCCGCGATCCGCCCGTCGGAGGAGAAGGCCGAGATCGCGTCGGCCTGTCGGCTCTCTAGGGCGCGATACATGAAGGTCGGGCTATACGGCCGCGCATCGCGGAAACGCAGACCGTAGGCGCCCCGCAGCGCCGCCCATTCCGGCCGATCGAGGAATTCGAGGTCCGCGCCCAGCGCCAGCCCGGGCGCCCTGTCCGCCAGATCGGCGATCGTCCGCAGCCCGGCGTCGGGCCGCATCACCAGCGCATAGGCATTCTCGAAGCCGAGCGGCCCGAGCAGCGCCGCATGCCGCTCCTTCAACCAAACCGAGACGGCCGGGAGCATCGCATCCCGCGCAGGCGTATCCTTGCGCCCCATCGGCCCGGTCCACAGCGTCCCCGAATATTCGACATACGCATCGATATCGCCCGCGGTCAGCGCCTGCAGCGCCACCGCCGAGCCGAGCCCCTCACGGTAGCGGACATGATAGCCCGCGCGCTCCAGCCGCGCGCCGATCAGCCGCGCGAGGATGAACTGCTCGGAGAAATTCTTGGCGCCGATCGTCACCGTCTTTTCCTGCGGCAGGAAGCGCGGTGCGAGCGCGGCGGCGAGGCCGATCGCCAGCAGAGCGGCGCCGATCCGCACCCGCCACGGTTTGCGCTTCGCCAGCCCCTGCTCGATCAGCGCAAGGATCAGATCGGCGCCGATCGCCAGCCCCGCCGCGCCGAAGCAGCCGGCCAGCACCAGTGCCCAGGTCTCAGTCTGGAGGCCGGAGAAGATCGGGTTGCCGAGGCTGGAATAACCCACCGTCGTCGCCAATGTCGCCGCGCCGATCGTCCAGACCGTGGCAGTGCGGATGCCCGCCATCGCCACGGGCGCGGCGAGCGGCAGTTCGACGAGGCGCAGGCGCTGGAGCGGCGTCATGCCCACCGCATCGGCCGCCTGCCGGATCGCCGGATCGATGCCGTTCAGCCCCGCGACGGTGTTCCGCAGGATCGGCAGCAGCGCGTAGAGCGTCAGCGCCAGCAATGCGGGCAGGAAGCCGAGCGCGGGGATGCCGTGGCCGATCCACAGCAGCAAAGGATAGAACAGCGCGAGCAGGGCGAGGCCGGGGATTGTCTGGATCAATCCGGCGAGGCCGAGCGCGACGCTGCCGATGCGCGGCCGCCGCGCCGCGACCAGGCCGAGGGGCAGGCCGATCAGC
>CAXTMT010000056.1:0-13413 GCA_964245355.1 uncultured Sphingomonadaceae bacterium
ATCCAAGGGGGGCGGTCTGGGGATCCGGGTTGCGGCTGAGAAACCGGCTCGGATTGCAGCGCTGGCATTGTGGGACGTCGGGCCGGAATTACCGGAATCGTTCCGCGCAGGGCTGGCAAAGCGGCTCGCCACGCCGCCCCGCGCTGACTCCATGCTAGCATTCCGAGCACAGATTGCGCGCATGTTGGAACGTAGCGGGGTCAAAGTAACCAATACTTTGGTTGATCGGCTGGCAGCGGCCTGGTCGCGGCGGCTCGACGATGGAGGCGTGGGCTATCATTATGATCCGGGACTGTCGCAACAATTCCTCAATTGCCCTGAGGATTTCGACTTGTGGCCGTTCTGGGATCGGATCGCCTGTCCAACGTTGGTCCTCAAGGGCGAGCATTCCGACATCCTGCCCGATGCCGAACTGCAAATAATGCTGCAACGGAACGCCGGGGCGCGCAGCGTGGTGCTGGCGAAGTCCGGCCACATCAATTTCTTGGAGGATGATGCTCACCAAGATGTGCTGCTCACCTTTTTCGAGTCAGCACTTTGAGCGGTTCAGCTTCCGTCACGCGAGCGCCACTGACGCTCGAACAGGTCATCGATACCGCAAAATTCGGACGCTTCCAGATCGGCATTGTCGTCGCCTGCGCGGTGATCGCGATGATCGATGGCTTCGACACGCAAGTCATCGGCTTGGTCGCGCCCGAAATCGCCAAGGCGTGGCACAGTGCGCCTGCCGCATTCGGGCCAGTATTCGGCGCGAGCCTGTTCGGTGGATTGCTCGGAGGACTGTTCTTTGGTTTTTTGTGCGATCGGTTGGGGCGCAGGCCAAGCCTTGTCGTCGCAATGACGCTTTTCGGTGTGCTGACCTTGGCGACGCCTTGGACGAGAACGATCGCGCAACTGACCACTTTACGATTTCTGACTGGTTTTGGCTTGGGCGGTGCGTTCCCGTGCATTATCGCACTCACCTCGGAATATGCGCCTGCGCGATTGCGCGCATCGATCGTCAGCTGGATGTTTTGCGGCTTTCCACTGGGCGCGATCGCCGGTGGGGTGATCGCCGCGTTTGTCTTGCCAACGACAGGATGGCAGAGCCTCTTCATGCTCGGCGGGGTCATCCCGCTGGTTCTTGTGCCGCTGGTGATATTGGGTATGCCGGAATCGGTCCGCTTTATGGCTTTGCGTGGACAGACAGTAGCGATCTGGCGCGTTCTCTCCGCAATGCGTTTGGAGGACCGTTGGAGCGGCGAGTTAGGCGTTGTTCTGGCGCCGAAGGCCGTGCCCGTGACCAGCCTGTTCCGGCACGATCGCGCCATCGGTACGCTATTGATCTGGGCGACGTTGTTCCTCAGCCTGTTAATGGCCTATTTTCTGCTGAATTGGCTGCCGCTGGTCGCGCGGAGTACGGGCATCGGCCTCCAAGGCTCGGTGCTGGCGGTTGCCGCACTGAACGCGGGAACGGTCATTGGCTGTTTAGTCCTCGGACCGCTCGCAAACCGACGGCCTGGACCGTTGCTTGGGGGGGCCTACGCCGCAGGCGCGGTCGCGATCATCTTAATCGGCCAGTCCGGACATTCCAGCGCGATGTTGCTGGCGACCTCTTTCGCCGCTGGCTTCTTTGCAACCGGCGCGCAATTGTGCACGATCGCTTTCGGCGCGGCCTTTTACGAGACGCAGGTGCGGGCAACCGGTGTGGGCTGGTCGATGGGCGTGGGTCGCGTGGGCGGGGTCCTGGGACCGATCTTCGGTGGATTGCTGATCGGCGCGGGGGTGTCAGCGCCGATACTCTTTCTCCTGACGGGCGCAGTAGCCCTTTTTGCCGCCGCATCGGCGTGGCTGATGGGCAATTTCGCGCGGCCAGAGGATAGGGCTGCTCGACGTCACACGCGATAAGGACTGCCGACCCTGCCGCAAGGCGGCAGGACGTACCTGGGAGGATCGACATTGTCTGACGAGGTCGCGATACAAACCAAATTGGCGCTGCGCCGGCTCGCGAAGTCGGTCGCCGTGATCACCACCTTCTGGCAAGGCCAGCGCTATGCGATGGCTGCCACCGCTGTCGAGGGGCTCAGTCTCGATCCCCCATCGATGCTGCTGTGCATAGCCAAGACAGCGCGCCTCGCGGCGCCGCTCGCTGCTGATGCACCCTTCGCTATCAATCTACTGGCGCGCCACCAGGAGGGTATTTCGGCACGTGGAGGCGCGCCTTGGCAAGGCGAGGAGCGGTTCGCCCTGGGCCAATGGGGCAACGAAGGGAACGCGCCGCCTGTCCTGCGCGACGCGCAGGCGAGCTTTATCTGTACGCCGGCATCGCGGATGGAATATGGTACGCACCTCATCGTCGTTGGCAAAATCGACGACGTTCTGATCGCAGGCGAAGTCGATCCGTTGATTTATGTGGATGGGCGCTATGGCGGCGTCGCCGCAGCCGAACGCGCTGACGCCTGATGGGCGCCTTTGTAAACGCGGTTTTGTATGTTCTCGCCGCGCCTCTTACCATCGGAGAACCGCCGCCGTCGGTAGTGTGGGGGCAAGCTTCGTTGGCCGCACATGTGCCGCGTGATCATCGGCAAGAGGAGCGCAATCGCGCGCTCGTATTGCGTTTCTGTGAGGCGATTTACAACAAACGAGATTTTAAGGTCGCGGCGCGAATACTTGCCCCGAATTTCATCCAGCACAACCCGAAGATTCCGACAGGACGACAAGCTTTCATCGAATCCTATGCCGGCGTCGTTGCCCATCATCCCGGCTTGCACTCGCAAATCATTCGCTCGGCGGCGTCCGGCGAACTCGTATGGACACATGTTCGTGTGACGGATGCCGGAACTTACCAGATGGCACTCGTCAACATTTTCCGCGTCGCACACGGCAAAATCGTCGAACATTGGGACGCCTTGCAGGCGGTTCCGGAAACTACTGCCAATAGAAATACAATGTTTTAATTTTTCATGCAGCTTCCTTGAGTTCGGTTCACTCTATTCAAAATATGTCATCGCCCACGAAAGCCTCGGCTACATAATATTCGTTAAATTTTCGTGCCGGCCCAAAAGTCTGCGTATCAAGAGCCGGCGACCGCTTACCCGCGTGGTCCGCGCCTTTAACATCATCCCGACCTAAATTGATCATTGCCGCGATCATCTTCATGAAAAGTTCATTTTGCGAGCTGATGTTGAGTTTGTCATACAGGCGCTTTCGGTAAGTGAGTACGCTGTTTACAGAAATAGACAGGTTGATGCCGATACTCTCAGACGTATAACCGGTCAGAATGCCGAGACAGACTACCCGCTCACGCGGCGTGAGTCCGGCGAACAGCGGGGCTTCTGCCAAAACCCTGTCCATGACGAACTCGTTATGCCCGCCAAGTGCGTGCACGTAGCTGAAATGCTTGTGGAGGCTGGCCAGCATGACTTCCGCGATCTGGATAAGCAGCCAGCGATGATTGGCGGCAAAAACTCGGTCGCCACGCCGTATCACCATGATATGGCAGACGACCTCGCCATGCCGTAGCGCGAAGCCTATCACGTCGCTCGCGTCCAGCTTGGTCAGGAATGCCGTATCGAAATGGTCGGCGCTTCTCAGCTCGCGATAGTCAAACCAGGCCACCTTGCTGTCGGTTCGTCGGATCGTCGGATAATGTGGATCGAGCAGATATAGTGAACTGATGTAATCGGCGGCACATTGCGCAGCCAGGGCGGTATCGATCAAGCCGTGGCATGCTATCACCCGGGGTGACCGCTCCGGCGAAAAGGCAAACGCGAGAACATGATCCGCTTCGCTCGTCGCCCTGGCCGCGTTGAATAAGCGTTCACCATAAGCTTCGTCGCCAATGGCGAAAGTCAGCGCGTCCAAACCAGCCAGTTGCGCCAGATTGCACGGCTCCATCATTGTTCCTCTTCGCGGCGCCTCGTTTCGGTCCGACAGAACCACTGGGCGAACTCTCGTCATAACACAAGTCGCAGAAGCAGCCGCCGTCACAGTATCGTATGACGATTTACGTGGCACGGCCAGCAACCGTTCGAGTTCAGGCCGACTCATGCCAGCAATGCAGACAGCGAGAGGGCGATACCGCTCGGGGGACATGCCACGACGTAGGCGCGTCGCAAGGACGTGTGATGCGACTGGTGTCAAACCGCCGTAAGGATGATCGTGGGCAAGGATGCAATCGAAAGAGAAGTTTGATGATCGATCTTGACGGCGAGACCGGATCGGCCGTGCCATCGTCCGCGCCATTCGATACTTATCCTCAAGATGACCAGAAGGCTCAAAAGGCGCTGACCCGGCGGCGCGTGGTGATCACTGGCGCTGCGACAGGTATCGGGCTTGCGACTGCATTCGACCTTGCCGAGGCGGGTTCGCAGATCGTCATCAATTGCAAGGATGAAGCTCAGCGACCGGCGGCAGCCGCCGCCGCTTTGGAAATCGCGGCGCTTGGCAGCATCGCCCATGTGGTTGTCGCGGACATGCGCCGCCCCGATGCCATTCGCCACCTGTTTTCGGAAAGCCTGCGGCTGATGGGCGGTATCGATATCGTCATTAGCAACGCTGCGGGCGACGCCGTCATCAAGTCGATCGCGGAGACGACCGAAGAGGATTACGACCGCGTCATGGCGCTCAATGCGAAAGGTCAATTCTTCGTGCTACAGGAAGCGGCGCGTTCCATTGCCGACAATGGCCGCATCATTGTGCTATCCAGCAGCACGGTGCTGGCCCCCTACCCCGGCTCAGCCAGCTATAGTGGCGCAAAGCGCGCGGCGGAGATCTACGCGCAGGTGCTCGCTTCGGAATTAGGCGAACGCAACATCACCGTGAATGTCGTGGCGCCCGGTCCGACCAATACGCCTGCGATGCAAGCGCAGAATAGCGATGCGCGAAAGGCGCAAGTGATTGCCATGACTCCTCTTGGGCGGTTTGGCGAACCCGATGACATTGCCGACGTAATCGGCTTTTTGACGAGTGATGCGGGGCGCTGGGTCACCCGGCAGATCATTCAGGTTGGCGGAGGAATCGCGTGACGCCTGCCAGCCACGAAAATGTAACGCGCGGTGTGGCCAAAACGCTAGCGCAGGCGATCGATGATGCGCCTATAGGCGGTTTGCAAAAGCTGGTCTTCACGCTGTGTATTTTAATCGCGGTACTCGATGGATTCGATACCCAGTCAATCGGCTTCGTCGCACCGGCTATCTCCCGTGCCTGGCACCTGTCGCCCATCGATTTCGGGTTCATGTTTAGCGCGACGTTGCTTGGGTCCGTCGTCGGCACGAGCGTCTTTGGAACCTTGTCCGACCGGTTCGGACGCCGTCGGCTTACCATTGCGATGACTATTTTGTTCGGTCTTTGCAGCGCGCTGTCCGCGTTGGCCGGTAATTTCCCCCAATTGCTCGCTTGCCGCCTTATCGGCGGAATTGGGCTGGGCGGGGTTATACCGAACACGATGGCAATGGCCGCTGAGTATTCACCGGTCCGCCGCCGTGCGACAATGGTGACGATGACGCTGTGGGGGTTTCCCGCGGGCGCGATCTTGGGCGGCCTGATCAGCGGTTGGCTCATCACGGCTTTTGGCTGGCATTCGGTATTCGTCGTCGGCGGCGTCGCACCGCTGCTGCTGGCTGCCGTGCTGGCACGTTGCTTGCCCGAGTCGATCCGCTTTCTCGCTGCATCATCGAAGGGCCGACCGAAAGCGCAACGATTGTTAGGCCGGATCGCACCGGACCAGGTGATTGACTGGTCCACAGGCGAAAACGGCGTGGTCGCGGCAGGGCGCCCGGTTGCGTATGCCTCGCTTTTCGGCGGCGGTCTTGCGCCAACGACCATTCTGCTGTCACTCGCATTGTTTTTCAGTCTGTTGCTCACCTATTTACTCGTTAACTGGACCCCCAGTATCTTGGCAAAAGCGGGCATGCCGCTATCCAGTGCCATCCTCGGCGTCGCATCCATAAACGCGGGCGGCATCGCGGGAAGCTATCTCATGTCACGTTTGATCGACCGGAGCGCGCGACCGCTTATGCTGCTCGCGAGCGGCTATGGTATCAGCGGGATCGTTTTGGCGCTGGTCGGGTCTATCGCTCCGACATCTGCTATGGCGCTCGTCGCGCTGGGCATTTGCGGCTTCTTCCTGGTCGGTACGCAAATGTCGATGACCGCGTTCACGTCGACCCAATTTCCGCTTTCCGTGCGAGGAACGGGTATCGGATTTGTGCAGGCTTTTGGACGGCTCGGATCGCTGTTCGGACCGATGGCGGGCGGAGCCATGCTGAGCGCCGGCCTCAGCTCAGGCACACTTTTTACGGCCTGCCTCCTGCCCGCGCTAGCATCGGGACTGTCGCTTTATTCGCTGATGCTGATCCGATCGTCAAAATCGCGCGGACCGAATACGCGGGCCAGAAGGGTGTTGAATGAAGCAAAGTGATGGGGACAAAGCGGCCCTCGCCGGCAAGGTCGCTATCGTAACCGGGTCATCGCGCGGTCTTGGCCGCCGCATTGCGGAGCTGATCGGATCGGCGGGCGCGAGCGTCATCGTCAACTACGCCGCCGACGCTGAGGCAAGTCGGGCTGCGGAGGCGGTCGCCGAGATCGAGGCGAGCGGTGGCAAGGCTTTTGCCGTCCAGGCCGATGTAACGAGTATCGCTGAGATCGAGCGGCTCTTTGCCGTAACGGAAAGTCATTTCGGCGGCGTCGATATCGTTATCAGCAACGCTGGCGCAGCAGCCGCGATCAAGCCGCTGGTCGGGGTGAGCGAAGCCGAATATGATGCAGCGACAGCAATCAATGCCAAGGCGAATTTCTTTGTATTGCGCGAAGCCGCGCGCAAGCTTCGCGATGACGGCCGCATCGTCGTCATTACCTCGACCACCGTCGTTACGCCGTTCGCCGGGACGGCAATTTATGCCGGGGCAAAGGCAGCATCGGAAGTTTACGCCCGCGTCCTGGCGCGCGAACTGGGCGAGCGCGGCATCACGGTAAATGCTATTGCCCCCGGCCCGATCGACACCACGACGTCACGCGCGGCGGGCAGCACTGAAATTCGATTTGCTGCCGCTATTAACATGACGCCGCTTGGGCGGCTTGGCACTGTTGACGATATTGCACAGGTGGCGGCATTCATCGTTAGTAAGCGCGCGAGATGGATAACCGGTCAGCATTTGCGAATTGGCGGGGGCGTTATTTAGCTGCTAGACGTCGGTCACCGAACCGTCAGCACCCATGGCGCGCAATCTATAACGGCAGGACGCACGGCAGATTTTTATGGTCACCCTGTAATCCGCAGTCGCGTACGCAAATTCGCCAAATACGAGCGGCCGATTGCAACGCGGTGGCCGGACGTCAAATTCATAGCCCAGCTGCCCCCTTCAAGCGCCAGGGCCGCGACGCGATCGCGGTTCACGAGCACCGACCGATGGACGCGAATAAACCGGTCGCCGCCAAGCCGTTTTTCGATCGCGTAAAGCCGTTCCGCGACGAGATAGCTTTTGTCTCCACAGTGCAGCCGGGCGTAATCGCCCTCGCCGCTGATGTGGTCGATATCCTTGTCCTCCAGTCGCAGCAGACTGCCGCGATAAGGCGCCCAGAAAATGGCGGGCGCGATGGACATGGTGGTGCGCTGCGCCACGCGGTCGATCGTGGCGCGGAGCAGCGCGGGATCGACGGGTTTCAGCAGATAGCCGACCGCATCGACCGCGAAAGCCGCGATCGCGAAGCGTTCGAACGCGGTGACGAAGACGATCGCCGGCGCCGGCGCGCGACCGACAAGATACTCACCTAGCGCGAGGCCGGACATGCCGGGCATTTCAATATCGAGCAGGATCAGGTCGATCGCGACCCTGTCGAGGACCTTGCGCGCCTCGTCGCCGCTGTCCGCGGTTGCGACCACGGTGACCGCCGGCAGGGTTTCGCATAGTCGGACAAGCCGCCGGATTGCCGCCGGCTCGTCGTCGACGATAAGGGTGCGCAACGGCTTAGCCACGGGGTAGCTCGATCCGCGCAGTGTAGCCGCCAGCGGCGCCCGGTCCTGCAATCAGCCTCGCGGCATCGCCGTACCGCATGCGAAGACGATCGCGGACGTTGGCGAGCCCGATCCCGAACCCGCCACGGTCGCCGCAGGGTTCACGCCCGTCGTCGTCGACCGACAGTGTCAGTCGCTGCGCGTCCGCAATGGCGGCGATGCGGATCGTGACGACCGCGCGCGACGCGCCGAGCGCGTACTTAACCGCGTTCTCGACCAGCGGTTGCAGGATCAACCGCGGCACCGGCGTCTCCGCCAACTCAGTTGGCAGATCGATTTCGACGCGCAGCCGATCCTCGAACCGACGGGCTTCGAGCGCGAGGTAAAGGCGCTGCAGGCCGATCTCGTCGGCGAGCGACACTTCCGGCGCGGCATCGGCCTCGCCGATCATCCGGCGGAGCAGCGCGGACAGATCGAGGATCATTCGGTCCGCATCCTCGGCGCGCCCGGTCTGAACGAGGTCGGCGAGTGCGTTCAGCGCGTTGAACAGGAAATGCGGATTGATCTGGTAGCGTAACGCGCGCAGTTCGGCCTGCGCGCTCGCTTTTTCCGCGGCCGCCGACCCCGCCGCCGCGCGCAGAAACGAATACAGGATCGCCCAACCGCCGAAGAAGAAGAACCACGACACCGACGTATCGACCACGGCGTAGCGGAACACCGATCGATAACCCCAGCGGGCGATGTCGGCGGCGATCGAGGGCGGCGGGTTCCAGCCGTAGAACAGCAACCAGTTGACGCAGGCGAAGCCGATCGTCGCCGGCACCGCGCCGGCCAGGGCCGCCAGTGCGATCAATGCCGGCCGATCGCTGCGTATCCAGCGGAGCCCCCCCCAGAAGAGGCAGGTCAGCGCCGCCCCCGCCAGCGCCGCCGCAAGTCGGCGGGGTAACAGATCGCCCTGTTCTGCAAATCCAAGCATCACAGCGCGCAGGCTCATCAGCACGATCCACCCCGACCAGAAGGCTGCGATCGAGGCCAGGACGGCACGGGCGGGAAGGTCGGCAAGCGGCTGGGCGGATCCGGTCATCGACATCCTTCTATCGTGCCTTGGCGGCGGCGCCATCGTCATTCGCCGACGCCAGACGCCGTTCACCGATCGGTGATCGCGAACGCTCGATTTCGTGGGCATCGCCCGATACCGAGGAGACCAGCCGTGACCGCATCGATCTACCGCCCTTGTTCGCGCCGCCGCTTCCTGACCGGCGCTGCCGCCTTAGGCGGCACCGCGCTGCTGCCGCGCATCGCTGCGGCCAATGGTGCGCTACGTCCGCCGGTGGCGCGGATCGAGCCCGTCACGGAGACCTTGTGGGGTGATCAAGTGACGGATCGCTATCGCTGGCTCGAGAACCAGGCAGACCGCGACTGGCTGCCGTTCATGCGTGGCCAGGATGCTTACGCGCGCGGCATCCTCGATGCGTATCCTGACCGTCCCAGTTTGCTAAAGCGCATCGCCGAACTTTCCGGCGACGTCACGCAGGTCACCTATCCCAAGCCGGCGGGCGCGATCCAGTTCCTGCAAAAGCGCGAGGCCGGCGCCGCCAATGCCCGGATCGTAGCCCATTACCCGGACGGGCAGGAAAAGGTGCTGGCGGACCCCGCGCACTTCGCGGTCGGCTCCAGTCCCGCGTCGATCACCTGGTGGGTGCCGTCGCCAAGCGGGCGCTATCTCGCGTTCGGGGTCGCGCTGGCCGGGTCGGAGAATGCGGTGGGCCATATCGTCGAGGTCGCGACCGCGCGGCTGTTGCCGGACCGCGTCGCCGACGCGCAATATGCCGGCGCATCGTGGCTGCCCGACGACAGCGGCTTCTTTTACAATCGCTTCGCCGGCCGGGCCGCCGGGAGCGCCAACTTCTACAGCGATCGCAGCTTGTGGCTGCACCGCGTCGACACCTCGCAGGCTGCAGATCAGAAGATCATGGCGGCGGGAATGGACGCCGGCGTGGCGATGTCGGCGATCTCGTCGCCCGAGATGCAGGTCGGGATCGGATCCGATCATGTCGCACTGCTGATGCGCGATGGCTACGTCCGCGCCTTCGCGATCTATCTCGCGCGACGCGACGACGTACTGAGCGGCAAGGCCAGGTGGCGGCGGATATGCACGGCGGACGAGGGTGTCGCCGACTTCGCGCTGAGCGGCGACACGCTCTACGTCATCTCGAACAGCGCGGCCGCCAACGGCGCGCTGCTCGGGATCGACGCGGCGACGGGAACACTGGCGACCGCCCGCATGCTTGTCCCGGCGGGCAAGTCCGTTCTCGACGAGCTCAACGCCGGGCGCGACGGGACGTTTGTGACGGTCAACGATGGCGGGGAGCAGAGCCTGTTCTTCCAACCGTCGGTCGGCGCGATCCGCCCCGTGGCGCTACCCTATCCGGGCTGGGTGCAAAGCGTCGCGGTCAACGCGGTGGACGGCGGCGCGCTGATCCGCATCACCAGTTGGCTGCAGCCCGGCACGATCTTCGCGATCGATGGCCGCACCAGCCGGGCGACGCGCACCTCGCTGCAGCAGCGCCCCGCGATCGACCTCGCTCCTTATGAGTATCGCCGCATCTACGCGACGGCCCGTGACGGAACGCTGGTGCCGATCTCGATCGTTCGTCGCAAGGGCGCGATCGTCGCCGCGCCGTGCCTCGTCCACGCTTATGGCGCGTATCAATGGCCTTCGCAGCCCGCCTTCGACGCGCGCAACATCGCGTTCCTGGAGGCGGGCGGCATCGTCGTCACCGCGCATGTCCGCGGCGGCGGCGAATATGGCCGGGCGTGGCACGAGGGCGGCATGAAGGCGACCAAGCCAAATACTTGGCGCGATCTGATCGATTGCTGCGAGACGCTGATCGCCAAAGGCTATACGTCGGCGCGAAAGCTTGCGATCTTCGGCGGATCGGCGGGCGGCATCACCGTCGGCCGCGCGATGACCGAGCGGCCCGACCTGTTCGCGGCGGTGATCTCGAAGGTCGGCATGTCCAATCCCCTGCGCGCCGAATTCGAGCCGAACGGCCAGCCGAACGTGCCCGAGTTTGGATCGATCAAGGACGAGGCGGGGTATCGCGCGCTGAAGGCGATGGACAGCTATCAGGCGGTGAAGGACGGGGTTCATTACCCCGCGATGCTGCTCACCACGAGCAGCAACGACGTTCGCGTCGCCCCGCACAACGCTGCCAAGATGGCGGCGCGATTGCAGGCGGCGAACCCGCGCGGCGTCGCGTTGCTGCGGATCGACTTCGACGGCGGTCACGACATGAACGACCTGCCGAAGGCGAAATCCGATGCCGAATATGCCGACGACTTCGCCTTCATACTCTCCGCGATCCGAAATCGCCGAAGCGGATAGGTCGGTATTCCGCGTCAGAACCGCTTGGTTAAATCCACCCCGAAGGTCCGCGGAGCACCCGGAACGTTCATGTTGAAGCCAAGCGTACGATCGAGATCGATGCCGCCGACGATGTAGCTCTTGTTCAGCAAATTCTTGACGAACAGCGCAATCTCGATTTTTTGAGGATCGAGGAGCAACGCCGCCCGGCCGTTCACCAAGCCGAAGGCCCGCTGCGTCACCGCGCTGTCGATGACGGCGGAACCGCGATAATCAACGTCGTCCTGCCAGATGTAGCTCGCCGTCAGTCTGACCGATCCCAACGCCAGAGGAATGGCGTACGTGGCGTTGGACGCGACGGTCCATTTCGGGATGGGGAACGGCTCGTCGGATCGATCTCCGATCTGGGCATCGAGGAACGCGCCATATTTTGCGTGGACGTAGCTGATCGAGGTGTTCAAAGTGAGCCGGGTCGTCGGAGCTGCGGTAATCTCGAGTTCGCCACCCTTGATCTTGGCCGAGGTCGCGTTGGTGATCAGTGTACTGACCACGCCGCCAAGTGCCACCGCCGTGCTGCGCTGGACGTTCCGATAGTCGGAATAGAAGGCAGCGAGGTTGATCCGCAGACGGCGATCCAGCAGGTCGGTCTTCACCCCGAGCTCATAGTCCCGCACCGTCTCCGGCGAGAAGGGCAGGAAGCTCGCCGGCGAGGCGGCGGAGCCGCGAATGTTCTCGCCGCCTCCCTTGAACCCGCGCGAATGCTTGACGTAGAGCAGTGTGCCGGGGCGGATTCGCCAGTCGAGGCTCGCCAGATAAGACACGTTGTCCCACGTATTCTTGAAAACCGCCCGGCAGCCCGGCCCGCTGATGAGAGACGCAGGGATATTGCAGCCGAGCGCCGTCCGATTGTACGAGACAAGCGACTTGGTTTCCGAGGTATAGCGCAGGCCACCGGTCAGGCGCAGCGTATCCGTGATGCCGTAATAGGCCTGCCCGAACGCGGCGGTCGACGTGTTGCGGACGTCGCCCTCGTTGATGCCGGGATTGGTGGCATTGATCGGCACCAGTGACGTGGACGACACCAGCTCGTGGCCGGTCTCCACGCTGTAATAGCCGCCGATGATCCAGTTGATGCCGGATTTCGTGTCCTTGGCGATCTGCAGTTCCTGGCTGAACACCTGGCTCTGCGTGTCGAACGTCGGTTCGAACAGGCGATACGGGGTGCCGTCGATGTCCGCGGCCGACGAGCGATTCGTCTCGCTATAGGCGGTGATCGAGCGCAGCGTGATGGCCGGGGTAATTTCCTGGCGCAGGTCGCCGGAGACGCCCCAGCGCGAAAAGCGCGAATATTGCGGCGTCGATGCGTAGCTATGATAGGGATCGCCGCCGATAAAGCCCAGCAGCAGGGCGCGCGCGGCGGTAAGGCCGGCAAGCGTTGTGGGCAATCCGGCCTGGATCGCGGTCGCGGTGAGCAGGCCGGTCGGCGTCGCCAGCGGCGCGGTGGCCGGATAGGGATTGACCGAGGCCAGTCGCGTGATCTGACCGCCTTCGTCGATCTTGAGATAATCGCCCGACAGCGTGATGTTGGTCCCGCTGCCCGGATGGACCAAGAGGTGCCCGCGAAACGAGGTCGAATGCTCGTTGGACAAGGGATTGCCCAGCGAATCCTCGCCGAACCCGCCGCGCCGCGCCCGTTCGCCCGACACGCGAAGCGCCGCCACATCTTCGACGATCGGCAGATTGAGCCCACCGGACACGTTGAACCTGCTGTAATTGCCGATCGTCGTGCTCGCAAAGCCGTCGATCCGGTCGAGGTCCGGCTGGCGGGTGGTGATGCTGATCGCGCCGCCGGTCGTGTTCTTGCCGTAGAGGGTGCCCTGCGGCCCCTTGAGCACCTCGATCCGCTCGACGTCGGTGAAGGCCGAATTGATACCGAGCTGGCGCGGATAATAGACGCCGTCGATATACACGCCGACCGACGAATCCAGTGTCAGCAGCACGTCGCCCTGCGATTGCCCGCGGATCGCGAGGAGCAGCCCCGAGGCGGACGCCGGCGAGGGCGCGATATAGAGGCCGGGCGCCTGCTGCGCGACCTCGGCGACGTCGCGGATCG
>CAXTMT010000057.1:0-13194 GCA_964245355.1 uncultured Sphingomonadaceae bacterium
GGGGTATGGCGAGGCATAATGTGCCTCCCTCAAAGAATCGCGCTCCCCTTCCCTGCAGGGAGGGGGGACGGATGCGCCTCGACACGTCCGGCATTTGTGAGACAAGGCGGAGATGATCTCCCTCATCGCCCTCGTCGTGATCCTCGTCGGCTTCCTGTTCGGGGTGCAGCCGTTGCTGGTGATCGTCGTCGCCGCTTTGGTCGCGGGGCTGGGCGCCCATATCGCGCCGCTCGCGATCCTCGCGCTGCTGGGCAAGGCGTATAACGCCAATCGCTTCATCCTCGCGCTTTACCTGATCCTGCCCGTCGTCGGGCTGCTCGAAGCGCGCGGGTTGCAGGCGAAGGCCCGCGCGCTGGTCGCCGATCTGCGCGGGCTGACGCTCGGGCGCCTCCTCACCGCTTACATGCTCTTCCGGCAGATCAGCGCGGGGCTGGGGCTGATCTCGATCGCCGGGCATCCGCAGACGGTGCGGCCGTTGCTCGCGCCGATGGCCGAGGCTGCGGCGGAGCGGGAGGGACCGCTCGACGACGACGCGCGCGACAAGATCAAGGCGCTGGCGGCGGCGACCGACAATCTGGGGCTGTTCTTCGGCGAGGATATCTTCCTCGCGATCGGATCGATCCTGCTGATGCGCGGCATCCTGCTGCAGGCAGGGATCAGCGTGGAGCCGCTGGCGATGTCGCTGTGGGCGATCCCCGTCGCGGTGGCGGCTTTGGCGATCCACGGGGCGCGGCTGGCGCTGATGGCGCGGCGGAAACGGGCGGCATGATCGGGCTCGGCTTCGTCTATGGGGTGATCGGGCTGCTGTTTGCAGGGTTCGCCGGCGCCTCTTTCACACGACAGCGCTGGATCAACGGAGCCTTCTGGCTGCTGCTGGCGCTCAGCTTTTTGATCGGCGATTGGGTCGGCGACACCGCCAACGGCGTACTGGTTCTCGCCCTTGTCGCGCTGGCCCTGCTCGGCCTGCGCACACAGGACGAATCCGCGCCCGTCGCCGGGCCGCCCGATCGCCGGCTGATCCCGCTGGCGCTGATCGTGCCTGCGTTGACCCTGATCGGCAGCCTTGCCTTCCGCTGGATGCCGGCGGTGATCGATACCAAGCAGGCCACTTTGGTCGCACTGACCTTCGCCACGCTGATCGCGCTCGCCATCGTCATGCTCCACTTCCGCGCCCGCCTCGCCGAGCCGATGCGCGAGGGCCTGCGGCTGATGGATTCGGTCGGCTGGGCGGCGATCATGCCGCAATTGCTGACCGCGTTCGGCGCGGTGCTGGCGGCGGCGGGGGTGGGCGAGACGATCGGCGCCCTGCTCCGCCCGGTGATCCCTGCGGGCAGCCTGTTCGGCGCGGTGCTGGTTTATACCGGCGGGATGGCGCTGCTGACGATCGCGCTGGGCAACGCCTTCGCGGTCTTCCCGGTGATGGCGGCGGCGGTGGGCATTCCGCTGCTGATCCACGACCATCACGGCAATCCGGCGGCGGTGGCGGCGATGGGGATGCTCGCGGGCTTTTGCGGGACGCTGCTGACACCGATGGCGGCGAACTTCAACCTCGTGCCGGCGGCGCTGCTGGGCCTGCGCGACCGCTATGCCGTGATCCGCGCCCAAGCGCCGACGGCGGTGCTGGTGTGGGTGGCGATCGTCGGGCTACTCTACTGGATGGCTTTCCCATGACGCTTCTGACCCCCGATCTCGCCGCCGGCTTTGCCCGCCTGACGCTCGGCCATGTCCGTCGCGAATATCCGAACAAGCTCGATCATGTCCTGCACGGGCCGGCGGACGCGCGGACGCCCAGCGACCTGCATCCGATCTTCTACGGCAGCTTCGATTGGCACAGCTGCGTCCACGGCTGGTGGCAATTGCTGACGATCGCGCGGCTGTTCCCGGACTTGCCCGAGGCGACGGCAATCCGCGCGCTGGCCGACGCGATGCTGGTGCCGGAGAAGGTCGCGGGCGAACTGGCGTATCTTATCCAGGCGTCGCCCAGTTTCGAGCGGCCTTATGGTTGGGCGTGGGCATTGGCGCTGCATGGCGAGGCGGCACACCATGATGCGCCGTGGGCGGAGACACTGGCGCCGCTCGCTTATGCCTTCGCCGATCGCTTCCGGGCGCATCTGCCGATGCTGACCTATCCGATCCGCGTCGGTACGCACTTCAACACCGCCTTCGCTTTGGTGCTGACGCAGGAGTGGGCGATCGATCATGCGCCCGACTTAGCCGATCTGTGCAGCGATCGGGCGCGGCACTGGTTCACGGGCGACCGCGACGCGCAGGCGTGGGAGCCGGGGGGTGATGAATTCCTCTCCGGTACGCTCTGCGAGGCGCTGCTGATGAGCCGGGTGCTGGGCGCGGACTTCGGCGCGTGGTTCACGGATTTCCTGCCGCGCGTGGGCGAGGGGGCGCCCGCCACCCTGTTCCAGCCGGTGCTGGTATCCGACCGCTCCGATCCGAAGATCGCGCACCTCGACGGGCTGAACCTCAGTCGCGCCTGGTGCTGGCGGGCGATCGGCAAGGCGCTGGACGGGGGGACCGATGTCGGTACGGTCGCCGAGCGCCATCTCGCCGCCGCGCTCTCACATATCGGCGGGGATTATATGGGCGAGCATTGGCTTGCGACGTTCGCGCTGCTGGCGCTGATGGCCTAGACGCAGCCTCTCGACCCAGCGTCATCCCGGCGCAGGCCGGGATGACGGAAGAAGAATTGGGTAGCGCCTCAGCCCAACTGCGCCTTCCATTCCCAGCGCAGGGGATCACCGTCCATTACCTCGACGCCGGCGGCGAGAAGCTGGTCGCGCAGGGCGTCGGAAGTTGCAAAATCCTTGCGAGCGCGGGCGGCCTCGCGCCGGTTGAGCAGGGTTTCGACATCGGCATCGTCCAGCGTCGCCGCCTCGGGGCGGAGCGAGAGGGTGCGGCGTTCCAGAAGGGGCAGGCCTAGACCAAGCGCCAGATCCATGCTCGCCGCCACACGCAGCCGCTCCTCGGCGGCCAGGTTTTTGTCGGCGAGCATATCCTCCAGCAGCGGCAGCGCCTGCGGCACCATCAGATCGGCCGACAGAGCCGCGTCGAACGCCTCCAGCACCTTCGCTGCCTTCGCGCCGAGGCCCTCCTCGATCACCGCGCGCTGATAGGCAAAGCTCGCCCCCCGGCTCGCCGCCGCCTCGCGATAGGGCCGCGCCCAAGCCCCTTGGCCCGCTTTCTCGCGCAACTGCGTCACCGCGATCGTCAGCCGCTTCAGCCGCACCAGCGCCGCACCCAGCGTCTCGGGCGAGAATTCCAGCTCGGAGCGGTAGTGCGCCGAGAGGCAGAGCAGGCGATAGGCCAGCGGCGGTACACCCCGCGCGATCAGGCCGCCAAGCGTCGCGAAACCGCCCTTGCTCTTCGACATCTTGCCGCCGCGATCGACGAGAAAATTGTTGTGCATCCAGATATTCGCGCCCGTATGTGCAGAGCAGGTATAAGCCTGGTTCTGGGCGATTTCGTTGGGGTGATGGATCTCGCGGTGATCGATGCCGCCGGTGTGGATATCGAACTGCGTCCCCAGATATTTCAGGCTCATCACCGAACATTCGAGATGCCAGCCCGGCGCCCCCGGACCCCAGGGCGACTGCCATTCCATCTGGCGCTGCGAATCGCCCGGCGAGGCGCGCCACAAGGCGAAATCGGCGGGATGGCGTTTGCCCTCGACCTCGGCGATACGGCCGATCGTCTCGTCGGGACGGGCGCCGGCGAGGCGGCCGTAATCGGGGACGGTCGAGGTGTCGAAATAGAGCCCGCCTTCCAGTGCGTAGGCCGAACCGTGGGTTTCGATCGCGCGGGCGAAGGCGATCATATCCTGGATATGATCGGTCGCGGTCGACCAGAGCGTGGGGTGGAGGATGTTCAGCCCCGCCAGATCGGCCTTGAACGCGGCGGTGTAGAAGGCCGCGACCTCCCAAATCGAGCGCGCCTGGGCGGCGGCGGCGGCCTCCATCTTGTCGTCGCCCGCGTCCGCATCCGAGGTCAAATGGCCGACATCGGTGATGTTGATCACATGGTTGGTCGCATAGCCCTTCCAGTTGAGCGTACGGCGCAGCGTATCGGTGAAGACGTAGGCGCGCAGATTGCCGAGATGGGCGAAATTATAGACCGTCGGCCCGCAGCTGTAGAGGCGAACCATCGCCGGATCGATCGGCGCGAAGGATTCGAGGGTACGCGTCAGGCTGTTGAAGAGGGTGAGGGGGGTGCCGGCGGGCTGATCGTCAATCGATAGGTCGGCCATGTCCACGTCCGCTCATCCTGAGAAGCCACTGAGCGGAGTCGAAATGGTGTCCCGAAGGATCTGCCGGGGGGCGTACTTCGAGACGGGGCCTTCGCCGGGCTCAGTCCCTCCTCAGCATGAGCGGGGAGGAATATGCAATCCTTGTCGCCCACCAAACAAAACGGGCGCCCGAAGCCGGACGCCCGCCTGCAGTAACCTTTTCGATCCGCTCGCAAGAACGAACCGCGAAAACGATTACTTCTTGTTGGACTCGACCTTGTCGGCAGCCGAGTGGAGGTTGTCCGCAGCGTTGTCGAGAGCGGCGGCGGCCGCGTCGTTCGACGTGTTGTCGGCCAAATCCTCGAGGTTCTCACCGGCGTTGTCGAGCGCGTTCGCGGTCGCATCGGCGGCGTTTTCGGTGGGGGTCTGCTTGCTGCAAGCGGCCAGGGACATCAGGCCGGCAGCGGCGAGAACAAAGACTGCTTTCTTCATTCCGTCTGCTCCAAATCAAGTACGGGTCCGGCCCGATGCCGTCCCGACCCATTCCATTAACGAGCCTCCAAGGCTCGTCAACGCTTAATCGACACACCCTCTCGGCTCGTCGCGCTCGCTTCGATTGTTGCAGCGCACCAACATCGACGCAACCTTCTGCGATGGTTCGCGTTTATCAGGGGTTCATGCCATAGTTTTCGGCAGCGTATTTCGGGAGGTTTGTTTGTCGGTGGAAACTCACGGTTCGGAAGGCCTCCCCGCTAACAAACTCCCCCGTATCGCATTGATTGGCAACAGCCCGCCGCGTCTTTGCGGCATCGCAACATATACGCGCGACGTATCCGCGGCGATCCGCAGCAGTTTTCCCGATACCGCGATCGATCTGTATGCGATGGACGATCCCGGTTCGGCCCACCGCTACGGCCCCGAAGTCGTCGCATCGATCGCGCAGGAGGGTCTGAACGATTATGTCAGGGCCGCGCGGCGGATCAACGAGAGCCGCGCCGATGTCGTGCTCGTCCAGCATGAATATGGCATCTTCGGCGGCCCGGCCGGGCGTCACCTGTTGCGCCTGCTCGATCGGGTCGAGGCGCCGGTCGTCGTCATTCTCCACACCGTGCTCGAGACCCCGAACGCCGATCAGCGGACGGTGATCGATGCGCTGGCGCGGCGCGCCTCGCGGCTGATCGTGATGGCCGAGCGCGGCCGCGAGATGCTGATGCGCATCCACGGCGTCTCCGACGAAAAGATCGCGGTCGTACCACACGGCGCGCCCGATCGCGGCCGCCAGTCCGATCCGGCGCTGCGCAGGCAGTTCGGATTCGAGGGTCATAAGGTGTTGCTGACCTTCGGGTTGCTGTCGCCGAACAAGGGCATCGAGACCATGATCCGGGCGCTGCCGGCGATCGTCGCGCGCCACCCGGATGCGCTTTATGTCGTCCTCGGCGCCACCCATCCGCATCTCGCCGCGCGCGAGGGCGAGGCGTATCGCGAAAGCCTGCTCGCCCTCGCCGACGCATTGAGCGTGGGCAACAATGTCCGCTTCATCGACGGCTTCCACGAACAGCAGGCGTTGCTCGATTATCTTCAGGCAGCCGATATCTACGTGACGCCGTATCTCTCCGAGACGCAGATTACGAGCGGTACGCTTTCCTATGCGGTGGCGCTGGGCAAGCCGGTGGTGTCGACGCCCTACTGGCATGCCGCCGAATTGCTGGCCGACGAGGTGGGCATCTTGGTGCCGTTCGGCGACAGCCCGGGCTTCGCGACCGCGATCCTGCGCCTGCTCGACGAGCCCGATCTGCTCGACGGCATGGGGGCGCGCGCTTATGCGATCGGTCGCGGCACGACGTGGGAAAAGCTGGCCGACGCCTACATTCGCATTTGCGTGGAGGCGGTGGCGAAGAAGGCGGTGCGGCTGACCGGGATGAACAAGGCGAACACCCGCGAACTGTACCCGGCCAAGCTCGAGGCGATCGAGCGGATGACCGATGGTTGCGGCATGATCCAGCATTCGATCTATTCGGTGCCCGATCGCCATCACGGCTATTGTGTCGACGATAATTGCCGCGCGCTGATGCTGATGCACCGCATCGACGGGCCGGAAAAGACCCGCGCCGACGAGCTCGCGAAGGTCTACGCCTCGTTCGTCCAGCATGCCTGGAACGGCGAGCGTGGGCGGTTCCGCAACTTCATGGCTTTCGATCGGAGCTGGCTGGAGGAAGAGGGCTCCGAAGACAGCTTCGGGCGTACGCTCTGGACGCTGGGCGATACCGTTTCCAACGCTTCGGCGCAGGATCTGCGCAATTGGGCGCTGCATCTGTTCGATCAGGTTGCGCCGCATTCGCTGGAACTCGGCAGCCCGCGCACCTGGGCGTTCGCTTTGCTCGGCGCGGAAGCCGTGTTGCAATCGCACCCCGAACATTCGGTCGCGCATCGCCTCGTCGTGCAATTCTCCGAACGGCTGTGGGAGCAGCTTCGTATCCATCGGCAGAAGGATTGGGTCTGGTTCGAGGATGTGCTGGCCTATGACAACACGCGCCTGCCCGAAGCCTTGCTGCGTGGCGCCCGCGTCACCGGCAACGAAGCGATGTTCGCCGATGCGCTCGTCTGCCTGTCCTGGCTCGACGGCATCCAGACCAATCGCGAGGGCCTGTTCCGTGCGGTCGGCACCGACAGCTTCGGCATCCCGCACACCCCGCCGCTGCCGTTCGATCAGCAGCCGATCGAAGCCTGGGCAACGGTCGATACGATGCTCTACGCTTTCCAGGCGACCGGCGACGCGCGCTGGCAGGAAAGCGCGTGGAAGGCTTATGCCTGGTATCTCGGCGCCAACGATCTGGGCGTACCGATCGCGACCCCGGCCACCGGCGGTTGCTTCGATGGGCTGATGAGCGACCGCGTCAACCAGAACCAGGGCGCCGAATCGATCCTGGCCTTCCAGTTCGCCTGCGCCGGCATGGCGCGCGGCCTGCCGGTGAAGGCGAGTACGCCGGTGCGATCGAGCACGACGCTGACCGCAAAGATAGGCCCGCTGCGCCGCTAGGACGCCTCCGACCGAGGGATATCGGCGTCGAGCGGCGATTTTAGGGGTTCAAAAGCGCGCGACCCGCGATAGACGCGAGGGCTGTTCTTCCGTCGTAGTTCCGCGACGATCAGGCCGGGGGGCTCATTGCTCGACGTTATCCATAGCCCACTTCGGTTGCAGGCCGATGCCGCTCGTGTGGTGGTCCGCCCTTTTCACATTCCCATCGAAGCGAGTGGCGTTCCCGGCCGACCGGGCCGGGTCCGCCGCATCGCCGATGCCGTGCTCGCGCTCGACGAGGAGCAGGCCGCGGTCGAGCTGGAGATCGTGCTGCGCGATTTCGAGGCGCGGCATTGGCAGACGCGCGCGGTGTTTCTCACCCGCTATGTCGCGATCCGCGACGGGCTCGGGCTTGACGGCGATGCGATTTCGGAGATCAAGCGCCAGTTGATCGGCGCCTATTTCTGTCATGAATATAGCTATGCCGCCGCCGCGCTGATGAATCCCAGCGTCGTCGCGCATCCCGATCAGTCGGGCTTGTCCGATGGCGCGATTCGCATCGTCATGTCGCTGCGCGCGGTGGGCGAGGGGCATATCTCCTCGATCGCCTTCCGCGAGGGCATCCTCGGGCCGGGGCCGGTGGTCGAGCTGATGGCCGAACCGCCGTTCGCCACCGCCGCCGACGGCGCGATCGAGGTCGGCAACGGCGCGATCGAAGTGCATCGTCATCCCGACAGCTCGCTTTCCGGCACCGTGCTGTTCCCGATGACCGCCGCCCAGTCGAAGGGGCTGGAGGACATGCGCCTCGTCGAATTCACCCACGACGACGGATCGGTCGAGTGGCTCGGCACCTACACCGCTTACAACGGCGCCAACATCCGCTCCGAATTGCTCCGCACCCGCGATTTCCGCTCCTTCGAGCTGACGCCGATGAGCGGCCCGGCCGCGCGCAACAAGGGCATGGCGCTCTTCCCGCGCAAGATCGGCGGCGAATATATGATGATCGGCCGACAGGACGGCGAGAACGTCTTCCTGATCAAGTCGGACAAGATCGATCAATGGGGCGAGGGCGAATTGCTCATGACCCCGGTCTATCCGTGGGAAATGGTCCAGCTCGGCAATTGCGGCTCGCCGATCGAGCTGGAAGAGGGCTGGCTGCTGCTGACCCACGGCGTCGGCGCGATGCGGAAATATTCGGTCAGCGCGGTGCTGCTCGACAAGGAAGATCCGTCGAAGATCATCGGCCGCATGTCCGAACCGTTGCTCAGCCCGCTGGATACCGATCGCGAAGGCTATGTGCCGAACGTGGTCTACAGCTGCGGCGGGATGAAGCTCGGCGACCTGCTGTTCCTGCCCTACGGCGTGGCGGACAGCAGCGTGGCCTTCGCCTTCGTGCCGATCGCGAGTTTGCTGGAGACGATGCGGTAAACTCGAATCGTCACCCTGAACCTGTTTCGGCATCCATGGGCGCTCGGGTGGCGGTATAGCGATGCGGTCGACGCTGGCGGAATGGAGCCCGGAACGAATTCAGGGTTACGGTGGGTGGTCCTGTCTACTGCCGCAGCCCCGTCACCTGCGTATAGACAACCATCCACCTCCCGTCGCGCCGCGCGAAGGTATCGGAATAGCGGAAGTGCTGGGCGAAGGGCTGACCGCCGTCGGTGCCCCTGATCCATGCCTCGCCGCCGACGATCGCGACATCGCCGGACACGCGCAGGAACAAGGGATCCTCGATCCGGAAAGGCTCCAGCTTCTGGCCCGGCGAGGTGAACGCCTCGATGAAATCGCCCCGATCGCCGACGCGGCCCGATCCGCGCACGAAAAGATAGTCGGGCGCGAGCAGCCGTTCTAGCGTGGCGCGGTCGCCATGAAGCTGGGCGTCGTCGAATTCCTTGGCGACGGCGCGCACATCGGAATTGCGGTCCTGCGCGATCGCGGGAGCGCTCGCGGCGATCAGCGCAAGGGCGAGAAAGGTCTTCACCCCTCCTTACCCAACGGCGCTGGCGTCAGCGGCAGATCGGTGTTGGCGATCACCTCCAGCATCGCCGTCCACGCATCGATCGCCTGGGCGAACTGGCTGCGGTCGATCTTGTCGAGCGTGTCGTCGGCGGTGTGGTGGATATCGAAATAGCGCGTCGCGTCGTTGGCGAGGTCGATCGACAGCACACCGAGCTTCATCGTCGGCTCGACATCGGTGCCACCATGCGCCGGGCCGGGATTGTAGCCGACGCCGAACGGCGCGAGCTTTGCCCGCAGCGCATCCAGCACCGGCGATTTCGGATCGGCGAGGTTGGTGCGGAACTGCCACACGCGATCGCCGCCCAGGTCGGCCTCTGCCGCCAGCACATGCTTCTCGGCACCGTGCGCCTTGGCATAAGCCTCGCCACCGAAGCCGCCCGGCTCCTCGGCGCCGAACCAGACGAGGCGGATCGTGCGCTTCGGTTTCGGGCCTTTCAGCATGCGCTCGGCCGCCGCCGTGGTGATGCCGACGCCCGCGCCATCGTCGAACGCGCCGGTGCCCAAGTCCCAGCTATCGAGATGACCGCCGATCAGCACGATCCCCGCCCTGGCATCGCGCCCCGGCACTTCGGCGATGACGTTGCCCGAAGTCCCCATACCGGCGAAGCGCGGGGTGAGCGTCAGGTGCAGCGTCACCGGCTTGCCCAGCGACAGCAGCCGTTCGAGCTGCTCGGCATCGGGCACCGACAGCGCACCGATCGGCAACGGTATCACACCCGCCGTCGGCGGCGCGCTGACGCCGGTGTGCGGCAGGCGGTGGTGATCGGTGCCGACCGAGCGGATCAGCGCGGCGACCGCGCCCTTCTTCGCCGCCAGCATATTCGCGCCGTAGCGGATCGCGACATTCTCGCCATAGGAGGAGCCGTCCATCGTCACCCCCATGCGGTGCCAGACGAACACGATCTTGCCCTTCACCGCCGCATCGGGTGCCGCCTCCAGCGCGGCGAGGCTGGGGAAACCGACGACTTCGGCGGTGACGCCCTCGGGCGGAGTCGCGCCACTGTAGCCGAGAGCCGCGACCATGAGCTTCTGCGGCGCCGGGCCGAGGATCTCGGCCGTCTCGGCGCCGCGCAGCCACACCGGCATCTGGAAAGTCTCGATACGGACGTTGGCGAAGCCGAGCGTCTTCAACCGCACCACCGCCCAATCGCGCGCCCGCGCCTCGGCATCGGTCGCGGCGAGGCGCGGGCCGATCTCCGTCGTCAATCCTGCGACGACGTCGTAGCCGACCTGATCGGGCGGTAGCGCGGCGACGAGCGGAGAGGAGGCGGAGAGAAGGGCGGCGAGGGAGAGGATGATGCGCATCCGGCGAAGCTAGGCGCCAACCCCCATGTTTGCCAAGCACGAGCCGGCGGGTTATCGGCGCGCTCAAATCCAAACAGCATGAATCCCGGAGTCTCGACCCCCATGGCCGCGCAATATGCCTTCGTCATGAAAGACATGACCAAGACCTTCCCCGGCGCGCCCAAGCCGGTGCTCAGCAACATCAACCTGCAATTCTATCAGGATGCCAAGATCGGCATCGTCGGCCCGAACGGCGCCGGCAAGTCGACGCTGATGAAGATCATGGCGGGCATCGACAAGGACTATACCGGCGAGGCGTGGCCCGGCGAGCATATCACCGTGGGCTATCTGGCGCAGGAGCCCGAGCTCGATCCGTCGAAGAACGTGCTGGAGAACGTCAAGGACGGCGCCCGCGAGACGGCGGACATGGTCGATCGCTTCAACGCGATCTCGGCCGAGATGGGCGATCCGCAGGAGGATACCGACTTCGACAAATTGCTCGAAGAGATGGGTACGCTGCAGGAGAAGATAGACGCGGTCGACGGCTGGACGCTCGACAACCAGCTGGAGATCGCGATGGAGGCGCTGCGCTGCCCGCCTTCCGATTGGCCGGTCGAAAGCCTTTCGGGCGGTGAGAAGCGCCGCGTCGCGCTGACCCGCCTGCTGATCCAGAAGCCCTCGATCCTGCTGCTCGACGAGCCGACCAACCATCTGGATGCCGAAAGCGTCGAATGGCTGGAGAATCACCTTGCCGAATATGCCGGCGCGGTGCTGATGATCACCCACGATCGCTATTTCCTCGATAACGTCGTCGGCTGGATCCTCGAGATCGATCGCGGCAAATATTTCCCCTACGAGGGCAATTATTCGACCTACCTGGAGAAGAAGGGCAAGCGCCTCGAGCAGGAAGAGCGCGAGGAGAGCGGTCGATCGAAGGCGATCCGCGACGAGCTGGAGTGGATCCGGCAGGGCGCCAAGGCCCGCCAGACCAAATCGAAGGCGCGTATCGCCAAATTCGATCAGCTCGTCGCCAGCCAGGAGAACCGCACCCCCGGCAAGGCGCAGATCGTCATCCAGGTGCCCGAGCGTCTCGGCGGCAAGGTGATCGAGGTCGAGAACCTATCCAAGTCTTATGGCGACAAGGAATTGATCAAGGATCTGAGCTTCACGCTGCCGGCGGGCGGCATCGTCGGCGTGATCGGCCCGAACGGCGCGGGCAAATCGACCCTGTTCAAGATGATCACCGGTCAGGAGACCCCCGACAGCGGGTCGATCGACATGGGTTCGACGGTGCGGCTGGGTTATGTCGACCAGAGCCGCGATCACCTCGATCCCAAGAAGAACGTCTGGGAGGAGATTTCCGAGGGCCACGATTATATGAAGGTCAACGGCTTCGAGCAGTCGACCCGGGCCTATGTGGGCGCGTTCAACTTCAAGGGGCAGGACCAGCAGAAGAACGTCGGCAAGCTCTCGGGCGGCGAACGCAATCGCGTCAACATCGCCAAGATGCTGAAGCGCGGCGGCAACGTGCTGTTGCTCGATGAGCCGACCAACGATCTCGACGTGGAAACGCTGGGCGCGCTGGAGGAAGCGATCGAGAATTTCGCCGGCTGCGCGGTGGTGATCAGCCACGATCGCTTCTTCCTCGATCGCCTTGCGACGCACATCCTCGCCTTCGAGGGCGATGCGCATGTCGAATGGTTCGAGGGCAATTTCGACAGTTACGAAGAGGATAAGCGCCGCCGCCTGGGCGATGCGGCCGATCGGGCGAGCGCGGGGGCTTACAAGAAGCTGACGCGGTAAGGCGCGTCAGTCGGGCAGGGGGATGGTGAGCGGCAGGGTTGCACACGCAACCCGCTCGCCGAGCGGACAGCTATGTTCTTGGGTGAATCGTCCGTCCGACGGCGCCCAGAATTGCCGGATTCGCTGCCCGGGAAGGTCGACGACCCAATATTCGGGCAAGCCCGCTTCCGCAAAGCGGAGCGCCTTTTCGCCGAGATCGTAACCCCGGGTCGTATCCGCGACCTCGACCAGCAACCGCACCGAGGCGATCGGGATCGGCCCGCTGCCGATAGGCGCGTCGGTCACGATGACATCGGACTCGAAAAGATCGAAATCCGAAAGGATCACGCTGCCCTCGCTGCCCGCATAAAGCGCGCTTCCGGCCGCTTCCAGCGCCCGCCGCAGGCGATAGGTCAGTTCGTTCTTTATGTACCAATGGGGTCGGTACTGGAGACTCATTTCATATAGCGCGCCATCGATCAATTCCGTCTTGCCGACTTCGCGAAGGAGGCCGGCCGTTTCGAGCATCCAATAATCCTGTACACGGAGCTTGATCGGGATGGAGGCATCCGATTCCGGCTCGTCCTCCGATTGGATCGGAACGCCGCTCATCTCTCCGTCCAGCAATTCCGCTTTGCTGTATGAGGAGAAGGCACCGGCCTTTTTCAGATGCCAAAATTGATCCACGGTCAGCCGCAAGGGCCGGGGGATCAGATTCTTCCGGACCTGGGTCTGGACATTCATAAGGCTCGCTTACCATGCTGGCCGACAACGGCCAACAATTCCACTTCAGCGAGATATAATCGTGACCATCGAAACGCTCGACGAATGGCTTCAGCAGGAAGGGATCGTGCCGGTC
>CAXTMT010000058.1:0-13160 GCA_964245355.1 uncultured Sphingomonadaceae bacterium
GCGGCTGCTTGCCGAGCGCGGCGTCAAGGCGCACCCCGCCTCGCTGTCGCGCCTGCTGCGGGCGGAGGGCTTTACCGTCAAAAAAAACGCTGCTGGCGAGCGAAACCGATCGCACTGACGTCGTTCGCGCCCGTCACATCTGGCAGGTGCACCGCCAGCCGTGGATGAAGAAGCGCCCGGAACGGCTGGCCTTTGTCGACGAGACCGGAACGACGACGAAGATGACGCGGCTGCGCGGCCGCTCGCGTCGAGGTCGGCGGCTGAAGATGAAGGCACCGTTCGGCCATTGGGGAACCCAGACCTTCATCGCGGCGCTGCGTCACGATGGGCTGACCGCGCCCTGGGTCATCGACCGCCCGATGAACCGGCACATCTTCGAGACCTGGGTCGAGACCCAACTCGCGCCGACCCTCAAGCCCGGCGACATGGTCGTTCTCGATAATCTGTCGAGCCACAAAAGCGAAAAGGCCGCCGCCATCCTCAAGGCGCGTGGGGCGTGGTTCCTCTTCCTCCCGCCCTACAGCCCCGATCTCAATCCGATCGAAATGGCCTTTGCAAAACTCAAGGCACACCTGCGCAAAGCCAAAGCCCGTACCATCGACGACCTATGGAAAGCCGTCGGATCGATCTGCGACCTCTACTCGCCCGAGGAATGCTGGAACTACCTCAAAGCCGCAGGATATGTTGCAGATTAAACGCTCGATGCTCTAGCGCCCGGTGTCCTCCGGGTCAGTCTGACCTCAGGTCTTTGATCGCTTCCTCGCGCGCATCGCACATGGTGACTGGCCCGTTGCGCTTGTCGAAGACCACGCTGCGGAATTTCGAGCAGAAACACTCAAACGCGCCGTTTGTCCGATACCACCAGGCCGCTGGGCATTCGGCACACAGCGGCAGATTGTCGGGCAAGTCCGTATTTGGCACCGACCCCAGCGTCGGGCCCTTGTGCGGCCAAGGTGTGGGATAGGTCTTTTTGGTGCTCGTCGGTTCCATCGTATCCGTCCCATCCTGGTTCGTCGTGTTTGCCAGCCTTGCCCTTAAGGGAGGGTTGCGACGGCAACTTCCCGCCTAAATCGACCTGGCTTGTTCGCGGCGTGGAAAAGGCGCGGGGACGCCCACGCCGGTCAATCAGCTTGGTGAACAGATGCAGTGATCGGGAAGGTTGAGGGGAAAAGGCAGTGATGTCGGCCTTCGGCCTTTCCGATTGCAAACCGCGCCGCAGCGCGCGCATCTGCCGGAGATCAACTGATGAAACCCAAGCCGCCTTCGAACGACCACGATCCGTCACTGGTCGTTACGATCGACATCGAGACGATCGTGCCGAACCCGCCGCCCGGCGACGGCTTTCCAAAATGGCCGCTGCACCAGCCCGTCGTTGCCAGCATTCTGACCGCGAGAGCGCTGGGGACGGGACGGTATGACTTTCGGCTCGACAACGTCTTGTACGATGTCGGCGATCCGGCCTGCTTCTACCGCGAGGTCGATCGCCTTCTGCCAAAGCGCGGAACGGCGGTGAGCGCCAACGGGCGCGGGTTCGATTTTCCAAACCTGGCGATCGGCGCGATGGCGCAGCGTTGCTTCGACGCGGCCAACTTATCCGCACAGTTCCGCGCCAATCGGTTCGGCGGCCTGCACGCCGACCTGTGCGAGCTGTTCTCGAACTTCGGCGGCGCCCCGCGTCCGTCGCTGACCGAGATCTGCGGCGCGCTCGGGATCCCGGTGAAGGTGGACAGCCATGGCAGCGAGGTCGCCGACTATCACGCCGCCGGCGACGTCGATCGGATCGTGACGTATTGCGCACAAGACACGGTCGCGAGCTATGTCGCCTGGCTGTTCTGGGTGGCGTTCGCGACGGCAATGACGCGCTGATCGCCGAGCCACTCGCGCAACTGGCACGGTGGATCGAAGAAGCACCGGAGCGATCGCATTTGATGTCGATCGCCGACTGCGCGCCCGCGCGCTGGGCGCGGGGCCGCGCGCTCGAGTTGCAGATCGAGCGTGCCGCGCGACGCGCTGACAGACGGATCGAGCTGGCCAAGGCCGAGCGTGCGTTCAGCGGCCGCAACATCGCCGAATATATCGAAGCCCTGCCGGCGAACCCGGCTTTCTGAACCGCGGCTCCGCCGACCTCAACAAAATCTCGCGCGTCGGTCCCGCTCACGCTTTTCCGCGTGCGGCGCAGACGGTGTGCGTCCTCGAAGGATACCAACATGACCGACCTCACCCCGCCGACCATCGCCATCACCATCGCCCGCATCAGGAGCGCCGATCCGCATACCAGGACTATCAAGCAGTATTTTTCCGGAATCGCTTGTTCCACATTGTCGAGCAAGCACCGGGGGAGTTCGACGCGGTAATCGCCGTCCAGACCGCGCCCGCCGGATCGAAGCTCAACGACGCGGCGCTGATCCGCTGGCTGACCGACCAGTTGCACGAGCCAGCCACGCTGGTCGGTTGGCGGCTTGCCGATGGCGTCGTTCCGGCCCTGCTCGCAGCAGCGACCAACGCCAGCCCGCAAGAAGACCGCGCGTTTGTCGATGCGCTAGCGGGGGCGGTCGGCACTGGCGCGATCGACCTGGCCGATCGCTTCGGCGGTGTGGCTGCACCCTCGCTCCACGCGGCGTGCAAAGAGAGCACCATACCAACGATCGCGCCCGTCGCCGCGATGCTCGCCGACCACGGACCGGTCCGCGATCGGGCGATCTGCGCGATGCTCGCCGCCAACGCTGCGGCGACCCTGCGCTTGTGGGCGAACGGCAGCCCGGAGCGTGCCGACGCGCTGCACAAATTGGCAGTCGGCACGCTGGATGCGTGGCGCGCTGCCGCCGCCGAGAACGCTAGCGGGTGACCGCGCGACCGGCGCAGCCCTCGCGTCGATCCTGAAGAGCCCCATCGCAGAGGGCCAAGTGAGCACCGTGGAAATGGGAAAAATGCTCAGGCCGACCCGGCCGAACACTGGAAGGAGATACGCTTTGGAACAGGATGCTGTCCTCAAATACCAAATCAAAACGCAGAACATCGCGTGGGGCTTGCGCCAGGAAATGGGCTATCCGCTGTTCGCGCCAGCGAACGACTGCACGGCGTTTGCCGGCGGGGGCATCGCCGACCTCGCCAAGGGCATGGAAATCGCGGTCCTTGCGACGCAGATGCGCAAAGACGTGATTTACCTCGGCTGGCGCACCGTAGCTGACGCCGCGCCAGCCAGGTTCGCGGTCGCCTTGCGCGAAATGCTGCAGGTCGACTGGATCGACGGCCTGTTCCCGCATGCTGCCGACGATACCGCACCGATCGTGCTGGTGTCGAGCGGGCGCGACGAGCACATCGCTGTCGGACCGCGTGGGTTGCTCGAACGCCGTGCTGGCAAGCCCCGCGCGCTGCGCGTCGGCAAAGCGCGTGCGATGCGTCGCATCCGTCCCGCAGCGTCGACGATGGCCGACCGGCTTGCCGAGAACAACGTGTTCCTGCCGCGCGGCGACGCGTGGCGCGAGCCACCGGCCAGCCCAGGCGAGACCATCATCCGGTTCGGCTGACAACCGCGGACGGGCCCCGGCGCAGCCGGGGCCCCCAAATCATTCCCACGACCGGGGCTCAACGCCCCACGGAGACCTTCATGAAAATCCACAGCCTCGAGCCCCGCCGCAAGCGCAACTACGTCATCGTCGATCTCGAAAGCGCCGTCCTCGATGAAGCCGGCCATCGCCGCTATCTGGCGATGGAACGGCACGTGCCGAGCGAGCACGACGCGCCGAGCCGCCGAAACTATGCCCGCGCCGAAGATCCGTTGCTGACGCCGCGCTGGGTTTTTCAGACGGTCGTGACGGCCGCGATCATGGTGTTGACCGAGCACGACGATGGCAACGTCGATATCGCGCGGATGGTGACGCTGAGCGCGCCGGACCACAGCGAACGCGAGGTTATCGCCGGCATCCTGCAAGTGCTGGAGGAATGCCCCTCGAACACCGAGTTCGTTAGCTGGGCGGGCTCATTCCACGACTTGCCGATGTTGGTCTGCGCCGCCATGCGATACGGGCTTACGCTGCCGGACGATTGGCGCTGGATGGCGTTCGGCGGCGATGGCCGTCAGCACCACATTGACTTCGCGCGCGTCCTTACGGGCGGGTTCAAGATGAAGCCGATTCATCAAGCCGAATATGCAGCGGCGCTCGACATCCCGGCCAAGCTGACCGCGGCGCCGTTCATGGTCGCGAAGTTCATCAACGCCGGGCAGTGGGATCTGGTGCAATCTGTTTGTGAGGGCGATGTCATCACCGGCGCGCTGTTGCTCGCGCGCTGGCGCAAGTTGTTCGATGCGCGGGCTGATATCGATGTGGTCGAAGATCGCATTTTGCGGCGCGTCATCGAATTGCGTGCTGGCCGGAGGTATATCGATGGGCTTCAAGCGCACCGCGCTGCCCAGTTTGATGCCTTAGTAAAGCGAACGGCGAACGACGCGGCGGTTTTAGCACCGTGGTTGCAACAAAGTGCAGCTTGAACGATACCTAGACGGAAATAACCTGTTGAGCCAAGCGACGCATATAGGCCAGCGCAGGCGGACGAACTATACAACCGCGTAACGCGGACGAAGGTAAACATTTTGACAGCGTTGTTCCGGGAAGAGGTAATCGCCCACCGAGCCGATCGTCTGCATGGCGACGTCAACCTCGCACTGCCGGTATCATGGCAGATCATTGGGTACGGTTTGCTGGGGGCGCTGGTCATTGCCGCCACCTTCCTGTCGCTGGCATCGTATGCACGGGTCGAGACGGTCGCGGGTAGCATCGTGGCGGACCGGGGCGTCGCGACCATCGTGCCGACGCGCGCGGGTGTGATCGACGACATCGGTGTGCAGGAAAACGAGGTTGTCGCAGCGAATACGCCACTCGTGCGGATCAGCGCCGATGACAGACTTAGCAGCGGAGCGGCCACGCAGGAAAGCGTGATCGATTCGATTCGCGAGCAGGACAAAGGCCTTGCGCTCCAATCGCGGCAATTGTCGCTCGCTGCGCTCGAAGATCAGTCGCGGCTCGCGGCTACAGCAGCGGGTTTGAAGCAGGAGATTGCCAGTATCGGCGAGCAGCTTGTCGTCGAGCGCCAGCTCGTTGACAAGGCGAAAGAAGAATTTGATCGTGCGGAAAAGGTGGCCGCTAACGGCTTCATCAGCCGACGCGATTTGCAGGTGCGCGAGGAAACCTGGCTGACACGTCGTCAGCAAGTCTCGCAAATGGAAGCGATCCGTGCCAGCAAGGCGGCATCCGTCGTAGAGGCCGAGCGTTCGGCGGCGGGCATCGTTTCGCAGGCGCGCGCGCAAGCGGCTGGCCTGTCCGCCTCTCGCGCAGAATTGTCGCAACGCTCGATCATCACCGACTCTTCGCGAGCTTTCACGATTTCGGCACCCGTTGCGGGGCGTGTCACTGCACTGACTGCACGGATCGGTCAGCCGGTCAATCCGCAAACGCCATTGCTCGCAATTGTGCCCAGCGGTTCGCGGTTACGCGCCGAACTCACCGTTCCAACCAATGCGGCAGGCTTTCTCGCAATCGGGCAGAACGTACGTCTTGCCGTCGATGCTTTTTCCTATCAGCGCTTTGGAACAGTGCCGGCGCGGATCGAAAATATATCGGCCACAGCGGTCGCGCGTGTCGATGCAAAGGGCGTGACGGTGCCTGTCTATCTTGTCACTGCGAGCATCGCCGAGCCGAGTGTGATGGCGTTCGGCCGCAAGCAGCAGCTGCTACCCGGCATGACGCTGAGCGCGCGTGTCGTAACGGAGAAGCAGACCTTGATCGAATGGTTGTTTGAACCCTTGTTCGCGGTTCGTAACCGGTGAGTGAAGCGCTCAGTCTGGGGCTGTGGTCACGCAACCGAGTAAAACTGGTGCGGCAAAGCGAGATCGCGGAATGTGGACTCGCTTGCCTTGCGATGATCGGCAATTTTCACGGTCTGGACGTCGATCTCGGCACGTTGCGACGCCGTTTTCAGCCATCGTTGCGGGGAGCCGCACTTAAATCGCTGATCGGCACGGCCGATCGGATGGGGCTTACCCCGCGGGCGGTCAAGCTACCACTAGACCAGCTACGGAACCTGCATCTACCCGCGATCCTGCACTGGGACATGAGCCATTATGTTGTACTGGAACAGGTTTCGCGCGAGCGCGTGTTCATTCACAACCCCGAAGGAAGATCGCGCTGGATCGCGCTAGACGAGGTGTCGAAGCACTTTACCGGTGTTGCACTGGAACTTCGTCCGGCGGAAGACTTTGTACCTTCACGCCAGCGTGAGCGGTTAAGGTTGCCGCAACTCTGGAGCCGCGTTTCGGGCCTGAAACGGGCGTTGCTGCAAACGCTGGTTCTCAGTGTGGTGCTGCAAGCGTTTTTGCTCGCCTCACCCTATTACATGCAGGTGGCAATCGACAGCGTACTGCCCGCGCTGGACCTCGATTTAATGACCGTGCTTGCGCTAGGTTTCGGCATCTTCACGATCAGCAACGCCGGTGCGACCTTGCTGCGATCGTTCGTGCTACTCTCGGTTGGCACCGCGCTCGGGTACGGCATATCAGTCAACGTAGCGCGGCGGTTGTTCCGGCTGCCAGTGACGTGGTTCGAAAAGCGGCACGTCGGCGATATTCTCTCACGGTTTCAGTCGATCGGTCCGATTCGCCAGTTCCTGACCGAAGGCGCGGTCGGTGTCGGGTTGGACGGCACGCTTGCGATTTTCACTTTCGCCGTCATGCTGTTCTACAGCCCGACACTGGCGCTGATCGCGCTGGTCGCATTCACCCTCTACGGCATCATCCGATCGTGTCTTTTTCAGCGCAGCGGACCGCGCAGGAAGACGCCATCATGCTGTCGGGCCGGGAGCAATCGACGCTCATAGAGTCGCTGCGTGGCATCGTCACACTACGACTATTCAACCGCGAGTCGGCACGCCACGCCCTGTGGCAGACCCGCCTGACCGACTCGGTGAACGCCAGCATATCGCTAGCTCGGATCGGCGTGTGGCAGAACGTGGCGAGCACGCTGATCTTCGGGCTGGAGACGATCGTGTCGATCTGGCTCGCGATCCGCTTCGTGATCGAGGGCGGATTCAGCGTCGGCATGGTCTTTGCCTATATAGCTTACAAGGTGCAGTTCTTGCAGAAAGCCGCCTCGCTGATTGATCAGATGGTCGCCTTCCGAATGCTCGGGTTGCATCTGGAACGCCTGTCCGACATCGCGCTCGCCGATCAGGACGTCAGCTTCGCGCGCGAGGCGCCAGCGCAAGGCGCAATATTGACCGGGCGGATCGAGCTGAGGAACGTCAGTTTTCGTTATGGCCCCGCCGAACCGTTGGTGTTGGACCGCGTGAACCTCATCGTCGAGCGGGGCGATCATATCGCGATCACCGGACCCTCGGGCGGGGGGAAGTCGACGTTGGTGAAGATCATGCTTGGCCTCCTTGAGCCCGACGAAGGTGAAGTACTCGTCGACGACATTCCGCTGGCACGCTTCGGCTACAAGAATTTCCACGAGCAAGTCGGCGCGGTGTTGCAGGACGACAGCCTGTTCGCGGGGTCTCTTGCGGATAATATCGCGTTGTTTGATGCTGCACCCAGCATGGAGTTGATCGTCGCGGCAGCAAAGACGGCCGCGATTCATGATGATATCGCGCGGATGCCGATGAATTATGAAACTCTAGTCGGTGATATGGGTTCGACGTTATCGGGCGGCCAAAAGCAACGTGTTTTGCTTGCCCGCTCTCTCTATCATCGACCGCAGCTTCTAGTAATGGATGAAGGCACGTCGCATCTCGATGCTGCTCACGAGCGTGCGGTTAATGCAGCGGTGTCATCCTACGATATAACGCGCATAATCATTGCTCATCGTGTAGAGACTATTAAGTCTGCGGCGCGAGTTTATATCTTGAACGAGGCAAAGTTGGAAAGGCAAGCGTGATATCAACAAATCTCTGCATCGTTATCGAGTCTATCTGAGATTTATAAGCATAACGTCATC
This sequence comes from uncultured Sphingomonadaceae bacterium, assembly GCA_964245355.1. Lineage (GTDB taxonomy): Bacteria > Pseudomonadota > Alphaproteobacteria > Sphingomonadales > Sphingomonadaceae > Sphingomonas_I. The sequence goes on from CAXTMT010000058.1 coordinate 7,989, forward strand.
AATAACTAAATATATACTACATGAATATTATCATTACTTACATTGAACTAGAACGGTTTTTTAGAGCAACGAATATGATTTTTTTCACCTGATACCCAGAAGTCATACCATTGGTAAGTTAGCTCGTCAGATGGTGAGCTGCTACCCGTTCTTGGACCACCCGGCTGGGCGTCATCCAGTTTCTACCGGCCAGGGCGGGCCATGTGCCGCTGACCGGTTCACCAGCGATATCGGCGGCTTATTGCCGATCGCGCTATGTGGCCGAACCTCGTTATAGTCTCTACTCCAAGTCTCGCATTTTCCGACCGCGTCATCGAGGCTCATGAACCAGTGCTGGTTCAGACACTCCGCCCGGAACTTGCCGTTGAAGCTCTCGATGAACGCGTTGTCGGTCGGCGGGCCGGGGCGAGAGAAGTCCAGCGTGACGCCCTTCATGTAATGTACGCCCACAGGTCGAGGTCCCTGGAGACGAACTCGCTACCCTGGTCGACCCGGATCGAAGCCGGATAGCCAACCTCACCGCATACGCGATCCAGCACCTCGATGACGTCGGGCGCGCGGAAGCTGAACCGCGGCACCACCGCCGGCGAAAACCGACTGTACGTGTCGATCACCGTCAGAATGCGCAGCTTCGATCCCGTCGCCAGTTGGTCATGGACAAAGTCCATGGCCCATACTTCATTCGAACACGACGCCGCGCAGCGGCTTTCTCTCAGCTTCGTCTTCACCCTCCGCTTCAGTGGTTCCATGCCGCAGCTGCAGCCCCAACTCCTTGTAAAGCCGATAAACACGCTTTGCGTTCACGTCCCAGCCCTCCCGCCGGAGCAACACATTGATCCGGCGATAGCCGTAACGCACACGCGTCTCGGCGATCTCGTGCATCAGCTTCTTGAGGTCGGCCTGATCGGCACGGCGGCCACAATAGCGGTAGCTCGATCGCTCCGCCCGAAGCACGCTGCACGCCCGTCTGATACTGACGGCCCAGATGTTCCGGACATCGTCGACGAGCTGACGCCGCCGATCAGGCCTCAGAGCTTTCGCGAGACGACATCCTGCAACATCGCCTTGTCCAACGACAGGTCCGCGACCAGCCGCCTCAACTTTGCGTTCTCATCTTCAAGCTGGCGCAACCGCCGCATCTCCGATGGCATCAGCCCGGCGTACTTCTTGCGCCACGCATAAAACGTCGCGTCGCTGATGCCGGCCTTGCGACACACCTCGCCGATCGTCGTGCCTTCCTCCGCCTGCTTCAACACGAACGCGATCTGCGCCTCGCTGAACTTCGATCTCTTCAGCGCTCACTCCGTCACCTGACCCTCAATCCTAAACTGGAATTTTCCAGCTCAAAACTGTCCGGGAAACGGGCAACAGGTCATGGGATGCAAGACGTATCTGGAGGGGCGGCCAAACTCCCGAAATCGCGTCGGGCTTGCTGGGCTAGCTGCTGTATTGGCAGCGGCGCTGCGTTACCGCTTTTCGTTCTTGCGATACGGGTGGCGACCTCGAGCGCCGCACCGCTGCAAGAGCCGACTTTTTGCATCAGTGCTAGCGCGGTGCGACCGCGGGCGTTTCCTGGCATGGGAGCTGGCTCCTTCTCGAAAGGACCACCATACTGACGAACCCTGCCATATTGGTCATAGTCCCGCTTGCGAATCGGATCGACGGCCTCGCCGATGATTGTTGCGGCACCAGCCCCAACAATTTCTGGCAAGGTCGGCCACGTTGGCTTCTCCACATAGCCGGACGGCGGTTGAGCGTGGGCGATAAGGATCGCCAGCATTCCGTCTAGTTCTTGTCGGGTATGCGCGGCACGAAGCGATGCAGCAGATACGCTGACGCGACCGTCAATCGCCAAGCCGTCTTGTTCTTTGTCCGTGATAGCCAGGATGGGCGCCGGTGCTGGCATCAAGTCCGCTAACCCTGCGAACCTTGTCGGCGCTTCGGCGACTGGATCGAATGGTTCGACCGTTTGCCCAGCAAGCGCGATCGCTAGCACGGCTAACTGTTTCACATAGTTCATTAGTAAAAATTCCGCAGCGTTAACTGCTTCTGCGTGCCGTCGCATAAAGTTAGTCTGACGACGCGGCCCGGTTTGTCGCGCGACCAAATGCTGATTGGTTGAGCGAAATAATCAATCGGAATGGTGTGATCGTCGATACGACAAATCTGGTCTTTATCTGTAAGACCCGCTGCCTCAGCGGGACTGTTTCGCATAACATGCACAACTTTGAGACGGTCGCGGTCGGGCACTGCTAGAACTCCGCTCGTCGATCTCGGGGAGATAGGGGCGATTGTTTCCCGCGAAAGCAGCCAGATATATCTGGAGCGCAAGTCGATAACGCTATTGAACCTCGAAAGCACACCTAAACCGATCAACGCCATCTGATGATCAGTGGTCCGATCCAATTGTATCCGCGTCTCCACGTCTCGCAGCTGCACGGGTCCGATTGATACGCTCGACAAAAACGCAAGCCCCTCCGTAATAAAGCCTGTAACACTTCCGGTCACGACCGTCGTTTGTCGTATACTATCCTTCGCAACGCGCGACCAAGCCCGGTCGTCCACGAAGAGGCTGGCTTGAGACCCGGTATCGACACCGGCAAGAATTTCTGTTTTCGGAGCAAGCCCAATCTGCAATGCAGGAAAACCGCTAGGCCCAACACGTATCAAGGGGATACGCTTTGCGCCTACCACATCAAGCGATCGGTCACCGACGCGAGCAAGATTTTTGTCCGCATTAATTTCGATCGCGCAGTTATTGAGAATATCACGTCCCAAGATGATGTCAAATGTTTCAGAATTGAAGTTTATACTCGAAAGGTCTGCCGCCTCCGCTGACTCAAGACGCAATTCTTTGCCGGCAACTACAATGTCCAATGCGGCCAGATCGGACGTTTGCAGGCTGCCGTTCGCTCCGAGACGAACCTTTTCGCCACCATGAAATTTTAAACCGATTCGTCTAGCCAAACCAATATCAATCGTAGTCACGGGTGCGCCAGTATCGACAATTAAAGTCGCGGGAACCTGCCCAACGGACGCGGGAAACACGATGCTGCCACCTTGGCCTAGCCGTTCGGGGACCCAGTCAGTCTGAAGTTGGCAGGTTTGGCCCGCACTAATGAACCCATGAGAATTCAAAGGCGTGGCTATGCAGGATAGCACAAAGGTAACTGTCACGAAAAGGATACGCATCATGACATCGCCCAAGGAAAGAACCTTGGCGCCTCACGGCGCCAAGGTAAAAATTTAAAAGTGAATGACGACCCGAACCGCGGGCGCCGGCGGGTTATAAGGAACGTTTATTGTGCCGCCCCCCACGGTGGTCCCACCACCAACCGGGATTTGCGGCCCATATGGAGTCGTAGTTACTGGTGGTAACGGGACTTGAGGACTCGCAGGCGGATCACCACCCGAAACTTGATAAATCTCGTCAACCGACAACTCAAGCATCGTATTTCCTTTCATCAAGGGTGGGTTACAAACCCACGCATAAAGTGCGTATAAGGCTTGTGAAAAATGTCAATTAGCTTGTCTAAATGTCCGCGAGCACCTTGCCTCGGTGATATAATCGGTCATTGGCCATGAAATTTTATCGTTCCTTGGGTCGCTTGGCGCGGTTTATCCAGTTCCAATGACCTGATGCTGTGGACGGTCCCTGCACCAGCATAGATATGCAATGGTATGGCCGTAGAGTCGGGTCAAAGGAGCCGCTCAATGCAGTAGTATATTATCACCGTAAACTTTGATCTCGCTGGAATGCGTCCAGCCGCAACAGGCCGGCACCGACCTGGAACGGCCCTATCAGGATGGTCGCAGCTAATAGATATTCGACACGGGGTCACGCACGAGCAGTATAACGAACACCGAAACCGCCGCCGTTGCTGCCGAAATCATCCCTGAGCAGCCGCCGATGAACGCCACGGTCACCGCGATCGCGGCCTAAGCGTAGACACCGACGCGCGAATCGACCCCGACGATGATCGAAAAGCCGGTGGCTTTCGGGATCAACGCAAGCCCCACAACAATACCGGCGAGGACTTACGGCGAAATACTGCCGCCTCGTGGCAGCCATTGGTATCGGTATTGAGAAATCAGGTCCATGAAAGCGTCGGCACAAAGCACATGGTCCCCGCGTTGCGAGAGCAGCAATTCAGAGGCTAGGCATCGAGATTCTCCAATAATTTGAGTGCCCAGCCTTGTTCTCTGTGGGGCACCATTCCTCCGCAAACCGCAAAACCCGATGCACATCACAATCGCTCGAAGCTATTGCCCTTGTAGGGTTGACCACTTCGACGAAGTCAACAAGCCAAGATGGCTGCATGTCCCCGCAACCAATTCTAGCGTTAGTCGCGCCGCTTCTTCGGAGGCGGCGCTTCTTTCGTCAGGCGCAGTATCGCCGCGCGCCGGCCCTGCAGATCAAGGTCCACGCCTCTGCCGGTGGCGCGGGGTGTTGCGACGACGCGATCGACCAGCGTCCGGATTTCCTCGCCCGCCTCGAGCGCCTCCGGCGTTCCCGAAGCGAACACTGCGGAGAGATCGGCGAGCTTGCGACGGTACGTGTCCGTCGCACCCGGGCGAGCATACGGGGTCAGCGTGATCTGACGGATCAGTGCGCCGGCCGAGGGCGAGCGTATCGTCCGCCGGAAACAGGCCATCGCCGCGCGCCCGCGCATCATCGCGAGCCGCTACCGCCCTTATGCGTGCGGGAACCGCTCCTTCAGCCAGTCGCGGATGGCCTGTCCGGCGCGCGACCGGCCGGGCTCCTCCCCCTCCGCCAGGGGCTGGCCGTGATGGTCGCCGCGAAAGCGGTGGCGCGTGCGGTCGCCTGCGGGAATGGCGCCGAAGATGCGCGCGACATCCGCCGGGAAGACCACCTGGTCGCCGCCATATTCGATCAGCAGCAGCGGCTGTTCGATCGCCGCCGCCGTCTCGAACAGGTTGGCGCGCGAGGACAGGCCGGACCAGGTCGACAGCCACGCCTCGGGCGTGCAGAACCGCGCGAACCCCATCACGCCGAAATTGGTGGCATAGGGATCGCCGCTCCAGATCGAGCCCACCGCCCGATCGGACGGATCGAGCTCCAGATCCCAGCAGCGCAGATCCGCATCGGTGCGCCAGATCGTCATCGCGGCGGTGTGCGCGCCACGGATGCGGTCTGCGCGGGTGCCGCCC
>CAXTMT010000059.1:0-1797 GCA_964245355.1 uncultured Sphingomonadaceae bacterium
GCTATCCACGATCTCGCGGAAGTGGCCGAAGCCGCGCTCGACTGCGCCGGTCTCGCCAGCGTGCGCACCCTCTTCCAGAACGCGCACGGCATCGCCGAGGTCATCCGCGAGCGCCTCTCCGCCGATGTGTGGCGCCTGATCGACCAGCCTTTGCCCGCGCCCGAGGGCGAGGATGCCACCACCATGCAGGCGCGCGCCGCGGCGCTGCAGGAGCGCTGCTCGGCGCTCGCCGGGCTGGCGGCGGAGAATATGGGCCGCACCGCCGGATGGCGCTTCCACGATCTGGGCCGGCGGATCGAACGCGCGCTGGCGACCTGCCGGATCGTCCGCGCCTTCGCCACCGATCAGGCGAGCGGCGACGACCTCACCATCCTGCTCGATCTGTGCGACAGCCAGATCAGCTATCGCAGCCGCTACATGGCCGGGCTCGCCCTGGTGCCGGTGCGCGATCTGGTCGCGCTCGACCCGTTCAACCCGCGCAGCATCGCCTTCCAGATCGAACGCGTCCGCGAACATCTCGCCGCGCTGCCGCCCTTGCGCGACGACGGCATCGACGAACGGCAATTGGCGCTGGCCAACGAGATCGCGCTGATGGTGACGACGATGCACGCCGAATCGATGAGCGTGACGGCGGTGCTGGCGCTGGAGAACCGCCTGTCGGCGCTCTCCGACGCGATCGGCCGCCGCTTCTTCCTCCAGGATGCCGAAACGCTGCGCGCGCCGGCGATGACGCTGGCGTGATGGGATCGCCACCTTCTCTGTCGTACTCCGGCGCAGGCCGGAGTGCCGGCTTTCGCGCGGATCGCTTGCCGACAACACTCCGGCCTGCGCCGGAGCACAGTAAATTCTGATGCGCTACGGCGTTCGCCACCTGACCAAGTTCAGCTACGATTTCCCGGTGCGGTTCGCGCGCTGCAATCTGCGGCTGCACCCGGTCGACTGGGATGGGCAGAGGGTCGAGCGGCACAATCTGTCGATCCAGCCGGGCGCACAGGTGATGCGCGGGCAGGCCAACGGCTATCCGACGATCACCGATCGGCTGGTGATTTCCAAACCGGTGAACAGCCTCGCGATCGAAAGCCGCTCGACGGTGACGATCGAACGCATCGCCCCCGTGCCGCTACCCGGCGATCCCACGGTGACGCAAGCCGCTCTTACCGCGCGTGACGTGCGCGATCTGGGGCCGATGGCGCCCGCCAATTATCTTTTCCCCTCCCCGCTGATCGGCGCCTTCGCGCAGATCGCCGACTGGTGCGCGGTGGAGTTGCTGCCCGAACGTGGCGTGGTCGAGGCGGGGCTGGCGCTCGCCAGGCGCATCCGCGACGACTTCCAATATGACGGCAGCGCCACCGAGCTGGAGACCAGCCCGGCCGAAGCTTTCGCGGCCGGGCGCGGCGTCTGCCAGGATTTCGCGCAGATCATGATCTCCGGCGCGCGCTCGGCCGGCATCGCGGCGGCCTACGTCTCCGGCTATCTGCGCACCGTTCCGCCCGAGGGGAAGGAACGGCTGGTCGGTGCCGATGCGACGCATGCGTGGGCGATGCTGTGGTGCGGGGCGGAGCGCGGCTGGCTGGGCTTCGATCCGACCAACGGCTGCACGGTGGGGGCGGATCACATCGTCTGCGCGATCGGGCGCGATTATGCCGATGTATCGCCGATCGACGGCGTGTTTCTCGGGCGCGAGGGGCAGAAGATCGAAGTCGCGGTGGACGTCGAGCCGCTGAATTAACCCCTCTCCCATTTTAGGAGAGGGAGGGGTCCGCAAATCGTGCTGGCGAGATTTGTGGGAGGGTGAGG
>CAXTMT010000059.1:1807-12654 GCA_964245355.1 uncultured Sphingomonadaceae bacterium
ACCCTCACCCAACCCTCTCCCTCGAGGGAGAGGGCTCAGGAAGATGGCGTCAGATCGTCAAAACCACCTTCCCCACATGATCCTCGTCCATCCGCCGATGCGCCTCCGCCGCCTCGGCCAGCGGAAAGGTCCGATCGATCACCGGCCGCAGGCGGCCGTCCGCCACGAACGGCCACACCTTCTCCTCCACCGTCCTGATCAGCGCCGCCTTGAAGGCATCGTCCCGTGGCCGCAGCGTCGATCCGGTCAGCACCAGCCTTTTGCTCATCACCGCCCAGATCGGCACCTCGCCCTTCGGCCCGCGCCGGCTGGCGATCGAGACGTGGCGGCCGTCTTCGGCCAGGCATTGGAGGTTGCGCGGCAGGTAATCGCCGCCGATCATGTCGAGGATCACATCGACCCCGCGCCTGGCGGTGATCCGCGCCACTTCCTCGACGAAGTCCTGCGCTTTGTAATCGATCGCGTGGGCGGCGCCCAGTTCGAGCGCCTTCGCGCATTTCTCCGCGCCGCCGGCGGTGACGATCACCTCCAGCCCGAACAATTTGCCGAGCAGGATCGCGGTGGTGCCGATGCCGCCGGTGCCGCCGTGGACCAGCACCTTATTACCCGCCCTCGCCCCGCCGCGCTCGAACAGATTGCTCCACACGGTCAGCATCGTCTCGGGCAGCGCCGCCGCCTCGATCAGGCTCATCCCCTCGGGCACCGGCAGGCAATGCTCCGCCACCGCCAGCGCATACTCCGCATAGCCGCCACCGTTGACCAAGGCGCAGACCGCATCGCCCTCGCGCCAGCGCGTCACGCCCGCGCCCAGCGCCGCCACCCCACCGGCAATCTCCAGCCCGAGGACCGAAGGCGCCCCAGGCGGCGGCGGATAAGCGCCGAGGCGCTGCATCACATCGGGCCGATTCACCCCCGCCGCCGCGACTCGGACGAGCACCTGCCCCACGCCGGGCACCGGCACCGGCCGCTCGACCGGCAGCAAAACCTCGGGGCCGCCGCTTGTCGCGGGATCGATGGCGATCATGGTCTTTCGCAACTGCATCATTTCTGTGGGGAACTCGCATCCGGTCGCAGGCTTTATTGACAGCGAAGCAGGAAGGATCAACGTTCCCGTCATGGATCTCGACGACATCCTGCCCAGGCGCCCCGACGATCCGCTCGTCCAGCTCGTGCGCCAGGATCTCGATCGCCTGTCCAACGACGAGCTCGCGCAACGGATTGTTATTCTCGAAGCCGAAATCGCGCGATGCCGAACCCGGATCAGCGCGGCCACCAGCCACCGATCGGTCGCCGAAAGCCTGTTCCAGCGGTGAGGTCGCTCGCCGCCCTTTCGAAGCCCACCCATCCGCAGGTGCTTGATCGGCGGCATAGGGATTACGACATAGTGGATGCGGGGCTCGCGTTTCCTGAGACCCCGCCAGGAGTGTATTGACCATGCCATCCTTCGCCCGCGAGCTCGAACAGACGCTGCACAACGCGCTGACCGCCGCTTCCTCGCGCCATCATGAATATGCGACGCTCGAGCATCTGCTGCTCGCGCTGATCGGCGACGAGCATGCCGCCAAGGTGATGAGCGCCTGCGGGGTCGACCTGTCCGAACTCAAGACCGCGGTGACCCATTATCTCGATACCGAGCTGGAGGCGCTGAAAGCCTCCGGCAACGCCGATCCTTCGCCCACCAGCGGCTTCCAGCGCGTCGTCCAGCGCGCCATCCTCCACGTCCAGTCCTCGGGCCGCGAAGAAGTGACCGGGGCCAACGTCCTCGTCGCGCTGTTCTCCGAGCGCGAGAGCTACGCCGTCTACTTCCTGCAGCAGCAGGACATGAGCCGCCTCGACGCGGTTTCCTATCTCAGCCACGGTGTCGGCAAGGCCGGCCAGGCCACGGAGGCGCGCGAGGTGAAGGGCCAGGACGAAGAGAAAGCGCAGAAGTCCGACAACAAGCAGAAGGGCGAGAGCGCGCTCAAGCAATTCTGCGTGAACCTGAACGACAAGGCGCTGGAAGGCCGCGTCGATCCGCTGATCGGCCGCCATGCCGAGGTCGATCGCACCATCCAGATCCTGTGCCGCCGCTCGAAGAACAACCCGCTCTATGTCGGTGATCCCGGCGTCGGCAAGACCGCGATCGCGGAAGGTCTCGCGCGCAAGATCGTCGAGGGTGCGGTGCCCGAAGTGCTGCTGCCCGCGGTGATCTATTCGCTCGACATGGGCTCGCTGCTCGCCGGCACACGCTATCGTGGCGATTTCGAGGAGCGGCTGAAGCAGGTCGTCAACGAACTCGAGAAGATGCCGCACGCGGTTCTCTTCATCGACGAGATCCACACGGTGATCGGCGCGGGTGCCACTTCGGGCGGGGCGATGGATGCGTCGAACCTGTTGAAGCCGGCTCTGTCGGGCGGCACCATTCGTTGCATCGGATCGACCACCTACAAGGAATTCCGCAACCATTTCGAGAAGGACCGGGCCTTGCTCCGGCGCTTCCAGAAGATCGACGTCAACGAGCCGACGATCGAGGACACGATCAAGATCCTGGCGGGCCTGCGCTCGGCGTTCGAGGATCACCACAACGTCAAATACACCCCCGACGCGATCAAGTCGGCGGTCGAGCTGTCGGCGCGCTACATCAACGATCGCAAGCTGCCCGACAAGGCGATCGACGTGATCGACGAGGTCGGCGCGATGCAGATGCTGGTGCCGCCGTCGCGTCGCAAGAAGGTGATCACCGTCAAGGAGATCGAGCAGGTCATCGCGACGATGGCGCGCATTCCCCCGAAATCGGTCTCGACCGACGACACGCGCGCGCTCGCCAGCCTCGAGCAGGATCTGAAGCATGTCGTGTTCGGGCAGGACAAGGCGATCGAGGTGCTGTCCTCGGCGATCAAGCTCAGCCGTGCGGGCCTGCGCGATCCCGAGAAGCCGATCGGCAATTATCTGTTCTCGGGGCCGACCGGCGTCGGCAAGACCGAAGTCGCCAAGCAGCTTGCCGAAATCCTCGGTATCCCGCTCCAGCGCTTCGACATGAGCGAATATATGGAGCGCCATTCGGTCAGCCGGCTGATCGGCGCACCCCCGGGCTATGTCGGCTTCGATCAGGGTGGCCTGCTCACCGATGCCGTCGATCAGCAGCCGCATTGTGTGCTGCTGCTCGACGAGATCGAGAAGGCGCACCCCGATCTGTTCAACATCCTGCTGCAGGTGATGGATAACGGCCGCCTGACCGACCAGCACGGCAAATCGGTCGATTTCCGCAACGTCATCCTGATCATGACGACCAATGCGGGCGCGTCCGACATGGCGCGCGAATCGCTCGGCTTCGGCAACCTCACCCGCGAGGGCGAGGATGAGGAAGCGGTGAAGAAGATGTTCACGCCGGAATTCCGTAACCGCCTCGATGCGATCGTGCCGTTCGGTTACCTGCCGACGCCGGTGATCGGCCGCGTGGTCGAGAAGTTCATCCTCCAGCTGGAGCTGCAGCTCGCCGACCGCGAGGTTCACATCAGCCTCGACGAGGATGCCAAGGCGTGGCTGGTCGAGCGCGGCTACGACAAGCTCTACGGCGCCCGCCCGATGGGCCGCCTGATCCAGGAGAAGATCAAGCAGCCGCTGGCCGAGGAATTATTGTTCGGCAAGTTGGTCCACGGCGGCGAGGTGAAGGTCCATTTGAAGGACAATGCCCTCTCCTTCGAAGTCACCCCCGCCGCCCCCAAGGCGCGCAAGGGCAAGGGCAAAGCCAAGGGCGGCGAGCCCAAGGCTGAAGAGCAGGCTTGAGCGAAACGAGAGCAGGACGGTCGGAAACGGTCGTCCTGCTCCACGGTCTCAACGCTGGGCCATGGATGATGTGGCCGGTGTCGCGCGCCCTGCGCAAGGCGGGCTTCGCCACGGCGGCTTTGGGATACCGATCACGCGATTGGCCGCTCGATAGGATCGTCGAGACATTGAGCCGGCGTATCGCAGAGATACCCGGCGATCGCATCCACGTCGTTGGTCATTCGATGGGCGGGCTGGTCGCGCAGGCGGTTTCCAAACGATTGGATTCGAGGCGGTTGGGCAATATCGTGATGCTCGCGCCACCTGCGCAGGGCAGCGAACTGGTCGATCTCCTTCGCCGCTTTCGGCTTGATCGACTGGCGATCAGGCATGCTGCCGATTTGCTCGCGCCGCAGCGTGCCGCTCATGTCGCAGCGACACTCGGCGACGTCGATTTCCTCTTGGGTATCATCGCCGGTAATCGCAGCGGGCGACTGTTGCGTAGGATGTTACCGCTGCCCCATGACGGCCGGGTGTCCGTCGCCGCCACCCACCTTGTCGGCGAGGCGGACCATATCACCCTGCCGGTTTCGCACACGGCGATGCTGTTAAATGCCGAACTTCACCGCCAGGTCATCGCCTTTCTGCGCTCCGGCCGGTTCGACCGCATGGGCGCAGAATTGGAAAACGTCGGCGCCTTCTGATACGATCATCAAATCATGGCGGATGAGCAAGAAAAACAGCGTCGAATCGCTCGTGAGGTGATGGACAGGCGCCGGGCTGCGCTCGCAGAGCTTGCAGGCACGTCCCGCAAAGCCGAATTGGCCGAACAGATCATGGATCAGGATCGCGAAATCCTGGAGAAGCTTTCTCGCTCCTAAGCTTTCCAAAAGCTGCTTAGCACCGTTTTTCGTCGGAATTCTGCCTATTCACTGTCCCCCAAATGAACGCGCCGTTGTAGTGTCGTTTAGATACGACCGGACGTGGAACGACTTTGCCTCTTCTGCGCTGTGCTTCCCGTGGCAGCGTGCGCGCTCACGCCGCGCACACAGTAAAACGAGAGGTGATTTATGAAAAAGCTTCTGCTTCTGGCGCTTGCCGCCGGCACCACATTTGGCGCGGTCACGGCCGCCGATGCCCGCGATGGCTGCGGCCCCGGCGGCTGGCGTGGCCCCCACGGCCATTGCCACAGCAATGGCGGCCCGGGCTATGTCGCGCCCGGCCTGATCGTGGGTAATTATTACCACGGCCAGGGCTATTGGGACGGTCACCGCTATTACCAGCACCGCGATCGCTACAACAACGGCTGGCGTTATCGCTAAGCCCTAAACCTTCGGGGTTCGGGACGGCGTCGATCCTTCGGGATCGGCGCCGTTTCTATATGTCGGCGGCGAGTTCGAGCAGGTAGCGGCGCGATCCGTTGGGCACGAAGAAGCCGCTGCTGCCGATATTCCAGCCATATTTGTTGAAGACGTTCTGCACCTGCGCGCGCAACAGGAACTTCGTCTTGCCCTCGGTGAAGCGATAGCGCGTACCGAGGAACAGCACGGCGCGGGCGGGGACGGTGTAGCTGTCGGCGCTGTCGGCGACGCGGCTGCTGGTGCCCTCGCCATAAGCGTCCACCGACAGGCCCTTCACCCACGGCAGATCATAATTCACGCTGGCGATGGTGTGGCGGACGAAGCTGCCGACCGGCTTCGATCCGATCAGCCCCCGATCGACCTCCTCACCGTGCACACGTGCATCGATCAGCACGTTGCCGACGACGATGTTCACGCCCTTCACGATATTTCCGGCGATCGAGAATTCCACCCCGCGATTGCGGACGATCCCGAGCTGGCGGAAGAAATCGGCGCCATCGATGTTGAAGTAAGGCTTGGAGATGTCGAACACGCCGACGACGGCGGTGAGGCCGGGCTTCACCGTCCAGCGCAGCCCCGCATCCTTCTGTTCGGTGCGGATCGCCGGCGGCGCCTGGTTGAGATTGACCGCGTTGGTCGGCGCGACCGGGCTTTCCTCAAGCCCACGCGTGAAGCTGCCGTACACGGCGAGGCGCTTGGTCACGTAGAGCGCGGCGGTGAGGCTCGGCAGCCAGGGATCGGACTTGCTCTCGGGGAACACCACGCTCGGATCGGGATCGATCACCTGTTTAGTGTAATGTGTCTTCTGCAGGTTGAGCGTGATTTCGCCGACGGTGTCCCATTTCCCCTGATAGGCCACGCCCGCCGTTTGTTGGCGGACGCGATCGTGGGTCTTGGGTTCGGGCGCATCGAGCACCGCCCGGATGGCGGGCGTGACGACACGATAATCCTGCGTCAGGCTTGTGCTCGCGCCAAGATCGATGACGCCCGCACCGCCATAGGTGCGATCGAGGCTGCGCGCGCGGAGCGAGGCGATCAGCATGTGGTGGCGCGGGCCGTCCGAAAAGCCGCGCTGCACACGCAATTCGCCCGAGGTGGAAGCGGAGCGATCGCCATTTTCGATGATGACCTGCCGATCGCCGACCAAGCCGCTCGGATCGGTATCGTAGAGCAGATCGGCGCTCGATTTGCCGTAATCGGCGATCGATCGGAACACGCCCAGCCTGATATCGAATTCGCCCAGCCGGGTCTTCGCCAGCGCGCCGAAATTGGTGCGGTTGCCGCTGTTGTCGGCGAAGCGCTGGCCGAGGAACGTGTTGCGCGGGATGTGGCGCGGCAGGAAGGCGCCGGTGGTGAAGATCAGCGGCTGGGTCAGTTCGCCGTGGAAGGTCGCGTAGCTCCAGAACGGCAGGATCTCGGTCGTGCTGTTCGGCGCCCAGCGGACCACCGCCGCGGTCGAATAATAAGGATAGGTGACGTCGTCCGGATCGGCGCCGCGATCGAGCGTGCCGCCGAACGCGATGCCGAGCTTATCCCTGTCGATCGGCAATTGGAGATCGACATCCAGCTCGCGATTCTTCCACGGGCCGACGATCGCAGCGGCGGAGGCGAAGGGCACCGCGCCTGGACGGCGGAGCGTGGAGTCGGCGATTCCGGTCGGCGCCGGGAAGGGATAGCTCTGCGCCGAAAGGCCGACACGGATCGTGCTGGAATCGGAAACCCGATCGATCAACCCCGCCTGCTGATCGAAATAGAGGCCTTCGATGCGCAGATTGCCTGCGTCGGTGGGGGAGAAGCCGCGCACATCGCCGGAATTGTAGATACCGATCGATTCGTCGCCGACGCTCTTGCCGAACGCATCCTCGGCCTGTGTCGTCGCATTGTTGTCGACCCGCTGGGCGAGCGCCGGGCCGGCAAGGATACCCGCCGCCAGCAGCCATTGAAGACGCATGCAAATTCCCCCCGCCCGCGCACGTTGACGCGGGCTCCGACGGGCGGATTAGCGCCGCGCCGGTCCCTTCCTTATTGTGTTCGACGAAGCCGCGTGTCGGTTCGATGAACGACCGCAATCAATCGTTGGCGAGGCGCCGTTCGTTGGCGGTGATCGCGCGATCCAGCCCGGCGAGCGCATGGGCGCGCTGATCCGGGGTCAGGTTGCGATCGTGCTGAATGCTGACACGCGCCTGATGAAGCGATGCGATGATCATTTTCTTGACGCCGCAGGTGGCCAGCGCGTGGAAATCGGCGCCGGCGCGCACGGGATTACCCTCGGCCGCACAACGCGCAGCCATCGCGGCGCGGGTCTGATCGAGCGAGACTTGCACGATCGCACGAACGTCGGGCATCGGCGGGATCGGCGGGATCGGCGGGATCACGACATGCGCTTCGGCCGCACCGCGCGCCGCCGCCATCGCGTCACGCTGGGCAGCCATAGCTTCGCGCTGACCCCGCATCGCGTCCCGCTGTGCCGACAGCATCTCGCGCTGGCCTTCCATCGCGGCACGGCGCGCCTCGGCGGCGGCGAGGCGACCGTCGAGCGCCGCCTGGCGGGCATCTTCCCGGATCTGGCGCTCGTCGGCGGCGGTGAGCGGATGGCTGTCGGCATGATGCGGATGCCGGCGATCCGACGGGACGACGACCGTCGGCGTGGTCGCCACCGTGGGTGTCGTCGCGACCGTGGGCATCGTGGCGACCGTTGCGACGGGCGGCACCGGATCGGTCGCCTGAGCAACCGCGCCCGAAGCGGTGAGCAGCAGGCCACCGGCGACGGCGGTGACGGAGAGGGCGACGCCGGCGCCGAGGCGGAGGCGGCCGATCGGGGATTTGGCCATCATCTTGATCCTTTGCTTGAGCTGATCCTTATGGCTGAGCGCGCAGGCCATCGCGGGCATCCGCCCCGAGGCCGATTTGAGCATGGCGCTGCCATAGGTGTGACGGTCGCCCGCGGCGGCATCGGCGAGCACGGTGGCATCGCACGCCAGCTCCTGATCGGCGCGGAAGGCGCAATAGGCTTTGTGGGCGAGCGGATTCCACCAGTGCAGCGCGACGACGGCGCTGGCGGCGAGATTGGCGATGATGTCGCGGCGATCGTGGTGCGCGGCTTCATGTTTCAGCGCCAGGCGGCGTTCGGCCGAGGTGTAGCGGCGGACGAAATCGGTGGGCAGCAGGATGCGGCGGCGCCAGATGCCGGCGGCGATCGGCCCGCTGAGCTTGCCGCTGACCAGCACATCGATCCCGCATTCGCGTGACAGGGGTGTGGCGTCGGTGAGGATGCGGCGCAGGAAAAGGTGGTAGCGGACGATCTGCACCGCGAACACGATCACCGCACCGCCGAGCCAGATCGCGACCGCAAGCAGCGGCCAGTCGAACGCTGGGGGCGGCGGTGCCGCAGCCAGCAGCTCCGGTGCCGGGACAGGCAGCGAAGGCGGCAGGTGCAGCACCGCCTGCGGCACGAGCGGACCCGCATCCGCTAGGCGCACCGCGGTCGCAGGATCGACATAGCCGATCGTGCTCCGGTGAGGAGAAAGGTAGAAAACCGGGATGCCGAGCGTGTGCCAGCCGGGCAGCGGCGGCAGGATCATGCGCAGCGCGGGGAGCGCCCACAAGGCATAGGCTATGCTCGGCCCAAAGGCGCGCCGCACGGGACCGCGCACGACCAGCACCAGCGCCATCAGAACGGCGCTCGCGACGAGGGTCTGCACGATCCAGCCGGGATTGATCCACGCACTCATGGACGTAACTCCTTCAGCAAGGCTTCCAGTTCGGCGATATCTTCGGATGTCAGCCCTTCGCCCTCGGCGAGATGGGCGACGAGCGGCGCGGCGCGGCCGCCGAACAACCGATCGGCGAAGCGGCGCGTCTCGGTGCCGGCATAAGCCTCACGGCTGATCGTCGGGCGATAGAGGTAGCGGCGACCGTCTTCCTCATGAGCGAGTACGCCCTTGCCGAGCAGGCGGCCGAGCATCGTCTTGATCGTCGTCGCGCTCCAGTCGCGTGTCGGATCGACCCGCTCGGCGACCTCCTGCGCGGTCAGGGGATACTCACGCCAGAGCACCTCCATCACCGCCAGCTCGCTTTCCCCGATCACCGCCATCGATTCGACTCGCTTCCTGATTACAGGCGTAGTCATACTGACTACGTGCGTAATCGTCAAGCCACGGCCGTCGCCACGCTTCCTTGTCCGGCCTCGCCCACTGGCAGCCGGCGATGGTGGCCCCGGAGGGACTCGAACCCCCGACCTCTCGTTTAGGAAACGCTTGCTCTATCCGGCTGAGCTACGGAGCCACGAATACGCTGGTTACGGGCGCGCTCCCGACGGGTCAACTTACTGGAGTTGCCCCGGCGTCACGACCGGAAACGGCAGGGGCGCGACCGGTACGCCATCCTCGACCAGCGCCCGAGCCTCCTCGGCGGTCGCCTGGCCGTGGATGATGCGCTCGGGCGATTCGCCTTCGTGGATGGCGCGGGCTTCCTTGGCGAAATTGCTGCCGACATGCTCGCTCTTCTCGAGCATCTTCGTTTGGATCTGCGCCATCGCAGCAAGCGCGGCCTTCATTTCCGCAGGCATCGGCGGACCCGAACGCATCGGCATCGCGGATGGCGGGGCGGGCACGGGCAGGTGGGGCGCAGTATCGGCGCGATTGCCCTTCGGCCCGACATTCGGCGCCATCACCGCTTTCGCCACCCCGCCCGATCCGCACAAAGGGCACGACACCAGCCCGCGTTTGCGCTGCGCCTCATAATCGTCGGTCGAACCGAACCACGCCTCGAACACATGGGCATTCGGGCAAGCGAGATCGAAGACGATCACGCGACAATCTCCGGCGCCGCGATCGGCCGGCGATGATGCAGCGCCGGCACCCTGGCGCGCGCCGCGTCGATCCGGCCGAAATCCATGTCCACAATACGCACGCCTCTCTCTTCACCGAGATCGGCCACTATCTCGCCCCAGGGATCGATGACAAGCGAATGCCCGTAGGTCTCGCGCCCGTCGGCATGGGTGCCGGTCTGCGCGGCGGCGACGACGAACACCCCCGCCTCGATCGCGCGCGCGCGCAGCAGGATGTGCCAATGCGCCTTGCCGGTCGGCACGGTGAAGGCGGCGGGGACGGCAAGCATCGTCGCGCCCGCATCGCTCACGGCGCGATAGAGATCGGGAAAGCGCAGGTCGTAGCAGATCGAGAGGCCCAGCTTGCCCCACGGCGTCTCCACCACCACCGCTTTGGCGCCCGGCTGATAGGCCTCGGATTCGCGCCAGCGGCCACCATCGGGCAAGTCGACATCGAACAAGTGGATCTTGTCGTAGCGCGCGCGGATCGCGCCCGTGTCGTCAATCACGAAACCGCGATTGAGGAAACGCCCGTCGCTGCCGCCGCGGATCGCGAGACTGCCGAGATGGAGCCACAGCCCCGCCTTCGCCGCTTCCTCCCGCGCGGCGGCGAGGACGGGATCTTCGTCCTCGGTCACGATCGTATCGGCGGCGCGCTTGCGGTTGCGATCGAGGACGCCGCTCATCTCGGGCGTGAACAGCATGTCGGCGTCGCCGGCCTTGGCCTGCGCCGCCGCTTCGCGCAGCGCCGCCACGCCCCCGGCCGGATCGATGCCGGTCGTCGCCTGGAAGATCGCGGCGCGCATGATCAGGCCAGCAGCGGATCGAGCTTGCCGCCGCGCTCCAGCGCGTGAAGTTCATCGGAGCCGCCGACGTGGACCGAACCGATGAAGATTTGCGGCACTGTCATCCGG
>CAXTMT010000059.1:12664-13144 GCA_964245355.1 uncultured Sphingomonadaceae bacterium
GCCGCTCGTCGGTCGCATCCCTCTCGAAGCGGTGAAGCTGAGCAAGCGCCCGCTCACGCTCCGCGCGCTCGATGTAGAGTCTTTCGGCAGCGGTAGCGCGCTCCAGCGCCACGATGTCGTCGCAGCCACCGATATGCCTATCGTCGACGAAAATCTGCGGCACGGTCGATTTGCCGCCAGAGCGCTGGAGCATCTCGGCGCGCTTCGGGCCGCCCATCGTGATGTCATATTCCTCGAAGGTCACGCCCTTGTCGGCCAGCAGCTTCTTCGCCCGGCTGCAAAAAGGGCACATCATCTTCGTGTAGATTTCGACCTTCGCCATACGCGCACACTCCTTGATAGGCATCCGAACTATGATCGCGGCTCGGTTTGTCAACGCAGGGACTTGTCCTCGCGGGTCACGCGCGCCCAGCACAGCACCTGAATTTCGCGCGCCCCCGCCCGCCGCAACACCGTCGCGCAGCCGGAGGCGGTGGCTGG
>CAXTMT010000060.1:0-13105 GCA_964245355.1 uncultured Sphingomonadaceae bacterium
CACGATGAGCGATCTCACTTTCTACCAATCGCGCCGCGACGAGATGTGCAAGGCCGCCGAGGAAGCCACGCTGGCGAACGTCCGCGAACGCTGCGAACGTGCCGCCGCCGCCTTCGCCCAGCTCGCCGACCGCGCCGAACGCGCCGAACACACCCGCCAGCAGGAACGCGACCGCCGCGCCGAGTCGGGGCTCACCAGCAGCTAGGTCGGACCGTGAGGGCGGGGTTGTAGCGTCCTGCGACGATGGCGGCGACGAAGAGGGTGGAGCGTACGGCGGGCCTGCCGCGCCATTGTCCGGACCGACCGGTCCAAGGAGCAAGGCCGGCAAGGCTCGCGATCGGGCGACGATCACACGTTACAAGGGGATATCCCCGCTAATGGTTGTACCCCTCCGGCCGTTTCGCGACCACCTCCCCGTGCAGAGGAGGATCGTCCTCAGGGTAGCGGCGCGAGCAGGCGATCGAGCGAGCCGTCGCCCTGCCCCACCTTCACCAGATGCGGATAGCGCAGTCCGCCGTGATAGGCGATCTCGACCGTGCGATAGACGTTGCCCTGCTTCAGCAGCAGCGTGATCGGCGCCTTGGCCGTCGCCGCCGCCGTAACCGCCTCGCGTAGGCCATCGTCGCTGTAGACATGATCGTCGAGCGCCACGATCGTCGTGCCGATGGTGATGCCGGCGTTGAACGCCGGGCCATCCCACGCGACGTTGGTGACGGCGGCGTCCTTGCCGACCTGCAGCCCCAGCGAATAGCTGAAATCGGCATATTTGCGGGCCTTCTCGGCGCTCTTGGTCCATTTGCTGGGCTCGGCCGTGTAATCGAGCCGGTAACCGCCCTTGACGATCCAATCGAGCGGAGCGTGCGGGCGGATCATGTAGATGTGCTGCTTCAGGAAGGTCGCCCAATCATAGGGCTGCACCGCGTTCAGCGTACTCGCCACATCGTCGAACGTGTAGGTCAGTTCGCCGTAATCGCGATCGTTCATGCCGAAGAAGGCGCGGGCGAAATCGTTCATCGATTTCTTGCCGCCCGATAGCTCGTCGATCAGCGCATTGGCATCGAGCCAGGTGAGCGCGCCTTCGGTGTAATAATCCTCCGAACGCTGCCAGTTCGGCCACGGCTTGGGGCGGCGCTGGGCGATGATCGGATCGTTGGTGGTATCCTCCACCGGGCGCCACGCGCGGCCCGCCTGATTGTCGTACCCGGCGGCATCGGCGGCCAGTTCGTCGAGCACGTCGGCCTTGGTCAGCAGACCCGAGCGCGCCGAGAGGACGTGGCCCCAGAATTGGGTCTGGCCCTCGTACACCCACAGCAGGCTGTCGCGCATCGGGGTGCGGAAATCGGGCGTCCACAGATCGGCGGCGCGGCGATATTTGCCGTCCCAGCTATGGGTATATTCGTGCGGCAGCAGATCGTGATCGCGCAGATGCTGATCCCACTCGGTGAAATAGCCGAGACCGACGCCATCCTCGGACGAGCGGTGATGCTCGAGCCCGTTGCCGCCCATCAGATCGGAGACCGAGAAGAGAAAGTCGTAATGATCGTAATGCTGCGCGCCGAACAGCTTCACCGCCTGGCGGCAGAGATTGCGGTGGGTTTCGAGGATCGCGGGCTTGATCTCGACCTGCTTTGGCGTGTCGCCGATGACGTTCAGGAACACCGTCGGGCACAATTCCTCGCGGACGAAATAGCGGCCGGCATAGACCGGGCTATCGGCCAGCACTTCATAGCTCACCGGCTTGTAGGTGACGGTATTGCCGACGGTGGAGGCGGGGCGCAGCGCCGTCGCCGCCTTGAACCCTTCCGGATAGGTGACGCTCGCCACCACCGGAATGCGGCGGGTGAAATAGCCGGCCGGGTAGAGCGTCGTGCCGATCCACTCCAAATTGAGCATGTCGGGAGTCATCACCATCCGGCCCTGCGCGCCGGCGGTGGGGCTGAGGTATTGGAACTTCGCCTCGATCGCCGCCACGCCCGTGGGCACGGTGACGGTGAAGGCATAGACGTCGACCGGATCGCGCTGCCAGACGAGCGGCTTGCCGTTGGCGGTGACGACGAGTCCCGCCACCGCTGCGATCGCGCCCGAGGGGCTGTGCGCGCCGGGGAGCCATTTGGGATAGAGCAGGGTCAGCGGCCCGGCCTGCGCGACGGGAATCGTCTCCTTCACCGTGAAGATGCCGCGCTGCGTATCGGTCGCGTCGATCGCGATCTTCAGTGTTCCGGGATAGGCCACGTCCTTCGCCGCCGGGATCGGATCGTCGTAGGGCACGGGCTGCGGCGCGCTGTTCTGCGGCTCGGCGAGCGCGGCGGAGGCCAGAATGGTCGAGAGAAAGAGCAAAGATTTCGAGGTGACGATCATCGGTAAGCCTTGCCGTATAGCGGGGGACCAACGGCCAATCTGGCACCTTTTTATGGCCGCATCCACACGCAGATTGCGAAGTCCACGATCAGACGCAAAATCGCCGATGAGCACAATTGTTAATGTTTCGCAATATTTCTAGTTGCAAGCCATTCGCAATAGCAATAGTTAGTCTCCATCGAGCTCGAACGAGCATCCAAAGGTGGAGCATATATGACGAAGATCGGACGCTGGTCGCAATCGATCGGCACCAGCCTGATCCTGGCGGGCGCGCTGACGGGCATTTCGGCGAGCCCGGCATGGGCGCAGGACGGCAGTGCCGCCAAGGCCGACGACACCGTCCACCTCGGCGCGGTGCGCGTCACCGCCGCGGCGCCCGATGCCGATCCCTATGCCGATCCGGCCGCCGGCTATAAGGCCGATCGCCTGCAATCGTCGAAATTCACCGAGCCGCTGCTCAACACGCCGCGCTCCGTGACGGTGATCACCAAGGAAGTGCTGGAGGACAAGAACGCCACCGCGTTGCGCGAAGTGCTGCGCTCCACCGCCGGCGTTACATTGGGCTCGGGCGAAGGCGGCAACGCGTTCGGCGATCGCTTCTTCATCCGCGGCTTCGATGCCCGCAACGATGTCTTCATCGATGGCGTACGCGATCCCGGCGTCGCCCCGCGCGAGAATTTCAATGTCGAGCAGGTCGAGATCCTGCGCGGCCCCGCTTCGTCCTTCGCCGGCCGCGGCAGCACCGGCGGCGCGCTCAACATCGTCACCAAGCATGCCGAGGACGCCGATTTCATCACCCTCGAGGGTCTCGGCGGCTTCAGCGACAGCACCCGCCGCGGCACCGTCGACATCAACCGCAAATTGAGCGACAAGGTCGATGTGCGCCTGAACGGCATGATTCAATACGCTGGCATCGCCGGGCGCGATTATGCGACCGACAACCGCTGGGGCATCGCCGCCGCCGTCACCGTCCGCCCGATCGACGGCGTACTGCTGACCGCCAATTATTCGCACACGCATCTGTGGGGCCTGCCCGATTTCGGCGTCGCCTACGATCAGGTGAACCGCACCCCGGTCACATCCGAAGGCGTGTCGCGCAACACTTATTACGGCATCGTCAACCGCGATTTCACCCGCACCACGCAGGATCTCGGCACCCTCAACGCCAGCTGGACGGTCAACGAGCATCTGGTGCTGGAGAATAATTTCCGCGCCAGCCACACGTTGCTCGACTATCTCGGCACCGTACCCGAAAACCCGAGCGCCACCGGCGCCACCGCACCCTATAATTCGACCGCGACGCACAATTCGGGCTTCGTCCAGCTCAACGCGCAGAGCAAATATCAGCCGGTCTCGGTGCTCGCCGATCAGCCGCAGGCGACGCTCAAGTTCGGCAGCGGCGATTTCAGGAACACGCTGGTCGCCGGCGGCGAATTCTCGCGCGAGAAGGTGACGCTCGACAGCTATTCGGGCTTCACCTCGGAACTGACGACCGGCCCGGTGGCCTTCGCATCGTCGGGTGCGCCGATCGTCCCCGTCGCCAGCCCCACCAATTTCCTGTTCGGCACCGGCGCGCTGCACCTGAGCGGCAATCCGACCCGCTATCGGATCGATACCAACGCCGGCTTCGTCACCGATACGCTGAACTATCGCGACATCCTGCTCGTCAACGGCGGCATCCGCTACGACAATTACCACATCACCTCGGCCAACAACACGAGTTCGCGGGAGTCGAAGGACGGTATCTGGAGCTACAACGGCGGCATTACCTACAAACCGCTCCCGATCGGCAGCATCTATTTCGCTTATGCGACCGCCGCCGAGCCGGTGGGCGACGAACTGGATGCGACGACCAGCGCCTATGGCGGCCTGTCGGCGACGCAGAACCAGATCCTCAGCCCGATGCGCACCCAATCCTACGAAGTCGGCACCAAGTGGGAATTGTTCGATCGCCACCTGCTGGCAAGCGCGGCGGCGTTCGAGAATATCGTCCACAATGCGCGTGAGACCGCGCCGGCCGGCATTCCGGGCGTCGTCAGCGGCACCATCCTGGCGAGCGCGGCCTATAAGGTGAAGGGCCTCGATTTCGAACTGGCCGGCAAATTGACCGACAAGTGGAGCGTCACCGGCGGCCTGGTGCTGATGAAGACCGACGTCACCAAGTCGGTCAATCCGCTCAACATCGGGCTCCAGCTGGCCAACATCGCGCACCAGTCGTTCAACCTGCTGACCAAATATCAGGTGACCCACTGGCTCGAGCTGGGCGGCCAGAGCGTCTACGCCTCGGAGATCAAGGGCGGCTCGCTGCTCGTGGCGAACGGCAACGTGCCTTATCCCGGCGCCCCGCGCCCGACGCTGCTGCCCTCCTACTGGCGCTTCGATCTCTTCGCCGAGGCGCAGATCAACAAGCGGATCAGCACCAAGCTCTACGTCGCGAACCTGACCGACAAGACCTATTACGACGCCTTGTATCAGAGCGCCCAGCCGTTCATTCAGATCGCGCCGGGACGCAGCGTACAGCTGAGCGTCGCGCTGAAGTTCTAGAACGGAAACGCATGCTCCTCTGCATACCGGACGTCCTCTCCAAATCGGACGTCGCCGACTTCCGCCGCATCATGGATGCGGAGGAGTGGGAGGACGGCCGCTCCACCGCCGGGGCGCAATCGGCCGAGGTGAAGCAGAACGAGCAGCTTCCGCCCGATGGGCGGACGGCCAGGATGCTCGGTGAACGCGTGATCCGCGCGCTCACCGGCAACCCGCTCTTCGTGGCGGCGGCGGTGCCGCTCCACATCTTCCCGCCGCTGTTCAATCGCTATGGCGAGGGCAAATATTTCGGCGAGCATGTCGACAATTGCATCCGCGGCGATCATCTGACGGGTCTTCGCATCCGCACCGATCTCTCGGTCACGCTCTTCCTTTCCGAACCCGAGGAATATGACGGCGGCGAGCTGGTGATCGACGAACATTCGGGCGAACAGCGCATCAAGCTGCCCGCCGGCCACCTCGTCCTCTATCCCGCGACCAGCCTGCACCATGTGACGCAAGTGACGCGCGGGGTGCGCGCCAGCTCGTTCTTCTGGGTGCAGAGCATGATCAAGGACCCGCTCGCCCGCCGCCACATTTTCGATATGGACAATGCGCTGCAGGCGCTGGTCGAACGGCTGGGTCGCAACGACCCCGAAGTGCGCAAGCTCACGAATATCTACCACAATCTGGTGCGGTATTGGGCGGATCTGTAGGCCGATCCTCGGCGGCGACGGGGAGGAGGAGTGATTAACGCGCGATCGTAAACTCGATCGGCACGACCAGTTCGATCTGATCGGCACGATCCGCCGGGATCTTGGGCAGCGGATCGGCGCTGCGCAGCGTCTCCATCGCCGCCTGATCGAGCATCGCATTGCCCGACGAGCGCTCGATCGAGGATGACAGCACATGTCCGGAGCGATCCATGCGGAAGCGGACGAGCACCGTGCCCTGCTGGTGCGCCCGCTTCGCCTCGGCCGGATAATGGCGATATTGTTCGAGCCGGGCGAGCACCCTGCCCTCCCAGCGATCGGGTCCCTTATTGGCATGCGACGGCGCCTGCACGGGTGCTGCGGCCGGGGGAGCGGGCGGCGTGATTTCCGCCGGCTGAGGCCTGGGATCGGGTGCCGTGCGCAGTACGGGCGCCGCCACCTGTGGCACCGGCAATGGCATGATCGGCGGCAGCAGGGCCGGCATCGGCTTCGGCTCGATCGGCTTGACCTGCTTCTCGATCGTCTTCTGCGGCTCGACCTTGGTTTCGGGCTGCGGCGGCGCGGCGGTCGGCACCATCGTCACCGTCAGCGGCGGCGGGGTAAGTTTGTGGCGATGCGCGTCTTCCAGCGAGACGATCGCGACGATCAGGATGAGCGGAATGAGCGACAGCGTACCGACACCGCCGAAGATGCGGCTGCCGCGCGAGGGCTGATAGCCGTGGCGCTCCAGCGGAGGCGACTCCACGATGCTCGGCTTGTACGACGGCTGAACGAAGGCAGGCCGGTCCTCGGCCTCCATCGCTTCGTCATTGAGCACGGTCGTAAACATGTCTTCGCACCAACGGTGGAAGCGTCCCTAACCCTAATTGATAATGATTTGCAATCCTGCTTCGCGACTTAGCTGCCCAGCATCTCGCGAATCTTCGCCGACAATTCCTCGATCGCGAACGGCTTGGAGATCATCGCCATGTTGGTGCCGAGGAAGCCCGCCCGGATCGCGGCATTCTCGGCATAGCCGGTGACGAACAGGATCGGCAGATCGGGGCGATGCTCGCGCGCGACTTCGGCAAGCTGGCGGCCGTTCATGCCCGGCAGCCCCACATCCGAGACCATCAGGTCGATCGGCTGATCGGAGGAAAGAATGGTGATCGCAGCCGTGGCCTCTTCGGCCTCGATCGCGACGTAAGACAATTCCTCGAGTACCTCGCGGACGAGCAACCGCACCGAAGGATCGTCCTCGACGAGCAGAACCGTCTGGCCTTCGCCATCCGCAGCGACGCCGTGGACGAATTCGGGTTCGCCCAATTCAGCCTCTTCGCCGGCCTTCAGATAAAGCGAAACCGTGGTGCCGACGCCGGGTTGGCTGTGGACCCGCACCTGCCCGCCCGACTGGCGCGCGAAACCATAGACCATCGACAGCCCTAAGCCCGTCCCCTGCCCGATCGGCTTGGTCGTGAAGAACGGATCGAACACTTTCTCGACCACCTCGGGCGTCATGCCCACGCCGGTATCGGTGATCGCCAGCACGACGTAGCGCCCCGGATCGATATCGGGCCGCGTCGCCGCATAGGCTTCGTCGAGATGGATGACCCGGCTTTCGATCGTCAATTGGCCGCCATCGGGCATCGCATCGCGGGCATTGATCGCCAGATTGAGGATCGCGCTTTCCAGCTGGTTGGCATCCGCCATCGCCGGGGGCAGTTGGTCGCTCAGCACCGTCCTCAGTGAGATATTCTCGCGGATCGTTCGGCGCAGCAGATCCTCCAGCGAGCCGACCAGTTTGTTGACGTCGATCGCGCGCGCATCGAGCGACTGGCGCCGCGAGAAAGCGAGCAGCCGCGCGGTGAGGCCGGCGGCGCGTTGTGCCGAGGTGCTGGCCGCATCCATGAAGCGTTGGAGATCGTCGTAGCGCCGCGCAGCGATCCGACGCTTCAGGATATCCATCGCGCCGATCACGCCGGTCAGCATATTGTTGAAATCGTGGGCGATGCCGCCGGTCAGCTGGCCCACCGCCTCCATCTTCTGGCTCTGCCGCAGCGTCGCCTCGGCCTCCATCAGCTTGGCGGTGCGGTCGGCGACGCGCTGCTCCAGCGTCTCGTTGAGCAAGCGGAGTTCCAGTTCGGCCGCCTTGCGCGCGCTGATGTCGATCGCGGTGCCGATCAGACGGGTGCAACGATCGCCTTCGAAAACTCCACGCCCTTTGGCGGCGACCCAGCGGACGACGTCGTCCTCTTGGCCGACGGTGCGATATTCGACGTCGTAGAGCGCGCGCCGGGCCGGATCGGCGGCGGCGAGAAAGGCTTCGGTGGTGGCGGGCAGATCGTCGGGATGCAGGCCGTCGTAGAAATCCTGCATCGTCACCGTGCGATCATGGGTGATGCCGAACATCGCGCGCACGATCGGCGGCCAGAACAGGGTTCCGGCGATAGGATCGACGTCCCAGAAGCCGATATCGGCCGCATCGGTCGCCAGCCGGAGCCGCCGTTCGCTCGCCTCCAGATCGTCCTTGCCCTGCGCGACGGCGGCGAACTGCTCGCGCATCTCGAACTGCTTCTGGCGCGCGCGCATCGCCGAGGTGATCGTACTGAGCAAAGATTCGGTGCCGAGCGGCCGTTCGAGGACGACGCCGTTGCCGGTGAAGGTGGCCAGGCGGGAGCGGATCGCCTCGGTCGCGTTGCGCCCCCCATGATGCCGCGCGGCGAGCAGGATGAAGGGTATGTCCGACCAGGGCGGCTGCCGCGCGATCACATCGTGCAGGGTATCGACGCCGCCGCGCAGCGCCTCCTCGGTCAGCAGGATGACGCCGACATGCTCGTCGATCGATGCGGCGATCGCATCGAGATCGGCATAGGCCTGGGCGTCGTAGCCTTGCCCCTGCAACAGCCGTACGACGCTCTCCGCATCGCGCCCATAAGGCGCGACGACGAGAACTTTATGGCCTTCGATGGCGGTCCTATGACCCAAAAGCGCGATCTTCCATCAGGGGAGAACGCTCGCCGGTGTATTCCGGGGTCCCGGTCAGTACGCCTTTAAATGCGATCAGCTGTTCGCCGACCCGCACACCCTTCGCATCGATGCGGAATTCGCGGATCGTATCCTCGTGCGCGCCGGCGCGGTTCTTGAGCACCGAGATCGCCTTGCGGATGCGCCCGTCGGCCTCGAAGAAGCGCAGCAGCAGCACCGCATCGGCGACGTAGGAGATGTTGAGGTTGGTCTGCATCGTGCCGACCAGACCCTGCTGCGGGTTGATCAGGAAGGTCACCACGCCCTGCTGGTTCAGGTAGGACAGCAGTTCGTGCAGTTGCAGGATTAGCTGCTGTTCCTGCGGCATCGCGGCGAGATAGCCATTGAGGCTGTCGATCGCGATCATGCGGACGTGACTTTTTTCGATCTCGTTGCGCACCCGCTGGGCGAATTCGCCGGGCGAGATTTCCGCCGGGTCGATCTGTTCGATCTTCAATAAGCCGGAGTCGACGTGCTTCTGAAGATCGAGATTGAAGGCCTTGGCGCGTGCAAACAGCGTACCGATACGCTCGTCGAACTCGTACACGACCGTCGACTCTCCCCGCTCGCATGCAGCGAAGAGATATTGGAGCGCGATCGTCGTCTTGCCGGTGCCGGCCGGGCCGGTGACCAATGTGCTCGTGCCGCGCAAAGGTCCGCCGCCCAGCAAAGCATCGAGCTCCGGCACACCGCTCGGCACGGGATCGCCGACGAAGGGCGTGTGATGATCCGAGGCGATCAGCCGCGGATAGATTTCCAACCCACCTTTGCGGATGTTGAAATCATGGTAGCCCGCGATGAAATCGACGCCGCGCAGCTTCTGCACCTGCAACCGCCGTCGCGACGCGCCGAAATCCAGCGTCAGCCGCTCCAGCGTGATCACGCCGTGGCACAGACTGTGAAGGTGGGCATCGGCGCCGACACCGTTATTGGTCGATAGATCGTCGACGAGGATCACGGTCGTCTTGCGGCCGGCGAAGAACTGCTTGAGCGCCAGCACCTGGCGCCGATAGCGCAGCGGGTCCTGGGCGAGCAGCCGCATCTCGGACAGGCTGTCCAGCACCACGCGCGCAGGCTGGATGCGCTCGACCTCGGCTTCGATCAGCCGGACGGTTTCGCCCAGTTCGAGTTCCCAGGGATGGAGGATCGATTGATCGCGCTCCTCGCCCAGCACCGAATCCACCGCGCTCAGTTCGAAAACGTCGAAATCGTCGAGTTTCCAGCCGTGCGATTCCGCGACGACGCTCAGTTCCTCGCGCGTTTCGGAGAGCGTCACGTATAGCGCCCGTTGCCCGTCCGCGACCGCCTGCCGCAGGAATTGCAGCGACAGCGTCGTCTTCCCCGCGCCCGGCTGTCCCTCGACAAGATACAGCCGATTGGTGGGCAACCCGCCTTTCAGGATCAGATCGAGCCCCTCGTTGCCGGTGGAGATGTGCTGCGGAAAAGTCGTCATTCGGATGCCCTGTTTGCTGGTTTTGACGGCATAGTGTTTTTGGCATTGGGAAATAAATGTTTTTTGCCGGGCCGGTTCACCCGCCGGCAAACAATCGTGATCGGGGTGTGCAGAACGGCGAGCACGACAGGAAAGGTGATGCCGAGCCGATGCCAAAGCGTGCGTTCGGTCGCCGTCGCTCCCTCTTGGCCGATAGCTCTGCCGCGAGGAAGTCGGCGGCGACACCCCGCTCCGGAACGCCGCGATTGCTGCCCCATGCGGCTCCTGTTAGCTGTCGACCGAACAGAGGGATCGATGGCCAGAAGCATGACAATAGCGATAGTGGCGGCGCTCGCCCTCGGGGCGGCAGCGGTCGAGCATCACAAGGTTGCCGGCGTATTGCGCAAGGCGCAACACGTCGCCACGACGAAAATGACCGCACCGCCGCCAAAGCTTTCCGCCGATGCGCCGATCCCTCCGACGGTGATCGGCATGAACGTCAACGGTCTCAGCTATTTCGGCACCGAATATGCGCTTTACGATCCGATCAGGAATCATGCCGCCTTTTCCATAAGGGGTCCGAAATTCACGAACGACTGGGTTGATTTGAAAGACCAGCTGCCGCGCGATGCCAACGGCGGCCTGCTTCATGTGCCGAAAGACACCGATTTCATCCTTCAGGCGGGCAGCGTCCGCAACATCGGCGCGAAGCTGATCTGTCACATCTCTCCAGGCTGGCAGATCAGCACACTCGTCGCAACCGCGACGATAAACGGCAACGAGATTATCGTCATGCGCGGCAAGGATGCCAAGGATGACGATCGCTGGTCGTTCATCCTGCACGCCCCGCGCGACGATATGGCGCTCACCGATCTGAGCTGCCGCCCGGTCGGGGTGCCGGCCGGGGCGATGTTCCGGCCGGAATTCCTCGCCGATTTGAAGCCGTTCGGCGTGATCCGCTTCATGAACTGGATGCGCGCGAACAACGAGCCCGAGACGAGCTGGGCGCAGCGCCCCAAGCCGAGCGATCTGACCTATGTCGAAAAGGGAATGCCGGTCGAGATCATGGTCGAACTGGCAAACCAGCTCCATTCCGATCCGTGGTTCACCCTGCCGTTCGGGGCCGACGACGAATATCAGCGAAAATTCGCCAGCTACGTGCACGATCATCTCGACCCCGACCTGAAGGTCTATGCCGAGCTTTCGAACGAAATCTGGAACAGCAGCTTTCCCCAAAGCAAGCAGGCGACGATACTCGGCAAGGCACGCTATCCTGCCGAGGATGACGCCCACGCCAACGATTATTATTATGGCGACCGCGTTCGCCACATGATGGGCATCTGGAGCGAGGTTTTCGCCGGCCACAAGCAGCGCCTCGTCCGCGTCGCCTCCACGCAGGCCGGCTGGCCCGATCGCGCGGACTACATCCTGAGTCATGCCGACACGGCCAAATCGGTCGATGTGCTGGCGATCGCGCCCTATTTTGGCGAAATGCCCTTCGATGTCCCAGGCACGGGCAAAGCGCGCGTCGACGGGATCCTCGCCCGCATGCCGCAACAGATCGAAAAGCAGATTGCCAACGCCAGACAAAGCAAGGCGTTCGCGCTGAAATACGGCATTCGGCTGGTGACCTATGAAGCGGGCTCGGCGATCGACGCCTACACGCCCGAGATGCTGAAGGATGTGCAGGCGACGCTCCACGATCCTCGCCTGGAGCCGATCTACGAAAGCTACATCACGCGCTGGACGAAGGAAATCGGCGGAGAGATGGTGCTGTTCGATCTTTCGGACGGCGTCTGGGGCCATGTCGATTATGTCGGCCAGCCCGTGCGCGAAATGCCCAAGATGACGGCTGCCCTCACCGTCATCGCCGGCCTGCCGCAAGGACGGGCGCGCGGAGTCAAACCGATCGCACCCACACCTTGACGGGCGCCTTGGTGACTATCACGAACGGCGGCGAGCGATTTTTGTAATCCCTGCGTAAAGGGATGTTTTCGGGGGTAATCAGTTCATGAAATTGGCATTGCTTCGCACCCCCCTGGGATCGCTGGCGCAGACGGCGCGAGAACATCTGAGCCTGCTGTTCGCGGCGAGCCGTTCGCTGGAAGCGGTCGGCACGATCGCCAACGATGTCATGGCGCGGCGTCTGCTGGAGCGGCTGTGCATCGAGGGCGGCACATTCGTGGATGTCGGCGCGCATATCGGTTCGGTCATCAGCGGAGCGCTGCGCCACAGCCATCCGGCTCAGGTGATCGCGATCGAGGCCATCCCCGAAAAAGCCGCGCGCCTCCGCAAGGCGTTTCCCTTGGCATCGATCTTTCAGTGCGCGTTGGGCGATCGGGAGGGCGAGACCAGCTTCTTCATCGCCGACGAACAATCGGGCTATTCCTCGCTCGATCCGGGGCTCGCCGAACGACAGGGCAAGACGCGCGAGATCAAGGTCCCGATCCACCGCCTCGATACCCTGATCGAGCCCGAGGGTATCGACGTGATCAAGATCGACGTGGAGGGGGCGGAACTCGGGGTGCTGCGCGGAGCGCCGGAGATCCTGAAAGCCGCGCGCCCGACGATCATGTTCGAAAGCGGCCTCACCGAAATGGCCGATTATCCGCGCGCCGAAATGTGGCAATTCCTCGACGCGAACGATTATGATGTCGTGCTCCCTTGCCGGCTGGCGCACGAAGGGCCGGGCATCGACGAACAGGGCTTCCTGGAAGCGCACATCTACCCGCCGCGCTCCACCAACTATTTCGGCGTGGCGCGAAGCCGGCGGGCCGAAGTGCGCGAACGTGCGCGGAAGATTCTGGGCATCAAGTAGCGATATCGGGTTCGAAATCCCACGGCTGCTCATCGCCACCGTCGTCTCCCGATCGGCATTTCGGCGGACTTGAGCCGAACGCGATCATCGGCGAGACTGTCTCCGAGATGCCATGCTGAACACCCCGAAGAGTCTCCGCGGCATGGTCACCGCGCCGCACCATCTCGCGGCGCAGGCAGGCTTGGGCGTACTGCGCGACGGCGGCAATGCGGTGGAGGCGGGCGTCGCGATGGCGGCGGCGCTGGCGGTGGTCTATCC
>CAXTMT010000061.1:0-13089 GCA_964245355.1 uncultured Sphingomonadaceae bacterium
GCAAGGAAAACATACCGGTTTCAGGGCGATGATCGCTACCTGACCCGTGGGCCGCCGAACGGTAACGGCGGCGGCGGGCGACGCACGCCCCGCGGCAGCTGGGCCTGATAGGCGCGGCCACAATGTTCGACGCAATAGGGGAAGCCCTGGTTCACGGCCTGCCCGCAGAAATGGAAATCGGGCTCGCCGGGGTGGCCGAGGGGCCATTTGCAGATGCGGTCGTTGAGCTCGAGCAGCGAAGTCTTGCTCGCCATGTCGGCCGAGGGCTTGGCGGGCACCAGGCGGCGCGGCGGCGCGGGCGGGATCGGGCTCTGCTGCTCGTGCGGGTTGGACCGGACGAAGCCGCCGGGGCCGATCGACCGCATCACCGGCTCGCGACTGGCACAACCGCAACGGGAGAGGGTGGCGGCGCGACCGGAGCAGGCGCCTCGGGTTCGGGCACGAGCGCGAACGGCGGCGGGGGCGCCTCGCTCTTGGGTTCGGGCTTGGGAGGCGGGGCAGCCGCCACCGGCGCGGCTTCGCCCGCCTTCACCGGCGACGGGCGCGATTGCAGGCCCAGGCGATGCGCCTTGCCGATCACCGCATTGCGGCTGACGCCGGTCAGTGCCTCGGCGATCTGGCTGGCGGTCATGCCGCCTTCCCACATCTGCTTGAGCTGATCGATCCGCTCGTCGGTCCAGGACATTCGAAACACATTCCTTGCCAAAGCGAGGCTTGCGAGCCGATCCTGCGACCGATAGGCCGCCTGGATGACCCAGACCTCGCTAGAATTTCAGCATCCTGCCCCCGGCGTACCGGTGATCCCGATGATCAACTGGACAGGATTGCGCGCACTCTATGTGAAGGAGGTGCGGCGGTTCTTCAAGGTGCAACTGCAAACCGTGTGGGCGCCGGCCTTCTCCGCGCTGCTTTTATTGCTCGTTTTCAGCCTTGCCTTCGGGCGCGGATCGCAATTGGTGATGGGCGTACCCTTCGCCGCCTTCGCCGCACCGGGCCTCATCGCGATGTCGATGATGCAGGCGGCGTTCGCGCATTCCAGCTTTCCGCTGATGGTCGGCAAGGTGCAGGGGACGATCGTCGACTATCTGATGCCACCCTTGTCGAGCGTCGAATTGCTGACCGCGCTGGTCGGCTGGGCGATCACGCGATCGCTGGTGGTGGGGCTGCTGATCTGGTTCGCGGTGCTGTTCTGGCCAAACACCCACGGGTTGCCCGCGCATCCGATATGGGCGGTGTGGTTCGCGCTGATGGGGGCGGCGATGCTTTCGTTCATGGGTACGTTGACCGCGATCTGGGCGGACAAGTTCGATCAGAATGCGACGATCACCAATTTCGTCGTCCAGCCGCTGTCGATGCTGTCGGGCACCTTCTATTCGATCGAAGGGCTGCACGGCGCCTTCCGCGCGTTCAGCCATTTCAACCCGTTCTTCTATGTGATCTCAGGCTTCCGCTACGGCATTTTGGGGACCACCGATAGCAATGTGGCGATCGGATCGGCGATGCTGGTGGGGGTGAATCTGCTGCTCGGCGGGCTGTGCTACTGGGCGCTGCGTTCGGGCTGGAAGCTGAAGAACTGATCTCCAGCTCTCGACATTTCCGAGCCTTCCCCCTTGAGGGAGAGGGTTGGGTGAGGGTGGCGCGCCGTCGGAAGCGTAAGTGCTCGCCTGCGGCTCGCCCCGCCCTCTCCCAAAATGGGAGAGGGCCGAGTCATCGCCGGATTACAGCCCCGCGAGCAATTCCTTCAGCTTCAATTTCTGTTTCTTGAGGAGGTGGACCAGCGTCTCGTCGGGTCGCGGGCGGCGTTCCTCCGATGCGATCTGGGTCTCGATGCTGGCGTGTTTGGCCTGCAGCGCGGCGGTGTGGGAAGTCATAGGTCGACTCACTCCTTTCCTAGCTCAACGAACGGAGTAAATCACGATTTCGCCATAATGTTTAGGCCGATTTTCGTCGCTGCGCCGAGCCGTGCGGTAACGGCCTTGAGCCGCATCGCCGCGGGCCGTAAAGGCGGGATCGGCAGTGTGCGGTTGGGGCGGCGATGGACGAAACCGAGATCATCCGGCGGGTGGGATTGCTGCGCCAGGAGCACCGCGACCTGGATGCGGCGATCGACGCGCTCGCCTTCGCGCCTTCGAACGATCAGCTCCAGATCGCCCGCCTGAAGAAGCGCAAGCTCATGCTGAAGGACGAGATCGCGCATTTCGAGGATCAGCTGATCCCGGATATCATTGCCTGAATCGACTTTGACACACCGTCACCCCGGACGTGTTCCCAGGTCCAGCCGGTTCGGCAGGCGATGCGCTCGCGGCTATGGCCGGATGCCGGAACACGTCCGGCATGACGGTCAAGCTAATGGATCAGCTTCTCGTAGAAGCCGCCAAAACTGCCGTCCGGCGCGACGAGGTGGATTTCCAGGATCCAGAAGCGCTCGCGGCCAAAGACATCGGGGTCGGATAGCCGGGTCGGATTATAGGGGGCGATGCGGGTGAGCCGGCGGTCGCCCGGCCATTCGCGATGGTTGTATTCGCCGACGACATGCCCGGCGATCTTGCCGCCGAAACGCCAGCCGGCTTCTTCGGCCGAGGCGACCGCGAAGGCGTAGAGACCGGCGCCGGTGATCTCGGGATTGTCACCATAATGTCGGCGGACTTTGGCGAATTGCTCGGGCAGCGCGGCGCAGAGCGCATGCCTGGCGGGATCGGCGCCGATCGCGTAGCTGCGGCCGACATCGGCCTCCCATTCGGCGAACACCGGCCCCAGATCGACGAACACCATATCGTCGGCCGCGACGTGTCGCTCGGGCATGGGATCGGGCGCCACCGCGAGCGTGTTGACCCCGGCGCGGACCAGCCCTTCGTGCCAGTCGCGCGTCACGGCGAAATCGGCGCGGGCGAGCCGC
This sequence comes from uncultured Sphingomonadaceae bacterium, assembly GCA_964245355.1. GTDB lineage: Bacteria > Pseudomonadota > Alphaproteobacteria > Sphingomonadales > Sphingomonadaceae > Sphingomonas_I. The sequence continues at coordinate 2,897 of CAXTMT010000061.1, forward strand.
GCGATATCCGCTTCGATCGCGCGTTCGGATCGACCGGGCGCGATCAACCCCTCGCGCTCGATCGCGTCGAGCAAGGCGAAGGCGCGGCCTTCGGCGTCCTGAAGGGCGGCGAGGCGCTGCCGGCCGGCGTCGGTGGCGGGAAAGGTCATGCCTGCGCTTTGCCGAAACGGTGCGGCTTCGACAAGCGAAACGCCCCCGATCGCTGGGATCGGGGGCGTCGTCGATATGGATCCTCCCCCTGGCGGGGAAGGATCGTCTTACGCCGCCTTGCGCTCTTCCACCGCTTCGAGGACCGGCTTCTGGCCGTCGATGACGATATTGCGGGGCTTCTTGTGCTCGGGCACTTCGCGGACGAGCTGGATGTCGAGCAGACCGTCCTGATAGGCGGCGCCGGTCACGCGGATCGTGTCGGCGAGCTGGAAGCGGCGCTCGAAGGCGCGCTTGGCGATGCCGCGGTGAAGGTATTGACGCTCGTCGGCATTCGCCTCGCCGGCGCGGCCGGTGACGATCAGGACATTGTCCTGCGCGGTCAGTTCCAGCTCGTCGCGGGTGAAGCCGGCGGTCGCCATCGAGATGCGATAGCTGTCCTCGGAGACCTTCTCGATGTTGTAAGGAGGGTAAGCCTCGCCCTCGCCACGGGTGGCGAAATCGACCAGGCGGTTGAGGTTCTCGAAACCGATCGAGCTGCGGAGGAGGGGGGCAAAATCAAGAGTACGCATAAGATGTCCAATCCTTTTCACAAGCAATTGTAAACGGGCCTGCATTGTTGCCAGACCTGATCGCCTGAGCGCCCCGATACCGGCGACGCTGGCGATGGATGCGAGATAGGTGGGGAGGGGCGGGTTTCAAGCATCAGCCCACCCGTCATTCCGGCGAAGGCCGGAATCCATCGGCGCTACGGTGCAGATCCATCCAGCGGAGTCCATAATGGATCCGGCCTTCGCCGGGATGACGGGTGTGGAGCGTCGACGGTGGCGGGCGTCAGCCCTTCGCGATCCGATCGCGCGCCTGTTCGGCGATCACCCGCATCTCTGCCAGCGTCGTCTCGATCGCCTTCGATTGCTCTTCCAGCTCGGCGATCCGCTCGTCCACCCGCTCCACCAGCGCGCGCATCTGCTCCAGATGGTGCGGATCGGCGTCGTAGAGGTCGAGAAAGCGGGCGATGTCGCGGAGCGAGAAGCCCAGCCGCTTGCCGCGCAGGATCAGTTGCATCCGGGCGAAGGCGCGGCGCGAATAGATGCGCGTGGTGCCGACGCGGCGGGGCTCGATCAGGCCCTTGTCCTCATAGAAGCGGATGGTGCGGTGGGTGACGCCGAGCTCGCTCGCCATCTGCTGGATGCCGCGCAACTCTTCCTCGATCTTACGCACACCCATCTTCGTCACTCCGCCCCCTTCGCCGCTTCTTCGGCCACCAGCTCCTTGCGGGAGAGCTTGCCGATCAGCGTCTTGGGAAGCGAGTCCCTAATTTCGACCGCCTTGGGGATTTCGATCTTGTTGAGCCGTTCGGCCAGGAATGCGCAGATGTCCGCCTCGGTGACGATCGTGCCTTCGCGCAGGGTGACGAACAGCTTGGGCGCCTGGCCGCGATAGACATCGGGTACGCCGATCGCGATCGCCTCCTTGATAGCGGGGTGGTGATAGGCGGCTTCCTCGATCACGCGCGGATAGACGTTGTAGCCGCCGCACAGGATCAGATCCTTGATCCGGTCGACCAGGAACAGATAGCCATCCTCGTCGAGATAGCCGATGTCGCCGGTGCGCAGCGCGCCTTCGGTGAAGACGGCGGCGGTGTCTTCGGGACGCTGCCAATAGCCCTTCATCACCTGCGGCCCGCGCCCGCACAGCTCGCCGCGCGATCCTTGCGGGAGCACGGCGTGGGGCGCCTCGGGATCGCGGATCTCCAGGATCGTGTCGGGGAAGGCGGGGCCGGCGCTGTTGTTCTTAACCCGTCCGAACAACGGGTTGCAGGCGAGGATTGGCGAGGCTTCCGAAAGGCCATAACCCTCGACGACACGGACGCCGGTGCGCGTTTCGAACGCTTCCCGCACTTCCAGCGGCAGCGGCGCGCCGCCCGAGATGCAGCAGCGCACCGTCGAGAAATCGGGCAGCTCGGCCTTGGGCACGGCGTTCAGCGCGACATAGATCGTCGGTACGCCATAGAATTGGGTCGGCCCGGTGCGCCGGATCGTGGCGAGCAACTGCTTGAGATCGAAGCGCGGCAGCAGGATCATCGCGGCGGCGATCTCGATCGAGAAATTGAGCACGGCGGTCAGCGCGAAGACATGGAAGAGCGGCAGGACCCCGATCGCCCGTTCCTGGCCTTCGCGCTCGCCGCCGACGTGGATCAGCATCTGCGCGCTGTTGGCGGCCAGATTGGCATGGCTGAGCATCGCGCCCTTGGGCACACCGGTGGTGCCGCCGGTATATTGGAGCACGGCGATATCGTCGGGCGATTGCCTGACCGGCTCCGGCGGGGCCTCGTTCGCGAGCAGCTTTGCCCAGGCGATGTGGCGGGCGTCGTGCGGCACCTGCGCATGCTCTTTGCGCTTCAGGAAACGCCAGCCGAGGCTTTGCAAACGCGGCAAGATGTCGGCCATCGGGCAGATGACGATATGTTCGAGGCCCGTGCGCTCGGCGACCTTCAGCAGCTTGGCGTGGATCATCCGCAGATCGGGCGTCGCCATCATCCGTATACCGCTGTCGCGGACCTGATGCTCGAGCTCGTGCTCGGTATAGAGCGGGTTGAAATTGACGACGATGCCGCCGATGCGCAGCACCGCGAAATAGAGGATCACGAAATACGGCGTGTTGGGCAGGCAGAGGCCGAAGCGGTCGCCCGGCTTCAGCCCCAGATCCTGCAACCCCCGCGCGGCCTGCTCGACCGATCGGCCGATCTCGGCATAGGTCCACGTCCGCCCGAGGAAATCGATCGCCGTCCATCCGCCATGTTCGGCCACCGCAGTGTCGAGCAAGTCGGTGAGCAGCCGCGGGCGGGGCACGGCGGCCCCGCGCGCATGGTCTGCCAGAATGGAGGCGATCGTTCCCGTCATCTTAGAAGGCGAAGCGCCCGCCGAGCGACAGCACGATGGCATGCGCCTTGTTGAGCTGTCCGTTGACCAGGATCGGGGTCTGCACCGCCGTGCCCGCGAAGGCCGCGGTCGTGCGATCGATCGAGGCATTCTTGAAATCGATGTAGTTGAAGGCCGCGTCGATCTTGAGCATGTGCGTCGCCGAGAAGGTGCCGCCGACCGCATAGTTCATCCGGTTGCTGTCGGGCACGCGCGCGTCGCGCTGGCCGTTCTGCGTCGGGGTCTGGTCGTGCTGGACGCCGGCGCGCAGCGTCAGCACGGGCAGGATGTCATAATCGACGCCGCCGGCGATGCTCCAGGTGTTGCGGTAATTTTCGGGCAGCGCGACGTTGAGCGGCGCGCCGAGTGCGATCGCGTCGAACTTCTTCCAGCCGATGCGGGTCACCGATCCATCGAGCGTGATGCCGGGGAATAGGGTGAAGCGGCCGCTGGCCATCAGCTGCCACGGGGTGCGGAAGGTCGCCTTGGTGGCGATCACGCCATTGTTGTTGGCGAGCGGTACGCCCGGAACGCTGATCAGCCCGGCGGTGGTAACGCTGCCGTCGAGCGTGTGCTTGATCGACGATTTGTAGCTCAAGCCCAGCGCGATCGGGCCGCCGCGGAACTGCGCGCCGACCGAATAGCCGACGTCCCAGCCCTTGCCCTGCAGCTCCTGATGGCCATCCGGTAGCAGGGGCGATAGGTTCGGCAGATAGTTGGAGAGCGTCGCCTTGCTATGCTCGATGTTCGCTGCCGCGCCGACGTTGAACGCGCCGAAGTGCAGCGCGACGCCCGGCTGGATGTCGATGGTGCGCAGCTTGGTCTTGTCGGCGGTGTAGCGCGCCCAGCTGTTCGCATCGTACTGCGTCTCGAAGCTGAACGGCGAGGTGACGACGAGGCCGAGCGCGATCCTATCGTTCAGGCCGTAAGCGATGCCGCCGGTCGGCAGTACGCCGTTGCTGATCGGATCGTGCGCATTGCCGTTGCCGCCGACGGGCGCCGGAGCCTGGCCGGGACGGACGATCAAAGTATTGACGTTATTGACGTCGCCCTTGGGCAGGATGGCGCTGAAACCCACGTTGGCGGCAAAGCCGGACTGGCCGCCGATCGCGACGGGGTTGTACCACAGGGCATCGGTGCCGGTCTCGGCGCCCATGCCGGCGAAGGCGCGGCCCGCGCCGCGCGCGGACTGCTCCTGCAGGTAGAAGCCACCGGCCTGAGCGGCGGTCGCGCAGCCGAGCAGGGCCGGCGTGGCGAGCAATGCGATCTTGAGTGCGAACTTGGTCATGGGTTCTCTCCCCTTTTTTGGTTGGGATTACGGTTGGTTCAGCGGATACGGGTCCAGGTCTGGCTCTGGCAGAAGAAAGACCAGCAGCCCTTCAGCGACAGATGATCCGCGTCGATCGGCGTGACGGTCGCCTTGTAGGTGCCGCCGTCGTAAGGATTGTAGACGGTGCCGCTGGTCCAGGCATCGGCATCGCGGGTGAAGCCGCCGATCAACTGGATGCCGGCGAGGCGGCGGGTGCGCAGCGTTTCGTCCTTGTTCTTGCTGTCGCGCATGTCCGGGTTCGCGCGCAGGCCGTCCGAAGTGAGCAGCCTGCCGCAGATCGAAGGGCCGCAACGGGTGATTTCGACCAGGCCGTGCCTGGCCTCGGTCTGCCAGCGGCCGATCACCGCATCGGGGCTGGCCACTGCCGCCGCGGCCGCCATCAACAGGATCATTCGTCTCTCCTTCGCCCTTATCGTTTCTGGGTGGGCCAGCGCTTCATGACAGCAAAAGTGCCTTACGTATAGGGAAAGTAAACAACCTATTCTGCGGGTGTTGCATCGCTGCCGCATGTCGCTCGTTTGCCGACAGCGCCTCGCATCCCTACATCGCGCCTCACTTCACAGGATGAACGCCGCCATGCCGAGCTACGACTATGATCTTTTCGTGATCGGCGCCGGATCGGGCGGGGTGCGCGCCAGCCGGGTCGCGGCAGCGCACGGCGCCAAGGTTGCGGTAGCCGAGGAGTTCCGCGTCGGCGGCACCTGCGTGATCCGCGGCTGCGTCCCCAAGAAACTGCTGATCTACGGCGCCCATTTCGCCGAGGATCTGATGGACGCGCGCCGCTTCGGCTGGAACGTCCCCGACTGCGATTTCGAATGGAAGGTGCTGCGCGACAACGTGTTGGACGAGGTCGGCCGGCTGGAAGGAATCTACAAGGAGACGCTCGGCAACAACAAGGTCGAGATCATCCAGGAGCGCGCGACGATCACCGGTCCGCACGGGATCAGGCTTGCCTCGGGCCGTGAACTGACCGCGAAGATCATCCTCGTCGCGACCGGCGCCACGCCCGACGTGCCGGGCTGCCCCGGTCACGAACATGGCATCACCTCGAACGAGGCCTTCCTGCTCGATGAATTGCCCAAGCGCATCGTGATTGCCGGCGCGGGCTATATCGCCAACGAATTCGCCGGCATCTTCCACCAGTTCGGCAGCCATGTGACGTTGGTGAACCGCACCGACGTGATCCTGCGCGGCTATGAGGAATCGATCCGCGATCGCCTGCTCCAGATTTCGCTGGCCAAGGGCATCGACTTCAAATTCCACGCCGCGTTTGAGAAGGTGGAGAAGCAGAAGGACGGATCGCTGCTGGTGTTCGTCACCGGCGATCACGAGCCGATCCCCTGCGATGCCTTGATGTTCGCCACCGGCCGCCGCCCGAACACCGGGGGGCTGGGGCTGGAGGCGGCGGGGATCGAGATCGACGAGAAGGGCGCGATCCCGGTCGACGAGGACAGCAAGTCCAGCTGCGACAGCATCTATGCGGTGGGCGACGTCACCAACCGCGTCCAGCTCACCCCCGTGGCGATCCGCGAGGGGCAGGCCTTCGCCGACACGCTGTTCGGCAACAAGCCGCATCGGGTGGATTATCATTGTATCCCGAGCGCGGTGTTCAGCCACCCGCCGATGGCCGGCGTCGGCCTCACCGAAGCACAGGCACGAACGCGGCACGGCTCGGCCAGGATCTTCACCTCGGACTTCCGCCCGATGAAGAACGTGCTCGCCGGCCGCCACGAACGCGCCCTCTACAAGATGGTCGTCCATCCCGAGACCGATGTGGTGCTGGGCATCCACATGATCGGCCCGGATGCACCCGAGATATTGCAGGCGGCGGCGGTGGCGGTGAAGGCCGGGCTTACCAAGCAGGCGTTCGACGACACGGTGGCGCTGCATCCGAGCATGGCGGAGGAACTGGTGCTGATGCGGTGAGCGGGGTCCGGCCGCGCGCCTCTCGCCGACGTAACGTCTCAAGCCTGACACGAACATGAAATTCGCGTGAGCCGGGCGGCTCGGATAAGCTCGGCATGGCACAGTTTATCGAATTGCTTACCCTCGGCCTGCTTCTGCTGACGGGCCTCACCACCTGGCTGGTGGTCGCGCTTTTCCGCTTCGTTCATCCGGATTGAGCGGAATGACGAAGCGCCCCGGCGGTGACCGGGGCGCTCGCAGTGTTGAACCGGCTTAACGGCGCCAGCCGCGATCGCCGTAATTGCGGTCCCATCCGCTCCGATCGTAACCGCGGTCATAGCCGCCGCGATGATCCCAGCCGCGATCATAGGTCACGCCGTAAGTCGGCGCATAGCCATCGTAATAGCCGCCGCCATATGCGGGCTGATAACCGGAACGCTCGTAATAAGCATGGTGGTTGCTGCTCGATGCGATCGCCGCACCGACGCCGAGCCCGATGATCCCGGCGACGATCGCCGCGCCACCGTCATGCGCTTCGGCCGGCTGCACCGCCGCAAGCGAAGCACCGCCGAGGGCCGCAGCGGCAATGGTAGCTTTGAAGAACCTACGCATTTCAACTCTCCACATCTTCGATCCGAGATCGGACCGTGAGAATGGATGTAGATGAGTCGTGCTTAATGATCGGGGAATGGCGCCTGCAGCCATTGTTAAGCCGGCTCGGCTTGTTGCCGTCAGGCTTGGCTGCCGTAACTGTCGCCATCGGCCAGATCGGAAAATTTGGTGATCTTGTTCTCGAACTTCAGCTTCACTTTGCCGGTCGCGCCGTGGCGCTGCTTGGCGACGATCAGTTCGCAGGTGCCGTAAGCGCGGTCCATGTCGCGCATCCATTGATCGTAGAGCTCGAACGCCTTGGCATCGTCGACGCCCTCGATCGGCCGCTTGGGTTCGCGCGAGGCGACGTAATATTCCTCGCGGTAGACGAACAATACGATGTCCGCGTCCTGCTCGATCGAGCCCGATTCGCGCAGGTCGGAGAGTTGCGGGCGCTTGTCCTCGCGGCTTTCGACCTGGCGGCTGAGCTGCGAGAGCGCCAGCACCGGTACGCTCAATTCCTTGGCGAGCTGCTTCAGCCCCCGGCTGATCTCCGAAATCTCCTGCACGCGATTCTCGCCCGCCTTCGACGATCCCTGGAGCAGCTGGAGGTAATCGACGACGATCATGCCGATGCCGCGCTGGCGCTTCAGCCGGCGCGCGCGGGTGCGCAGCGCCGCGATCGTCAGGCCCGGCGTATCGTCGATATAGAGCGGCAGGCTTTCGAGATCCTGCGCGGCGCGGGCGAGGTTGCGGAAATCGACCTGGCTGATCCGCCCCATGCGCAGATTTTCGGACGAGATGCCCGATTGCTCGGAAAGGATACGCGTCGCCAGCTGATCGGCCGACATCTCCAGGCTGAAGAAGGCGACGCCGGCGCCCAGCGACTTGCCTTCCTCGATGCCGTCGTCGCGGTCGCGGCTCAAGCGACGCGCGGCGTTGAAGGCGATGTTGGTCGCGAGCGCGGTCTTGCCCATGCCGGGGCGGCCGGCGAGGATCAGCAGATCGGACGGGTGCAGGCCGCCGATCTTGGCGTTCACCGAATCGAGCCCGGTAGTGATGCCCGAGACATGGCCGCCCGAGTTCAGCGCCCGCTCGGCCTGGTCGACCGCTTCACGCGCCGCCTGCAGGAAGCTCTTGACCGAACCCTGCTCGCCGCCCTCTTCCGCCACCTTGTAGAGCGCGACCTCGGCCGCCTCGATCTGGCTCTTGGGATCGACCGATTCGGAGGTGTCGACTGCTTTCTCCACCATCTCGCGCCCGACCCCGATCAGCGCCCGCAGCAAGGCGAGGTCGTAGATCTGCGTCGCGAAATCGCGCGCGCCGATCAGCGAGGCGCCCGATCCGGTGAGCTGGGCGAGATAGGCCGCCCCGCCCCGCTCCTTCAGCGCCTCGTCCGTCTCGATCATCGGCTTCAGCGTCACCGGATTGGCGATCATGTTGCGCTCGATCAGGCGGAGGATCGCCTCGTAGATGCGGCCGTGCGCGGGCTCGTGGAAATGCTCGGCGCGCAGCTTCATCTGCACATCCTCGACGATGCGATTGTCGAGCATCAGCGCGCCCAATAGCGCCGCCTCGGCCTGAACGTTGTGCGGCATCGCTTGGATCGGCGCATCGAGTGCACCGGGAATCAGACGGAGGGGTTCGGCCATGCCGTGCTTATCCTCCGCCACCTCGCCGGGCTCAACCGGGACCCGAACAAATACCCGTGTGTGCATTTGTGGAAAAACCGCGAGCGTCCTTGTAGACGGTCGCATGGCCGACCCGCGCCTCATCGCCGTAGACCTGGACGAGCGCACCATCCTGTGGCGCTCGGCCGATGTCGAGCAGGAGCGGCGGATCGCCATCTTCGATCTGCTGGAGGAGAATCACTTCGCCCCGGCGCGCGCCTATCCGCAGGGCTATGCCGGGCCGTTCAGGCTGGCGCTGCGCGTCGAGGAAGGGCGGCTGGCCTTCGATATCAGGGCCGAGGACGGGCAATTGCTGGAGACGATCATCCTCGGCCTCGCCCGCTTTCGGCGGAACATCAAAGATTATTTCGCGATCTGCGACAGTTACTATCAGGCGGTGGCGAAGGCCTCGCCCGCGCAGATCGAGACGATCGACATGGCCCGGCGTGGCCTGCACAACGAAGCGGCCGAATTGCTGATCGAGAAGCTCGACGGCAAGATCGCGGTGGATTTCGACACCGCGCGACGGCTGTTCACGCTCGTCTGCGTGCTGCACATCAAGGGATGACGGGATAGGATGCGGGGCTACCCGATGAGAAAGAGAGCTTAGCTCATGGCGGAAGTTTCGATGGAGGACGTGGCCGCAGGCGTATTGCTGGACGCGGCACGCGAGGCGGCGAAGAATGCCTACGCCCCTTATTCGCGTTTCCGCGTCGGCGCCGCGCTGCTGCTCGACGACGGCACGATCATCCCCGGCACCAATTTCGAGAACGCCAGCTACGGCCTCTCGCTGTGTGCCGAGACGGTGGCGCTGGCCGCCGCGAACGTCGCCGGGCGGCTGAAGGACGTGGTCGCGGTCGGCGTGATCGGCGGCGCGCTGCTGCCCGGCGGCGCGATCGGTGGCGAGGATGTCGTCTACCCCTGCGGCCGCTGCCGCCAGATGCTGAATGAAGCCGCGCAACTCGGCCACCGCGATCTGGTAGTGCATTGCGCGAGCGGCGACGGGATGAAGACGAAGCGGTTGCTGCTTTCAGAATTGCTGCCCTATGCCTTCGGGCCGGGGGATTTGGGGATTGGCTGAACAATTCGGGGCTGATCTCTTTCCAGTCCGTTCGGTATCCCCTATTTTGGATTTGAAGGAGTCGCCGCATTGTCCGCCAGTGACGACATGATCGAACGCGCGAAAAAACTCACGATGAGCCCAGAAGATGCCGAGGCACAGCGGCGCAGTTTTGCCTATGGCAATGCCAAGACCGAAAACGATGACATCACGCGAGAGATGGTCGATCGCGCCGCAGAAAAGCATCCGAGAGCTGCCGCTTGAGCGATCGCCAGACTGTTTCGCACGGGATCGATCTGATCTCGGACCCGACCCGGCGCGCGGAAGCCGAGGCGGAAAACGCGCTGCTCCAATTCGACCGAGTGCTCGATCTGATCGATGAATGCGTAAGGGATGGACGTCCGTTTCGTCTCAAGCCTTCCACGATCCTCACATTGCATTCCGTCGCGATGAAAGGCGTTCATTCGCAAGCCGGCACCTTTAGAAATGCCCCCGTCGAAATCGCAGGCAGCAGGCATGCGCCTCCGGGCGAACATCTCGTTGCCGTTCGCGTTGAAGATATGTGTGAA
>CAXTMT010000062.1:0-12940 GCA_964245355.1 uncultured Sphingomonadaceae bacterium
GCGCTCAGCGCCGCGACGATCGGCTGGAGCGTGGCGAACCGGCCCGCGGCGTCGAGCCCGCCCTCGGTGGTGCGCTCCTCGCGCCGCTCGGGGACGATGCAGGCGGCGTGGGGGCGATGCCGCAGCGCGATGCCGAGCATTTCGGCCGTGGCCGCCATCTCCAAATTGAGCGGCAGCGAAGTCGCCGTCATCAGCCGCTCGATATCGCCATCGGCGATGTGGCGGCGGTCCTCGCGCAGATGCGCAGTGATGCCATCCGCGCGCGCCGCCTGCGCGATCTCGGCGGCGCGCACCGGATCGGGATGCACCCCGCCCCGCGCGTTCCGCACGGTCGCGACATGATCGATGTTCACGCCGAGGCGCAGCCTGCTCATGCCGCCGCCGTTACCAGAAGTGCGAGCGCGGAGCCGAATCCGGAAAGCATCAGCCGTCCGGGCTGCGGCAACGGCAGCAGGAGCGCCGCCAGATTGAGCGCGACCAGGATCCCCGCCAGCGCCACGAACCGCCGCAACCCCATCGCGCGCCACAGCCCGAGGAAATGGACTCCGACGATGATGCCGACCGCCGGGAACAGCAGATTTTCGCGATGGTGGCGCACCAGCCAGCTTTGCACGAGCATGATCGCGACCACCTCGGCGACGACGGCCCCAAGATACCAGCGCGCGTCGAACCGCCCCCCGCGCGGGCTACGCCGCACGATCCGTATCGCCGCGCCGACGAACAGCAGCCCGCCGACGATGCCCGCCACGAGATTCCACGGTGGCGCCGCCGCGCCAACGGCGACGGTCAGCCATAGCGCCCCGAACGCCAGACCGATGAAAGAGGGGATCAAGGCCCCTCGACTTTGCTTGGGACAGGCTTCGCCCGGCTCCCCGGCTTGATCGCCGGGATCGCTTCCAGTTCCGGCGGCAAACCATCGGCAGCGTAGGTCGGCACGTCCAGCCGGATCAGCGGATAGAAGGGCACACCCAGATCCGCCTTGCCGTTCGATCGATCGACCAGCGATGCCGCCGCGATCACCTCGCCACCTGCTTCCTCCACCGCCTCGATCGCCTCGCGCGACGACAAGCCCGTGGTAACGACGTCCTCCATCAGCAGCACCTTGGCGCCCGGCTCCAGCGCGAAGCCGCGGCGCAGTTCGAACGTGCCGGTCGGCCGCTCGACGAACAGGGCATCGACATCCAGCGCGCGGCCCATTTCGTGCCCGGCGATCACCCCGCCCATCGCCGGCGACACCACCGCGACGATCTCGGCCTTCGTCGCCTCGGGAATGCGCGCGGCCAGCGCCTTGGCGAGCTTCGCGGCGCGCCTGGGGTTCATCAGCACACGCGCACATTGCAGGTAGCGGGAGCTGCGCAGGCCCGAGGAGAGGATGAAATGCCCCTCCAGCAGCGCATCGGCGGCACGGAATTCGGCCAGCACCTCGTCATCGGTCATGGTGTCGGTCATGCCCTTTCGCTCCCCAAATGCGACGGCGGTGCGATAGACGGGGCACAAGCCCGCTTCAACAGCTTGCTTTTCCCGGCGAACCGGTGTTGAGACGCCCCCGAGTGCGTCGGGGATGAAGGCTGCGTAATTGCCGCTCCCATCGTCGACGAGGCCACCCATCCCGTGGCGCGATTGGGGAACGACAAAAGTGCTCAAAACTATCCGGGGTCTGGCTTTCGCTGCCGCCGCTTTCGCAGGCTCGATGGCGCTGCCCGCGCTGGCCCAAACGCCTGCGACCGCCACCGCCGCCGCGAAGCCCGCCGACATCGTCCACCAGGCCCCCACGCCCGGCATCGGCATGCCGACCGACAAGATCGGGCTGCAGGTGCAGGAAACGCAGATCGGCCACGAAGCCGTCTGGTTTCACAACAGCATCCTCGTGCCGATGATGTTCGCCATGTCGATCCTGGTGCTGGTGCTGCTGCTCTGGGTGATCTTCCGCTACCGTGCGGGCAAGAATCCGGTGCCGTCGCGGACCAGCCACAATACGGCGATCGAGGTCGTCTGGACGCTGGCGCCGGTGCTGATCCTGGTGGCGATCGCGGTGCCGTCGATCCGCCTGATCGCGCACCAATATTCGCCGCCGAAGGCCGATCTCACCATCAAGGTGATCGGCAACCAGTGGTTCTGGTCCTATCAATATCCCGACAACGGCGATTTCGAGGTCACCTCGAACATGCTGCCCGAGCAGAAGGACGTCGCACCCGGCAAGCCCTTCCGCACCGACAAGGACGGCCCCCGCCTGCTTGCCGCGGACGAGCGCATGGTCGTCCCCGCCGGCGCCGTCGTGAAGCTGATCACCACCTCGAACGACGTGATCCACTCGTTCGCTTTGCCCTCGGCGTGGGTGAAGATGGATGCGGTGCCCGGCCGCCTCAACGAGACCTGGTTGAAGATCGATCGCCCCGGCGTCTATTTCGGCCAATGCTCCGAGCTCTGCGGCGCCCGCCACGCTTATATGCCGATCGCGGTCGAGGTCGTGCCCGCGGCGCAGTTCGCGCAGTGGGTCGCCTTCAAGGGCGGCACGATGCCCGGCGCCAAGGGCCCCAAGGGTCCGGATGCGACCAGCGCGGCTTCGCCCGCCGTCGCCGGCTCCGGCAAGCCCGAGCCGACCAACGCCGGCGGCCTGACCGATACCGGGCCGACGCAGAACGGGGTTGAAAAGCCCGTCGCTACTTCTCAGCCTGCCGTTGCGCAGAACTAAGGCCGTTCAGATGACCGATATCGCCGCCAGCCCCGCGCATTTCGAGGCCCATGCCCATGATGACCATCATCATGATGCCGATCACAAGCCGGCATTCTTCGCCCGCTGGTTCATGTCGACGAACCACAAGGACATCGGCACCCTCTACCTGATCTTCGCGATCGTCGCGGGCATCATCGGCGGCGGTATCTCGGGCCTGATGCGCGCCGAACTCGCGCACCCCGGCATTCAGTATCTCGGCACCTGGTACGAGATGCTGCACGGCAAGGGGACGCTCGATCAGGCCTATCACCTCTGGAACGTGCTGATCACCGCGCACGGCCTGATCATGGTGTTCTTCATGGTCATGCCCGCCATGATCGGCGGCTTCGGAAATTGGTTCGTCCCGATCATGATCGGCGCGCCGGACATGGCCTTCCCGCGGATGAACAACATCAGCTTCTGGCTGCTGGTGCCCTCGTTTACCCTGCTGCTCGGCTCCACCTTCGCCCCCGGCGGCACCGCCGATGGCGCGGGCACCGGCTGGACGGTCTATGCGCCGCTCTCCACCAGCGGTTCGCCCGGCTATGCGGTCGATATGGCGATCCTGTCGCTCCACCTCGCGGGCGCCTCGTCGATCCTCGGTGCGATCAACTTCATCACCACCATCCTGAACATGCGCGCCCCGGGCATGACCCTGCACAAGATGCCGCTGTTCGCCTGGTCGGTGCTGGTCACCGCCTTCCTGCTGCTGCTGGCGCTGCCGGTCCTGGCCGCGGCGATCACCATGCTGCTCACCGATCGCAACTTCGGCACGACCTTCTTCGATGCGAGCGGCGGCGGCGATCCGGTGCTCTACCAGCACCTCTTCTGGTTCTTCGGCCACCCCGAGGTGTACATCATGATCCTGCCGGGCTTCGGCATGGTCAGCCAGGTCATCTCGACGTTCAGCCGCAAGCCGGTGTTCGGCTATCTCGGCATGGCCTATGCGATGGTCGCGATCGGCGTGGTCGGGTTCGTGGTGTGGGCGCACCACATGTTCACCACCGGCCTGTCGGTGAACACCAAGATGTACTTCACCGCCGCGACGATGGTGATCGCGGTGCCGACCGGCATCAAGATCTTCTCGTGGATCGCGACGATGTGGGAGGGTTCGCTCTCGTTCAAGACGCCGATGCTGTGGGCGATCGGCTTCATCTTCATGTTCACCGTCGGCGGCGTCACCGGCGTATTGCTCGCCAACGGCGGCATCGATACCTATTTCCAGGACGATTATTACGTGGTGGCGCACTTCCATTACGTGCTGTCGCTGGGCGCGGTGTTCTCGCTGTTCGCCGGTTTCTATTACTGGTTCCCGAAGATGAGCGGCCGGATGTACAACGAGGTGCTGGGCCAGCTCCACTTCTGGATTTTCTTCATCGGCGTGAACGTGCTGTTCTTCCCGATGCATTTCCTCGGCATGCAGGGCATGCCGCGCCGCTACCCGGATTACCCGGACGCCTTCGAGAAGTGGAACAACATCGCGACGATCGGCTACATGATCATGGCCGTGGGCATGGCGCTGTTCTTCATCAACGTGCTTTACTCGCTGTTCGCCGGCCGCAAGGCGCCCGATAATCCCTGGGGCGAGGGCGCGACGACGCTCGAATGGACCCTCTCCAGCCCGCCGCCCTACCACCAGTTCGAACAGCTCCCGCACATCGATTGAGCGGCAAGCCCGAACCGACACACGCAGCGCCCCGGAGGAAACTCCGGGGCGTTTCGCTTTGGGGGCGAAGGTGATCGCAATCACCCCGCCGGTAGAAATTTCGCCTTCCCGAAACCTTTACGTCGATCGGACGAAACGTATCGCCGCCGCGTCGGTTGGGCATGCGGGTTCCCGAAGCGACGGGCACCTCAGGGTTGCAAGGAGCAAGGCATTGGCGAGATATGTGGGGACGGGAATTCCGCCCAGGCCGCTGCATCCCTTCTTCGTCAGCCTTGGCGGTGCACTGCTGATCGCCGCACTGGCCGCCGACGCCATGTATTGCAGCGATGCGCTGATGCAATGGGCGAACTTCGCGTCTTGGCTGATCGCCGGCGGGCTGGTGCTCGCGTTGATCGCCACGATCGTTCTGCTGATCGAGGTTTCGCTCGGGCGCGTCGGCGCGATCCGCTGGCTCGATTTTACCCTGCTCGCCGTCGCCGCGCTCCTCTCGATCGTCAATGTGCTGGTCCACACCCGCGACGCCTGGACTTCGGTGGTGCCGGCTGGGATCACCCTCTCGACCCTCGTTTCCATCCTGCTCGTGATCGTCGGCCTGCGCGGCTGGTGCGTGACGCGCGTCGCCGGAGAAGTCGCATGATCCGTCGTCTCTGCGCCGCTCCCGGGCTGGCAATACTCGCCCTCCTCGCTGGCTGCAGCAAGGGCGGTGATCCCGCCAGGCAATATGGCGCCAACCCCGTCTTGCCGGAACCGCGGCAATATCTGCTGCCGCCGATGAGTGTGCCCCGGATCGTCGGCTGGAAAGCAGGCGAGACGCCGACCGTGCCGGCCGGCCTGCGCATCCAGGCGGTGGCGAGCGGGCTGATGCACCCGCGCATCGTCTATCCGCTGCCGAACGGCGATATCCTCGTCGTCGAAAGCAACAGCCCCGGGACCAAGCCCTTCCGGCCCAAGGATTATATCCAGGGCAAGGTGAAGGCGATCGGCGGCGCGGCGGGCAAGGGCGGCAACCGCATCACGCTGCTGCGCGACGCGAACGGCGACGGGGTGCCCGAGCTGACGACCGTGCTCGTCGATCATCTCCATTCGCCTTATGGCGTCGTCTGGGTGGCGGGGACGCTCTACGTCGCCAACACCGATGCCATCCTCGCCTTCCCCTTCACGCCGGGGCAGACGAGGATCACCGCGCCCGGCACCGAGCTCACCGAGCTTCCTGCCGGGCCGATCGATCACCATTGGACCAAATCGCTGGTCGCCAGCGCCGATGGGACGAAGCTCTATGTCGGCGTCGGATCGAACAGCAACATCACCGAAAACGGTATCGATGCCGAGGAAGGGCGTGCCGCGATCTATGAGGTCGATCGCCTGACCGGAGCCAAGCGCGTCTACGCCACCGGCACCCGCAACCCGACCAATCTGGCCATCCAGCCCGGCACCGGCCAGCTGTTTGCCGTCGTCAACGAGCGGGACGAGATCGGGCCGGATCTGGTCCCCGATTATCTCTCCTCGATCCGCGACGGCGGCTTCTACGGCTGGCCCTACAGCTATTGGGGCAACCACATCGACATCCGCGTCCATCCGCAGAAGCCCGATATGGCGGCCAAGGCGATCAAGCCCGATTACGGTCTCAGCAGCCATGTCGCCGCGCTCGGCGTCGCCTTCAGCCAGGGACAGACCCTTGCGGCGCGATTCGCGAATGGCGCGTTCGTGGGCGAGCATGGCAGCTGGGATCGCGATCCGGTGAACGGCTATCAGGTGATCTTCGTCCCCTTCGTGGGCGGGCACCCCGGCGGCGCGCCGGTGCCCGTGGTTACCGATTTCCTCACCGCCGATCACAAGACGGTGCGCGGTCGCCCGGTCGGCGTGGCGCTCGATCGCACCGGCGCGCTGCTGATAGCCGACGATGCGGGCAACACCGTGTGGCGGGTCAGCGGCACGGCGGGCCGCTAGCCGCGTACGCCGCCGGACGACGCTGAAACTGCGGGGATTTCGGTCGCCAGGGTGGCGCGGGCGGTGCGCGCCTGTTAAGCCGCGCTATGCATAAGGGGCAGGAGAGGGTCCGCTATCTCGACGGATTGCGGGGGGTCGCGATCCTGCTCGTGCTCGCTTGGCATTATTGCGGGCCGGTCTATGCGATGCACCTGCCCTACGGCACGGCTTACGCGCAGCTGCCGCTGGTGCGCTACGGCTGGGCGGGGGTGAATCTGTTCTTCCTGATCTCGGGCTACGTCATCTTCATGACGCTGGAGCGTTGCACCGGCTTCGTCGATTTCATGCTGCGGCGCTGGCTGCGGCTGTTTCCCGGCATGCTGATCGGCTCGCTGCTGATCTATCTGGCGACCTTCGTGATGGCCGCGCACATGCCCGGCGGGACGGCGCAGCCGCGCGATCTGCTGCCCGGTCTCACGCTGATCAACCCGGTCTATTTCGATCGCTATCTGGGCGTGAGCGTCCGTTCGCTGGATGGGGCCTTCTGGTCGCTCTACGTCGAGGGCGCCTTCTACGTCGTGATCGGTGTGCTGTTCTACATGGTCGGTTGGGCGCGGGCGATCGCCGGGTTGCTGATCCTGTGGGCGGCGATGCTGCTGGCCCCGCCGATCGCCTATAAATTCCACCTCATCCCCTATCTGTCGCCGCCCTACCGCTTCGCCAAATGGGCCGGTGTGCTCTATTTCGGCTGGTTCGCGGCGGGGGCGCTGTTCCTGAAAGCGCGCGAAACCGGCGAGGTGGGACTGTTCGTGATGGCGATCGCGATCGGGCTCGCCGCATCGGTGACGACCGCCATCCCCGACCTGCTCGAGCATAAGATGCGGATCGGCCTCGCCGCGAGCGTATTGCTGTTCGCCGCCACCGAGCGATCGGCACTGCTCCAGCGCCTGCTTTCGGCGCGGTGGCTGCTGTTCGTCGGCTTCATCAGCTATCCTTTGTACCTCGTTCACAGCGCGATCGGCGTTGGGCTGATCGGCCTGCTCGGCACACAAACGATGCTGCCTGCGTCGCTGTTGCCGCTGATCGTGATGGGCGCGATGTTCGCGCTCGCCTGGGCGATCGCCGCCTGGTTCGAGCCCGCAGTGGCGCGAGCCCTGCGGCCGCTGGTGAAGCAGATCGCCGCACTGCTGCGGGTGAAACCGCCGGTATCGCAGCCGGCGCCTGCCTCCGCGACGCACCCGGTCGGCGCGATCGCCTGATACCATGAGCATCGTCACCCGCTTCGCCCCCGCGCCCAGCGGACGATTGCATGTGGGCAATCTGCGCGCCGCACTGCTCAACTGGCTGTTCGCGCGCGCGAATGGCGGACGGTTCCTGCTGCGCCTCGACGACACCGATGCCGCGCGTTCGACCGAGGCTTTCGCACAGGCGATCGTCGCGGATCTGGCGTGGGCCGGTCTGGAGCCCGACGACATGGCCCGCCAGTCGGAGCGGTTCACACTCTACGAAACGCGCTTCGACGAACTGGTCGCCGCCGGTCACCTCTACCCCTGCTACGAAAGCGAGCAGGAACTCGATCTCAAGCGCAAGATATTGGCCGGGCGCGGCCTGCCGCCGATCTACGACCGCGCCGCGCTGGCGCTGAACGACGCGGATCGCGCCGCCTTCGAAGCCGAGGGCGGCCGCCCGCACTGGCGTTTCAAGCTCGATCGTGATGCACCGGCAGCGTGGGCCGATATGATCCGCGGCGATCAGCATATCGATCCCGCCGCCCAGTCCGACCCCGTAGTCCGCCGCGCCGACGGCAGCTGGCTGTATATGCTGCCGAGCGTGATCGACGATATCGACATGGGGGTGACCCACGTCGTGCGCGGCGAGGATCATGTCACCAACACCGGGCTGCAATTGCAGATGTTCGAAGCGTTGGGCGCCACCCCGCCGGTCTTCGCCCATGCCGCGCTGCTGGCGGGGAGCGAGGGCAAGCTGTCGAAGCGATTGGGCGCGCTCGGCGTGGATGCCCTGCGCGAAGAGGGTATCGAACCGCTCGCGCTTGCCGCCCTGCTGGCGCGCATCGGCACCAGCGATCCGGTGATGCCGCTGACCGATTGGGCGCCCTTGATCGAGGGTCTGAACTTTGCCCACTTCGGCCGCGCCCCCGCCCGCTTCGACATGGAAGAGCTGAAGGGCCTGAACGCCAAGACCATCCATCTTATGCCTTATGCGGCGGTCGCCGATCGCCTGCCTGCCGGCTTCGGCCCCGAGGCCTGGGCTGCCATCGCGCCGAACCTTATCACGATTGCCGAGGCGGGCGATTGGCTGCCGGTCCTCGCCGGCGACATTCCCGCCCCGGAACTGCCCGAAGAAGACTGCGCGTTCCTCGCCATCGCTGCCGGGGAAGCCGCATCGCTCGACTGGTCGACCGATCCCTGGCGCGCGCTGACCGACGCGCTCAAGGCCCGCACCGGCCGCAAGGGCAAGCCGCTGTTCCTGCCGCTCCGCCGCGTCCTGACCGGTCATGACCACGGCCCCGACATGGCGACGCTGCTGCCCCTGATCGGAAAAGAGCGGGCGATCGCGCGGCTAAGGGCAGCCGTCGAATAATTCAGGCAGCGTCCGCCCGCTGCTCGGTCCGCGCGTAGGCTCGACAATAATCCATGTAGCCCTGCTCGTGCTGGCCGGCGAGGGTAACGATCGCTTGCCACAGCCAGTCGGGCGCGTCGCGCGAATCATCGGTGCGGAAGGCCTTGACCCATTTCTGCCGCTGCTCAACGCTAAGCTGGCGCGCATGCGCCATGCCGACGACATAGGCGAGATATTGCGCCGCGCGGATCGCTTCCTTTTGCGAGAATTGTTCGACCTCGATCTTCAGATCCTGCGGCGCCAGTTCGCGCAGCACGACCGGTTTGCCCAGCAGCCGCGCCGGGATCATCCGATCGCCGAGGTTCGGCGCCAAGGCGCGCGCACCGGCCACCACCCGCTCGGCCGCATCCTTCGGCATGGCCGCGCCCGAACAGGCCGGCGCGACCGAGGCGACCGCTTCCTTGATGTCGACCAGCGCCATCCGCTCGGGCGCGTCCTTGTCCTCGCGCAGGCCGAGCAGCACGGCGAAGCGCATCCGCCCGAGCGAGCTGCAGCCCTTGCGCCAATACGCCGCATCGACGACGCGGATCCGCCCCTTGGCGTTGAGGTTAGCGAGCGCGTGGGCGGGCTCCGCGACGGCGGGATCGGCGAACAGCGCCTCGATCGCCTCGCGTTCCTCGTCGGTCAGCTTCCAGAAGCGCTTGCCGAGCGGGATGGTCGGCTCGGTCCCCTCGATCCGCTCCTCGGCGAGATGGCGCCAGCCGCGCCTCTTCGCCTGCTGGCGCACCGCGCGAACGACGTCGGGCTCGAGCGGATCGTCGGTCGGTGCCGGGGTCAGCGCACGGGCATAACCATCGGCCACCGCCGCGATCATGTGCGCGGTGGTGACGCCGGGCAGATCGGAGCTGCGCGCCGCCGTCTCCAGCGAAAGCCCGAGGCGGACGATATCGAGCGCCGGATTGCCGATCACCGTCTGATCGAGATCGCGGATCTGGATATCGACGCGGCGATCGGCATTGGCGAGCGGCCCGAGGTTGCCGAGGTGGCAATCGCCGCAAATCCACACCGGCGGCCCTTCGGGAATCGCCAGCTTCGCCGCGGCGATCCACGCGTAGAATTGCCTGGTGCTGCCCCGCACGAAGGCGTGGACCGAGCGCGCCATTTTCAGATCGCGGGTCTCGTCGAGCACCGCGCGGCGCTCTTCCGGCGCGACCTTCAATGTCGGGAAATCGCGGCGATCGTCATGCCCCTGTCCTCTCGCGCCATTGAAAGGTCACGGAGCCGGAATGTTCCGGCCTAGCTGCCGAGCTTGCCGAATGACTCTTCGAAACCGGCGATGTCGCCCCGCGCCAGAAACCGCGCCTGATCGACCCAGCGATCGCGGCGGATGCGGCCCTTGAACGCGCCCATCTGATCGTCGATCGCATCCACATCAGCCTCGCCCCACGCCGCCATCTGCGCGAAGCGGGTGACGCCGAGCTCGTTCAGCCGGCTCGCCGCCTTGGGGCCAAGGCCTTTGAGCGTGGTGAGCATATCCCCGGCGTGGCGCCGCTGATCCTGCCCCGAGGGATGCGCGTCGAGACCCATGAACTGATCGACGACATCCTCGATCGCGGCGGGCATCGCGCCATCGATCCCGTGGCTCTCGGGTACGATGGGGATAAGCGCAGCCTTAGCCGTCGCGATCGGCGCCTTGGGGGCAGGGGGCGCCATCGGCGGCAATTCGGCCGGCTGATCGCCGAACGCCACGCGCTGCCTGCGGCCGCGCAGGAGCAGCAGGAGCAGGATCACCAACACGACGATCACGGCGATGAGGGCGATCGCGGTCTGGTTCATGATATCCCTTCCATGCGTTTCCTGGCCCGCGCCCTAGCCGGGCGACATCGGGAAAGGCAAGTTGGCCATCGATCCTCCCCTGCAAGGCAGGGGAGGATCAGCCCCGCTCCCGCGCCACTTCGCGCCAGCCGATGTCGCGGCGGCAGAAGCCGGTGGGGAAGTCGATCGCGTCGATGCCGGCATAAGCGGCGGCTTGGGCCTCTGCGACGGTGGTGCCGGTCGCGGTGACGGCCAGTACGCGGCCACCGTCGGCGACGAGGCGGCCACCGCGCTCGGCAGTCCCGGCGTGAAACACGAGCACACCCCGCGCCTCGGCCTTCGCCAGCCCCTCGATCGCGCCGCCTTTCTCGGGTGTACCGGGATAACCATTCGCCGCCATCACCACCGTCAGCGCGACGCGATCGGTCAGCACCGGCGCGGGCACCCCGCCAAGCCGCCCTTCGGCCACCGCCAGCATCAGATCGATCAGATCGCCATCGAAGCGCGGCATCAGCACCTGCGTCTCGGGATCGCCGAAGCGAGCGTTATATTCGATCAGTTTGGGGCCGTCCGCCGTCAGCATCAGCCCGGCATAGAGGATGCCCGAGTAAGGATTGCCCTCGGCCGCCATCGCACGGACGGTGGGTGCGACGATCTCCGCCATCGCGCGCGCCTCCAGCTCGGGGGTCAAAACGCGCGCCGGGGAGTAAGCGCCCATGCCGCCGGTGTTCGGGCCGGTATCGCCATCGCCGACCCGCTTGTGATCCTGCGCCGATCCGAAAGGGACGACGGTGGTGCCGTCGGTCAGCGCGAACAGGCTGGCCTCCTCGCCCTCCAGAAATTCCTCGATCACCACCTCCGCGCCAGCGCCGCCGAAACCGCCGCCGAACATATCGTCGAGCGCCGCCTCGGCCTCCTCAGCGGTCGTCGGGATCACCACGCCTTTGCCCGCCGCCAGCCCGTCTGCCTTGATCACCACCGGCAGACCGAACGCCGCCAGCCCCGCCTTCGCCTCGACCAAGGTGGTGAAGCGGCGGTAAGCGGCGGTCGGAATGCCGACCCTCGCGCACAGATCCTTGGTGAAGCCCTTCGATCCTTCGAGCTGCGCCGCCGCCGCGTTCGGCCCGAACACCAGCACACCATTTTCGCGCAATCTGTCGGCCAGCCCCGCGACCAGCGGCTGCTCGGGACCGACGACGACCAGCCCGACATTCTCGTCGCGCGCAAAGGCGACGATCGATTCGATGTGGCCGGGATCGAGATCGACGCATTCGGCATGCCTGCCGATCCCCGGATTGCCGGGCGCCGCGTAAAGCCTGGTCAGCCGCGGCGATTGCGCGAGCTTCCACGCCAGCGCATGCTCGCGCCCGCCCGAACCGATGAGCAGGACGATCATGGCTTCATTCCCTCCCGAAGACGGGCGGCTCCTAGCGAGCGAGGCGCCCGGCGACAATGCGCCGGCGCTTTCGGTCTCCGAACTCTCCGGCGCGCTCAAGCGATCGGTCGAGGATGCGTTCGCCCATGTCCGCGTACGCGGCGAGATTTCGGGCTACAAGCGCGTCGCCTCGGGTCACGCCTACCTGACGCTGAAGGACGATCGCGCCTGTATCGACGGGGTGATCTGGAAGGGCACACCGGTGACCTTCCGGCCCGAGGATGGCGCCGAGGTGATCGCCACCGGGCGGCTGACCACTTATCCGGGCCGCTCCAAATATCAACTGATCATCGAGCGGCTGGAACTGGCGGGCCAGGGCGCGCTGATGGCGCTGCTCGATCAGCGCCGCCGCGCGCTGGCGGCCGAGGGGCTGTTCGATCGCGAGAAGAAACGCCCGCTGCCTTTCCTGCCGCGCCGCATCGGCGTCGTCACCTCGCCGACCGGGGCGGTGATCCGCGACATCCTCCACCGCCTCGCCGATCGCTGCCCGAGCCATGTGATGCTGTGGCCGGTGGTGGTGCAGGGCGAGGGTGCCGCGGCGCAGGTGGCGGCGGCGGTGTGTGGCTTCGCCGCGCTGCCCGAGCCGCCCGACCTGATCATCGTCGCGCGCGGCGGCGGCTCGATCGAGGATCTGTGGGCGTTCAACGAGGAGATCGTGGTTCGCGCCGTCGCCGAATCCCCGATCCCGACGATCTCGGCGGTGGGCCACGAGACCGACACGACGCTCTGCGACTATGCCGCCGACGTTCGCGCGCCGACGCCGACTGCGGCTGCCGAAATGGCGGTGCCCGTGCGCGCCGAACTG
>CAXTMT010000063.1:0-229 GCA_964245355.1 uncultured Sphingomonadaceae bacterium
GTGGGGGCGGGCGCTGCGGCCTCGACCTCGGGCTCGTGCACCGGCAGGGGGTCGCCCGGCTTGCGGAAGACGCGCGCCTTCTTGACCTCGACGACCACCGTGTTCGAACGGCCGTGGCTGAAGCTCTGCTTGACCTTGCCGGTCTCGACCGTGCGGCGAACGCCGAGCGGCGCACTGAGACCCAGTTTTGGCTTTTCGTTATCGCTCATCTGGTAAACCGAACCCTCAA
>CAXTMT010000063.1:239-6904 GCA_964245355.1 uncultured Sphingomonadaceae bacterium
TTAAAAATCCGAACCCTTCACGTCATCTAAAATGCGTCTCCTGGACCTTGCGAACCAGCCGCAAGGCTCAGGAGCCGCCGTTCTTCTCATGCTGGTCCTGCCTACCGGCAAGACCCTGCCAGTTCGCAAGACCATGCTCGCCCATGAAACCGAGCCAGCGATCGAGCGCCTGGGAGACGCGCGCGGCGGCAGCCGGCGCGACGAGAGCGAGATGTACCACATTCTCGCGCCCCAGCGCCATCGACAATATGGCCCGGCTCGCCGGGATTACGAGCCCCTTCAAGTCGCTGCCCTCTTCGCCGAGGCCGACGCGCAGCGCCTGATCGAGCTTGCGGGTGCCATCGGCGGCGGCGTCGCGCGCGTGGATCAGCAGATCGACCGTGCCCTTGCGGGCGGCATCGACGATGCGTTCGGAGCCGGTGAGCAACTGGCCGGCGCGCGCTTCGAGGCCCAGTCGATCGAGCGTGGCGCGTTCCAGCGCTTTTTCGATCTGGTCGGCCAAGTCGGCAGGAACTTGCACGGCAGTCTTAAAAGCGCGCGACAAGACCTTGCCCAGCTTTCCTTTTTCGATTGCCGCCTGCAGCGTCTCACGATCGACCCCGATCCATGCACCGCGCCCCGGCGCCCGCGCCCGCACATCGGGTGCGACCTGCCCATCGGGGCCGAGCGCGAGGCGAATGAGATTGTCGCGCACATCCTTGCGTCCCGAAAGGACGCAGGTGCGCTCGGGCTCCTTCGCGGCGTGGAGCGGGGGTGGCGGCATGTCGATGTCGGTCACGCCGCCATCTCCCAAATCCCCGCCGTCACCCCGGACTTGTTCCGGGGTCCAGCCATTCGCCGCCGGACGAACCGCTTGGATTTGATGGCTGGATGCCGGAACAAGTCCGGCATGACGGAATGGAGATATTGCGGAATAGCATTGCGCGGGGCAGCATGAGCGCCATGCGCGAGCGCAACCCCTTCGTCTACATCATGGCCAACCGCTTCAACGGCACCGTTTACGTCGGCGTCACATCCAACCTGCTCGTTCGCGTCCTTCAGCACCGCGAGGGCGCCTTCGACGGCTTCACGAAGCGCCATGGAATAAAGCGCCTCGTCTGGTTCGATACGGTGCCGACGATGATCGAAGCCATCGCCGCCGAAAAACGCATCAAGAAATGGCCGCGCCAATGGAAGCGCAACATCATCGAGCCGACCAACCCACGTTGGAAGGACTTGGCCATCGATTTTGGTTTGCCGCCGCTGGACTGATACAGTTCCGTCATGCCGGACTTGTTCCGGCATCCAGCCTTTCGCCACACACGATCCGCCCGACGGCATAAGGCTGGACCCCGGAACAAGTCCGGGGTGACGGCGGGGTTGGCCTAGCGCATGCCGATCATCGTGTGCCATTCGCGGGGGCGACCTCCTGCGATGGTGCGGATGGGGGCGGGGGCGCGCGGTCGGCGATGAGGATTCCCGCAGCGCCGTAATTCTCCGTCGAATGTTCGGAGATGACGATCTGCACCGCGCCGGCGGGCTTGCCGAGACGCTCGACCAGCGAGCGGGTCACGTCTTCGACGATCCCCGCTTTCTGCGCGCGCGTGGCGTTGCCCGCCAGTTCGATGCGGACGAACGGCATCAGGCTTCCGCCTCCTCCGAAGCGGCGGGCTCGTCGTCGAACCAGCCGGCAGCCTGGCGCGCGGTCATGATGATCTCGTTGCCCTGTTCGGTCGACAGGCCATATTCGGCGAGGATGCCGCCCTTGTCGGGTTTGGGCGCGGGGGCGCCTTCCTTGCGGCGGCGCGGCTCGGGGCGCTTCTTCTCGACCAGTTCGTCGGTGGCGAGATCGGCGAGATCGTCGAGCGTCTTGATGCCGGCCTTGCCGAGCACGACCATCATCGCTTCGGTGATGTGCGGCATCCCGCCGATCGCGTCCTCGACGCCGAGCGCCTGACGCGCCTCGCGGTTGGCCTGCTCCTGGCGCTCCAGCGCTTCGGCGGCGCGGTTCTGCAATTCGGCGCCGATCTCGTCGTCGAGACCTTCGATCTGGCCCAGTTCCTCGACCTCAACATAGGCGACTTCCTCGAGGCTCGAGAAACCCTCGGCCACCAGCAACTGGGCGAGCGTCTCGTCGACGTCGAGCTCGTTCTGGAAGAGCTCGCTGTTCGTGACGAACTCGCGCTGGCGCTTCTCGCTGGCGTCGGCCTCGGTCAGGATGTCGATCGCCTTGCCGGTGAGCTGGCTGGCGAGGCGGACGTTCTGGCCGCGGCGGCCGATGGCGAGCGAAAGCTGATCGTCGGGGACGACGACCTCGATGCGGTCCTCGTCCTCGTCGATCATCACGCGCGAGACCTGCGCGGGCTGGAGCGCGTTGACGACGAAAGTGGCGTTGTCGGGCGACCAGGGGATGATGTCGATCTTCTCGCCCTGCAATTCCTGCACGACCGCCTGCACACGGCTGCCCTTCATGCCGACGCACGCGCCGACCGGATCGATCGAGCTGTCGCGGCTGATCACGCCGATCTTGGCGCGCGAACCCGGATCGCGGGCGGCGGCCTGGATGGTGATGATGCCGTCGTAGATTTCGGGCACTTCCTGCGCGAACAATTTCTTCATGAAATCGGGGTGGGCGCGGCTGAGCAGGATCTGCGGCCCGCGGTTTTCGCGCACCACCTTCAGGATGAGGGCGCGGACGCGATCGTCCTTGCGCAGCACTTCGCGCGGGATCTGCTGATCGCGGCGGATCACGCCCTCGGCGCGGCCGAGGTTGACGACGATGTGGCCGAATTCGACCGACTTGACCGTGCCGACGATGATCTCGCCCGCGCGATCCTTGAATTCCTCATATTGGCGCTCGCGCTCGGCATCGCGGACCTTCTGGAAGATCACCTGCTTGGAGGCCTGCGCCTGGATGCGGCCGAACTCGATCGGGGGCAGCGGATCGACGATATAATCGCCGAGCACCGCGCCCGCCTGCAGCTTCTGCGCGTCCTCGACGTTCACCTGCTTGTAAATGTCGTCGACCAGCTCGACGACTTCGACGACGCGCCACAAGCGCAGATCGCCCGACTTGGGATCGAGCTTGGCGCGGATGTCCATCTCGGCGCCGTAGCGGTTCTTCGCGGCGCGCTGGATCGCGTCCTCCATCGCCTCGATGACGATGGCGCGGTCGATCAGTTTCTCCTTCGCGACCGAGTCGGCGATGGCAATGAGCTCGGCCTTGTTGGCGGAGACGGCGGCGGTGGCCATGGGGAGTCTTACCCTTCCTGTTTGATTTTGTCGGCGCCGTCCGCATTCAGCGGGGCGGTGGCCTTGAGAAGCGCGTCGGTCAAGATGAGCTTGGCGCTGGTGATCTGGGCGAAGGGGATGGCGAGTTCGCCGACCTTCGCGGCATAGACGTAGATGGTGTCGCCCTCGGCGCGGTCGATCCGCGCATCGAACGCCTTGCGGCCCTCGAGCGGCTCGGTCAGCCGCAGGCGCGCATCGAAGCCCGCCCAATCGGCGTAATCCTTGAACCGGGTCAACGGCCGATCGATGCCGGGCGAGGAGACTTCGAGGCGGTAGGCTTCCTCGATCGGATCGCTGGCATCCAGCACTTCGGAAACGCGCCGCGACAGCGCCTCGCAATCGGAGAGGTCGAGCTGGCGGGTATCGGGCCGCTCGGCCATCACCTGCAGCGTCGGATCGGTCTTGCCGCCGAACATCGCGACACGCACGAGATCGAAGCCGAGCGCATTGGCCTCGGGCTCGATCAGTTTCGCAATCGCTCGAATGTCCGTCATCATAGTCCGGGATGAAGATGTGCTCGTGCCCACCGGAACCCGAGGGACCCGGCCCCGGCAGAGTTTCCAATGTCGAGAAGGACGAGGCGTCTATAGGCGAAGGAGACAGGGGCGGCAAGATGGCAAGCATCACCCTGCTCCCTTGAGGGAGAGGGTTTTGTCAGTCGACGTCCTCTACCTCGACCGTCTCGCCCGTCACGCGCTGGCTGAGCGCCGCCGCCATGAACTTGTCGAGATCGCCGTCGAGCACGTCGCTCGGCGCGGTCGAGGTGACGCCGGTGCGCAGGTCCTTCACCAGCTGATAGGGCTGGAGCACATAGGAGCGGATCTGGTGGCCCCAGCCGATATCGGTCTTGCTGGCATTTTCGGCACTCGCCGCCTGTTCGCGGATCTGCAGTTCGCGCTCGTAGAGCCGGGCGCGCAGCTGATTGTAGGCCTCGGCCTTGTTCTTGTGCTGCGAACGCTGGTTCTGGCACTGCACCACGATCCCGGTGGGAATGTGGGTGATGCGCACCGCCGAATCGGTGGTGTTGATATGCTGGCCGCCCGCTCCGCTAGCGCGATAGGTATCGATGCGCAGGTCGCTCTCATTATATTGTACGTCGATATCGTCGTCGATCTCGGGATAGACCCAGACGCTGGCGAAGCTGGTGTGGCGGCGCGCGGCGCTGTCGTAGGGGCTGATGCGGACGAGGCGGTGGACGCCGCTTTCGGTCTTGGCATAGCCATAGGCGTTCTCGCCCTTCAGCAGCAACGTCGCGGACTTGATGCCGGCCTGTTCGCCCGAATGATGGTCGATCAGCTCGACCTTCATGCCGCGCCGCTCGGCCCAGCGCGTGTACATGCGCTGGAGCATGCCCGCCCAATCCTGGCTCTCGGTGCCGCCCGCGCCGGCATTGACCTCGACATAAGTGTTGTTGGCGTCGGCCTCGCCGGCGAGCAGAGCCTGCACCTTGTCGTGATCGGCCTTCTCAGCGAGCGCGGCGAGGCTCTTCACGCCATCGTCGACCAGCGCCTCGTCCCCTTCGGCTTCGGCCATTTCCATCAACTCGACGGTGTCGTTCCTCTCGCTCTCGATCGCCTTCACCGCGGCGATCGATTCATCGAGGCGGCGGCGCTCCTGCATCACCGCCTGCGCCTGCTTGGGATCGTCCCAGAGTCTGGGATCCTCGACGCGGTTGTTGAGCTCGTCGAGCCGCCGCACCGCGCGATCCCAATCGAGGAAACGGCGGACGAGCGCCAGCGCGGCGTCGATCTGATCGATATGGGCTTGCGCTTCGGCGCGCATGGGAAATCCTTTAAAAAACGAAAACCATCCGCTCATCCTGAGTAGCCATCGAGCTTGTCGATACGGGTCTTCGATACGCCGCTTCGCGGTTACTCAGCCTCCACTCAGGATGAGCGGGTGTTGGTGCATGTAGTCCCTACCTAGTAAATCCCACCCTGCCTCGCCAAGAACTCGCTGTCGTTATGCACCGCGGCCTTGGGCTTGGCCGCCACATCGGCCGTCGGCTTGGCGATCGCGCGGCGGGGTTCGCTCTCCGGCTTGAACGCTTCCCAGATCGTCGCGGGCTTGGGATCGCCGTCGGCGGGAAAGGTGCCGAACACCTTCTTGCCCGAGCGGCGATCGATCGCGACCATGCGGATGCCGGGGGGCGCCTTGAACGGCACTACGGGCATGTCCTTCATCGCCACCTGCGCGAATTGCAGGAAGATCGGCGCCGCGATCGTGCCGCCCTGCGCATAGCCGCCGAGCGGACGCGGGCGATCGTAGCCGAGGTAGATGCCGCCGACGAGATCGGGCGATCCGCCGACGAACCACACATTGGTCGGCCCGCTATTGGTGCCGGTCTTGCCGAACAGCGGGCGTTTCAGGGGCAGCAGGGCGGTTGCGGTGCCGCGCTGGACGACGCCCTCCATGATGTGGACCATCTGATAGGCGGTCATCGGATCGAGCACCTGGGCATAGCGCTGGACGGGACGGGGCATCGCGCCGCCATCATAATCCTTGGCGTTGCAGCCTTCGCAGGGGCGGGCATCGGCGCGCCAGATCACCTTGCCGTGGCGATCCTGGACGAAGTCGATCAGGCTCGGCTTCAGCGCGCGACCGGCGTTGACCAGCTCGGAGTAAGCGTTGACCATGCGCAGCACGGTCGTCTCGCCCGCGCCGAGCGAATAGGCGATGTAGGGCGGGTAGCTGCCGACACCCATCCGCTTGGCATAGTCGACGACCTTGTCCATTCCTGCCTGGCTGGCGGCGCGCACCGTCATCAGGTTGCGCGATTGCTCGACGCCCCAGCGCATCGTCTGCGGCCCCGCATAGCCGCCCGAGAAATTGCGGAAGCATTTGGTGCCGAGGCTGGCGGTCTGGAACACGCAGAACGGCCCGTCGACGATGATCGAGGCGGGCGTCATGCCGCTGTCGAGCGCGGCAGAATAGACGATCGGCTTGAACGCCGAGCCGGGCTGGCGCAGCGCCTGCGTGGCGCGGTTGAACGGCTCGCGCGCGTCGAACCCGCCCTGCATCGCCAGCACCTGGCCGGTGTGCGGATTCTCGGCGACGAAGCCGCCCGAGACGCCGGGGACCGAGCGCAGGCTCCAGTTCGCACCCGATTTGGCGACGATGATCAGATCGCCCTTGTGGAGGAAATCGAAAGCGTGTCCGCCGACGCCGCGCCTGGGCATCGCGGCATTGCCGGCGGGAAGGTTGCCCTGCGATCCGTCCGAGAATCCGAGCGTCGCGGCGCCGTCCGCTTTGTCGAGCACCAACGCCACGCGCCAGTCGGCATAGCGCCGGCCGGCGGGTTGCACAATCTCGACCTCGTGCGCCGCGTCTTCCTGCCCGATCACGCGGAAGAACACGCTGGTGCCGTTGAAAAAGCCGTGGCCCTGGTCCAGGTG
>CAXTMT010000063.1:6914-12937 GCA_964245355.1 uncultured Sphingomonadaceae bacterium
GCGCCAGTCGGCATAGCCGGTGCGGAAATCCTGCGCGGCAAGACGATCGCGCCAGCCGTCGCCCGCATCGATCGCGCCGAGGCGGCCGCGCCAGCCGCTGCCTTCGTAGCGGATCAGCCCGGCACGCAACGCATCCTCGGCAGCCTTCTGCTTGGCGGGATCGAGCGAGGTGCGCACCCACAGGCCGCCGGTGTAGACGCCGTGCTTGCCCTGCTCGTCGCCCTCGCCGTAGCGCGCCATCAGTTCGCGGCGCACCTCCTCCATGAAATAGCCCTCGAACGCCCTCTGGCTGTCCGATCGCGCATCGGAGCGGGCGACGGTGCCGAGCGGCGTGGCATTGGCCTCGGCCTCCTGCGCGGCGGTGATGTAGCCATTCTCGCGCATCTGGCCGAGCACGTAGGCACGGCGGCCGCGCGCGCGATCGGTGTGGCGATCGGGATCGTAGTTGGAGGGCGCGCGCGGCAGCGTCGCGAGATAGGCGACCTCGGGCAGCGTCAGCTTGTCGACGTCCTTGCCGAAATAGGCGCGCGCCGCCGACTGCACACCATAGGCATTTCGGCCGAGGAAAATCTGGTTGAGATAGAGTTCGAGGATCTGCTGCTTCGACAAAGATTGCTCGATCCGCACCGCCAGCACCGCCTCGCGCACCTTGCGGGTCGGCGTATATTCGCCGCCGATCAGCAGGTTCTTGGCGACCTGCTGGGTGATCGTCGAGCCGCCGTGCGCGCGCTCGCCCGAGCCGTATTTCTGGAAATATTGCAGCGCCGAGGCGACGAACTTGAGCGGCGCGATGCCGTGGTGCTGGAAGAAATTCTTGTCCTCGGCCGAGAGGAAGGCCTGGATCAGCGGTTGCGGGAATTCGTCATAACCCAGCTCGACGCGTCGTTCGCGGGCGAAGGCATAGACCGGGGTGCCGTCGATCGAGCGGACGTTGGTGGGCAGCGGCGGTTCGTAGGTGAGCAACGCATCGGTCGACGGCAACCCGCGCACGAAGGCCCACCAGAACGCGACGCAGGCGGCGATGATAAGGAGCAGGGCGAGGCCGCTCCAGCGCAGCCAGCGCCTGCGCCACAGCGACGCGATGCGGCCGCTGCTGTCGCCGCGACGGATGGTGAGCTTCATGCTTTTGCCCGTACCTCTCGTCCGTCATGCCGGACGTGTTCCGGTATCCAGCCAACTACCTCGAGCGAGGCATTTGCGGCGGACGGCTGGACCCCGGAACAAGTCCGGGGTGACGGAGGCAGACAAGGCATCCGCGCTCTTTAGCGCTTCGGCTTGCGGAAGCGATAGATCAACTGAGCGGTGTGGTGATCGAGGATCACATATGCGCGGATCACGGGATGTCGTCCTCCTCGGTTTTGAGCCTGGCCTTCCTGGCCGCCTTGGTCGTGGTCTTCTTGGCGGGCGGTGTATCGGTGTCGGGCGTCTTTTCCACGGCCCTGCCGGCCAGCCGTCGCGCGAAATGCACCTCGACGGCGCGCCTTATGCCAGCCGCGATCTTCTCGCGATAGCCGGTCGACTGGAGCAGCGCGAGATCGTCGTCGTTCGAGATGTAGCCGGTCTCGAGCAGGATCGAGGGTACGTCCGGCGCTTTCAGCACCATCAGCCCGGCGAATTTGTGAAAATTGGGCTTGAGCCCGATCACCGGCGCCAGCTCCTTGCCGAGCTCGATCGCGAAATTGGACGAGACGTTCATCGTCTCGCGGCGGGCGAGATCAATCAGGATCGAGGAGACGTCGCTGGTCTCGCGGTTGAGATCGACGCCGTTGATCACGTCGGCCTTGTTTTCGCGCGCCGCGAGCGCGGCGGCGGTGCGATCGGACGAAACGTCGGACAGAGTGTAGATGCTCGCCCCGCGCGCCTGATCGTTGGGCGCGCTGTCACAGTGGACCGAGAGGAAGAGATCGGCGCCCAGCCGCCGCGCGATCTCGCGTCGCTCGGCGAGCACCAGAAAACGATCGTCGGTACGGGTCAGCGCGACGCGGACCTTGCCGCCTTCGATCAGCTCGGCCTGGATTTCCTTGGCGATGGCGAGCGCGATGTCCTTCTCGTGCGTCGCGCCGTCCGACGAGGAAGAACCGGGATCGTGGCCGCCATGCCCGGCATCGATCACCACCAGCGGTGCGTCCGTACGCTTGGCGCCCCGGATCGCCGGCATCCCGACGCGCGAGGGGCGGGGCGGGATATCGGCGACGGCGCGATTGGGCGGCAACTTGGCCGAAAGCACGGGGGTCGCGAGCAGCGACGCACAGAGGAGAAACGACAGGCGACGCACGCAGATTGTCTAGTGCGGGTTTCGGGATAAGGGAATCACCCATCCACGTCGCCCCCGCCTGTGCCGGGGCGCCGCCCGTAAATATTACCTATCACGAGACCACCCCCGATATCCGTATCGGTCCGACGCTTGCCGGGTCGCGACAGCGGTGCTACCCGTTCGCGACTGGCCTGAAATGGGTTTGTCCCATCAAGTCCGGGCAGCCCGGCGCGTGATACGCGGCCGGACGAACAGGTTGAAGCCGCATGAGTCATCTCTCCCTCTCCACCACCGTTGCCCGCAAAGCGGCAGCGGTGTGGGCGAAGGGCATCGCCGGGGCGCGCAGCACCCCGGGTGACCAGGCCGCAGAGGCATCTTTCACCACATCCGATGGCAGCGTTTCGCGCCGTGCACAGAGCACGCCACCGCCGCCATCGCTAAGCGCCGCGCGCCGCATCCGCGTGCCCGCAGGCGCCCGGAGACACTTTAATGAGCATGCGTATGTTGATCGACGCCCGCCACCGGGAAGAAACCCGCGTGGCTGTGGTCAAGGGAAACCGCGTCGAGGAATTTGATTTCGAGTCCGAAGAGCACAAGCAGCTCAAGGGCAATATCTATCTGGCCAAGGTCACGCGGGTCGAACCGTCGCTGCAGGCGGCGTTCGTCGATTACGGCGGCAACCGTCACGGCTTCCTCGCCTTCTCGGAAATTCACCCCGATTATTACCAGATCCCCAAGGAGGATCGCGAGGCGCTGCTGCGCGAGGAAGCCGAGCATGCCGCCGAGGAAGAGGCGCTGCGCGCGCGCGACTATGACGACGAGGACGGCGACGACGCCGAGGAGCATGACGACGAGCATGAGCCCGCCCGGCGCGAGACGCTCGATTCCGAAGAGGATTACGAGGGTGGCGAGGAAGAATCCGATCGCCCCGCGCCCAAGGCGACCTCGATCAAGTCCGACGACAGCCAGGTGGAGTCGCTGCGCCAGCGCCGGATGAACCTGCGCCGCCGCTACAAGATTCAGGACGTGATCCGCCGCCGCCAGGTGCTGCTCGTCCAGGTCGTGAAGGAAGAGCGCGGCAACAAGGGTGCGGCGCTCACCACCTATCTGAGCCTCGCCGGCCGCTATTGCGTACTGATGCCCAACACCAGCCACGGCGGCGGCATCTCGCGCAAGATCAGCAACGCGGGCGATCGCAAGCGGCTGAAGTCGATCATGGCGGAGCTCAACCTGCCCCAGACGATGGGCTGCATCGTCCGCACCGCCGGCCTCCA
Source organism: uncultured Sphingomonadaceae bacterium (assembly GCA_964245355.1). Taxonomy (GTDB): domain Bacteria; phylum Pseudomonadota; class Alphaproteobacteria; order Sphingomonadales; family Sphingomonadaceae; genus Sphingomonas_I. The sequence continues at coordinate 10,443 of CAXTMT010000063.1, forward strand.
GCGCAGCCGCCAGGAGATCAAGCGCGACTTCGATTATCTCGCCCGGCTGTGGGACGAGATCCGCGAGAAGACGCTTCATTCGGAGGCGCCTGCCGAAGTCTATCGCGACAGCGACCTGATCAAGCGCGCGATCCGCGATATCTACAACAAGGATATCGATGAGGTGATCGTCGAGGGCGAGGAAGGCTATCACGCCGCGCGCAGCTTCATGAAGCTGCTGATGCCGACGCACGCCAAGAAAATAGCGCCTTATTCGGATGCCGTGCCGTTGTTCCAGCGCTTCGGCGTCGAGGATCAGCTCGCGGCGATGTACCAACCGGTCGTCCAGCTCAAATCGGGCGGCTATCTGGTGATCAACCCGACCGAGGCTTTGGTCTCGATCGACATCAACTCGGGCCGCTCCACCCGCGAGCATAATATCGAGCAGACCGCGACCGCGACCAATCTGGAAGCCGCCGCCGAAATCGCCCGCCAACTGCGCCTGCGCGACATGGCCGGGCTGGTCGTGATCGATTTCATCGACATGGAGAACAGCGGCAACAACCGTAAGGTCGAGCGCGCCATGAAGGAGGCGCTGAAGAACGATCGGGCGCGTATCCAGGTCGGCCGCATCTCGGGCTTCGGACTGTTCGAAATGAGCCGCCAGCGCCTGCGTACCGGCGTCCTCGAAGCCTCGACCCGGATTTGCCCGCATTGCGAAGGCACCGGCTTCGTGCGCACTGCATCCTCCTCGGGCCTGCATGCGCTGCGCCTGATCGAGGAAGAGGCCGCGCGCGGCCGCGGTTGCCAGATCCGGCTGCGCGCCAGCCAGGAAGCGACGCTTTACGTGCTCAACCGCAAGCGCGCCGAACTGTTCGACATCGAGGATCGCTACGGCGTCCAGGTCGAGATCGTCACGGATGGGTCGCTCGAAGGCGCGCGGATGCTCGTCGAATCGGGTGGCCCGCCGCCGAGCCACGCGCCGCGTCTCCCCGCCCAGATCGAGCGCGAGCCCGACGAGGACATCGAAGACGAGATCGAGGACGAAGAAGAGATCGTCGCCGAGAGCGACGAGCGTCCGGCGCGCGGCAATCGCGAGGGTCGTGGCGAAGGTCGCGGAGACCGTGGTGGCGAAGGCGAGCGCGGCGAAGGCCGGGGCCGTCGTCGTCGCCGTCGTCGTGGCGGTCGCCGTGAAGATGGCGAAGGCGTCGCGATCGAGGGTGAGGAGGGTGCCGAGGAGGCTTCCGCCGAACCGCAGTCCGATGGCGTTGCCGAGGGCGATGTCCCGGTCGGCGAGGAAGGCGCATCTTCGGAAAATACTGGCGAAGGCGGCGAAGGCCGTCGTCGGCGTGGTCGTCGCGGTCGCCGTGGTGGACGGGGACGCAGCGGCGGCGGCTCGACCGAGACCGAGAGCGGCGAAGAGGCGGTGGCCGAGGCTGTCGACGCCGAAGCTTTGCCGATCGCCGAGGACCCCGAGCAGATCCCGCTGCCCGAAGGGACCGAGGAAGCGCCGAAGCGCCGCGGTCGTCGCCGCAAGGCCGATGCGGTCGAGGCGCCGGCACCCGTCGAGGCCGAAACGCTGCCGCCCGAGCTGCCGCCCGAGCTGCCGATCGTACCGATGGAAGCACAAGGCGAAGCGCCGGCCGAGGAGGAAGCGCCGAAGCCCCGTCGTCGTGGTCGTAAGCCCGTTGCCGAAGTGGCGGCGGAGCCCGAGGTTGCGGTCGAAACGCCCGTCGCCGAGGCTGAGCCGACTCCTGCGCCGAAGCGGCGTGGCCGCAAGGCAGCGGCTTCGGTCGTCGAAGCCGAGCCGGTGGAAGAGACAGCCGTCGAGGCACCGGCCGAACTGGCCGTTACCGATGCAGTGGCATCGGATGTCGAGGACGACGACTCGTCCGAAGAGCCCCGCCGCGGCTGGTGGCAGCGCACCTTCGGCAACTAAAATGCTGGCGGCGGCGGTCCGGCGGAACCTCCCCTGCAAGGGGAGGGGGACCGCGCGCGTAGCGCGTGGCGGAGGGGTGTCCCGGCTTATGGCGCCGGTAAGGCAGCCAGCGGCGACACCCCTCCGTCAGGCCTGCGGCCTGCCACCTCCCCTTGCAGGGGAGGATCGACGGGCGCGCGCGCTCAGCTTCACCACCCGTTCACGCATTTGCCGCGATGACCTGCGCATGAGCATCGCCCGCCGCATCCGCTTCACCTGCGCGGGCGCCATCGCGATGCTGCTCGCCGTCCAGCCACTGTTCGCCCAATCGGTGCTGCGCGATGCGGAAACCGAGAAATTCCTGTCGGATATCTCGGAAGGGCTCGCCAAATCGGCGGGGCTGCAACCCGGTGCGCTCAAACTCTATCTGATCGGCGACAACGGCATCAACGCCTTCGTCGCCGAGGGCCAGGTGATCTACATCAATTCGGGCACGATCGAATCGGCCGACAATTACAACGAATTGCAGGGCGTCATCGCGCACGAACTCGGCCATATCGAGGGCGGCGACGCGGTGCGCAGCGGCGATGCGGCTACC
>CAXTMT010000064.1:0-12818 GCA_964245355.1 uncultured Sphingomonadaceae bacterium
CGGTTTCCACCATACCGCGCACATCACCGCCGAGCGGCTCGCGCTGGTCGGCGATGCGGCGCACGGCATCCACCCGATCGCCGGGCAGGGCCTCAACCTCGGCTTCCGCGACGTGGCGGCGCTGGCCGAGGTGCTGGTCGAGGGCGCACGGCTGGGCCTCGATCTGGGCGATGCGCAACTCCTCGGGCGCTATCAGCGCTGGCGTGCGCTCGACACGCTGATGGTGGCGGCGGCGACCGACAGCCTGACGCGGCTGTTCGGGTTGCACGGGGAAATACCCCGCGCGGTGCGGCGGTTCGGGCTGGGCGTGGTGGAGCGGGTAGCGCCACTGAAGCGGATATTCATGGCCGAGGCGCGCGGCGAGAGTGGGGAATTGCCGAAGCTGCTGACGGGGCAAATCCTGTAACCGTCGCCCCGGCCTGCGCCGGGGCGACGATGCTATTGCAAAGTCTCGCCCGCATCGCCTGCACCGAAGTGCAGCAATTCCGCCAGCAGATCGGCGCGATCCGCCACCGTCAGCGCCTCCAGCAGCGCCTGCTTTGCCGCGATGTCGAACGGGATCGACTGCGCGAGGCCGTTGACCAAAGCCTCGTCATCCAAACGATCGACCGCATTCCAGTCGATCGCATAGCCCTTGGCCTCGGCGAAGCGCTTCGCCTCGCGCTCGATCTCGGCGCGGACCACGCTCGGCAGCGCCACCTCTTCGTCGATCTCGTCGCCGAAGCCGTCGAAGCTGGCTTCGACCTGGCGGAATGCAGTCCCCGTCTCCAGCTCGCGCAGCACGGAGAAGCGGCTGACACCCTCCAGCACCAGATTGTAGCGCCCGTCCTCGAACGCCTCGACCTGCGCGATCCGGCCGACGCAGCCGATCTCGAACAAAGCAGGCTTGCCGCCCTCCACCGATTGCACCGGCAGCGGCTGGATCATCGCGATCCGCCGATCACGTGCCAGACTGTCGCTGACCAGCGCCCGGTAGCGCGGCTCGAAGATGTGCAGCGGCAGAAAGCCACGCGGCAGCAGCAGCGCGCCGGGCAGCGGAAAGATCGAGAGACGGATTCCGGTCTTGAGCATCATCCGAACAGAACCGCCGAAAGCCGCCGCCGTTGCGCGGAAACCCACGGGTCTTCCAACCCGGTCGCCTCGAACAGGGTGAGCAGGCGCTTGCGGGCGGCATTCTCGTTCCACGCGCGATCCCGCTCGATCGAGCCGAGCAGCAGATCGGCGGCTCCATCGCGATCGCCTGTCGCCATCAGCCCGCCGGCCAGTTCGTAGCGCGCTTCCTGATCGTCGGGATCGGTCGCCACCTTGGAGCGCAGGGGATCGAGATCGTCGACCGGCGCCACCTCGGCCGCCAGCGCCACGGCCGCACGCGCACGCGCCACCGCCGGATCCTTCGCCTTGTCCTCGGGCAGCGCATCGAGGACGGCCTTCGCCCCCTCCGCCTGCCCCGCCGCCAGTAAGGCACGCGCAAGCCCCGCAACCACGGCGGGATCCTCGGGCGCCATCTCGGCGATCTGGGCGAAGATCGAGAGCGCGCGCTCGGCATCGCCCGCCTCCAGCACCTCTTCCCCCATCGCGATCAGCGGCGCGATATCCTGCGCCAGCGCATCGTCCGCCCCTTCCACCGGCAATTGGCGGAGGATCTGGTCGATCATCTGCGTCAGCTGCCCCTCGGTACGTGCCGGGGTCAGATCGGCGACCGGGCGACCCTGGAAGATCGCATAGACGGTCGGGATCGAGCGGACCTGGAATTGCGCGGCGATGAATTTCTGCTCGTCGACGTTGATCTTGATGAGCTTCACGCCCTTGCCCGCATAGGCCGCGGCGACCTTTTCCAGCACCGGGGTCAGCTGCTTGCACGGCCCGCACCATTCGGCCCAGAAATCGAGGATGACGAGGGCACTCATCGACGGTTCGATCACGTCGCGGCGAAACGCCTCGACCGCCTCCTTCTCCGCCGCGCTCATCCCCAGGGTCGCCACGCTTTCCGTCTCCTGCAAATTCATCTTCCGCCTATGTGGGAGAGAGAGCGCGGGGCACAACCCCGTTCCGCTGCGAAGCCGTGACAATCCCTGTTCGGCCGGAACGGGTAAAGCAGACCGCGCTCCTTACTTTTCCGACGCGAAAAACGGGGAATTGCGCATCGTGTGATCCCGGCTAGGTATAGCCCCGTGAAGCGTAGTCTTGCCCTGCTTACCCTGGCCGCGCTGGCTCCGGCTTATGCCGAGGATCGCGCCGTTCCCTATTGGGCGTCGATCGCCAAGGGCGAGGCATTGATGCGCGCCGGGCCGGATCGCAGCTACCCGGCGGTGTGGCTGTACCGGCGCCGCGATCTGCCGGTGAAGGTCACGCAGATCCACGGGGTGTGGCGGCGGATCGAGGAGCCGGACGGCACCACCGGCTGGATGCTCGCGACCTTGCTCGCCGCGCGCCGCGCTGGGGTGGTCGTCGGCTCGACCCAGTTGATCCGCGACCGGGCCAGCGGCGATGCCCGCGTCCTGTGGCGTGCCGAACCCGGCGTGGTCGGCCGCATTTCGGGCTGCGACGGCCGCTGGTGCCGCATCCAGATCGGCGCGCGGCAGGGCTATGTCGAGCAGGCCGGGTTGTGGGGGACCAATCCCGGCGAGATCGTCGACTGACCTTCGCCGTTGCGCCGCGCGGCTTAGCACCCGTCATTGCCGTCACCCTGACGAAGGTCAGGATTCATTCGCACTATATCCGCGAGGGAGCGCGAAGGGATGCCGGCCTGCGCCGGCATGACGAAGAACGGAAGCAGCCGGCGCTGCCCGTGTCACCAAGAAAAAGGGCGCCCCACCCGAAGGTGGGACGCCCCGTTTCTGAAGCCTGCTCTACCCTTAGAAGGTAAAGCGGGCACCGATGCGGATCGTGTAGAGCGAAGGCAGGTTGATCAGCTGATCCTGCACCGAGCTCGACGGATTATAGCCCGTGTAAAGATATTGCGAGCAGGTGTTGCCAGCCGCCGCAACGCACGAAACCTGGGTCACGGTCTTATAGTAAGGGAAGCTGGCACGAAGCTGCTGGCCCCAATTCTTGTTGAGCAGGTTGGTGAAATTCTCGATGTCGGCGAACAGCGAGATACGGCTGTGGCCGACGAAGGTCGGGATTTCCTGCTCGAGATGCAGATCGAGGCGCGTGAACCACGGCGAATGGAAGGCGTTGCGCGGCGCGATCTGGCCGCGATATTTGGCGAGCTGACCACCGCTGATCAACTGATCGATCAACGCGGCCGTGGCGGCGTTGTTGTACGTCACCTTCGGATCGTTCAGGCCGGTCGGCACGTAGAACAGATAGTGGGTGTTCGTGCCCGTCGTGCCGAACAAGAGGCTACGCGTACTGGTGCCCGGACTTCCGAGATCTTGGAAAGTGAAGCTGTAGGGCGAACCAATGCGGGTCTGGCCGAACAGATCGATCCGAGTCTTGTAGTCGCGATAGAAAGAGTGCTCGAACGAGACGTTATACTTGAACGAATATTTGATTTCGTCGTTCGAGTGGCCATAGGCGCCGCCATTCGGATCGAGATAGGCGCCGTTGTTGTAGTTGGACGACGCCACCGACGAGGTTGCCGCCTGCTGATCGCGGACGTCCTGATAGGTGAAGCTGCCGTTGATATCGAGGCCGAAGTCCCATTTCTTGTCGAAGCGGGCGACGGCTACGATGCTGCGTCCACGATGGGTGTTGGTCAGCACATAGTCGCCGTTCGTGTCGTTACAGCCTAAACCGGCGGCATTGGTCGTCGAATTGGTTGTGCACGTGCCTCGGTTTGCCACCACCCCGTTGGCGACGACATCATAATAGCGCTGGCGGCCGTCCGGGGTGAGCGCGCTCGTACCGGTAATGGCGATGTCGCGGTAATCCTTCGTCAGCAGCGCATTGCGAACTTTGGCGTACAGACCATCGACGCTGAACTGCCAGTGATCGCCGAGCGGCCCGAGATTGGTATCGTGGCTCAAGGACAAGGTAGCGCGCCACTGCGACGGAATCTTGAAATGCGGATCGATCGCCGAAGTGCTGCCGTTGGCGGTAGCGGTGCCGCTCTGAAGCGCGGTGTTGCAGGCAGCCGGAATGGTGGTGAGGCTGACGTTGGTCAGCCCCGCCGCACACGTCGCCTGCGTGAGCGACACGGGCTGTGCACCCGACGCCGAGAAGGCATTGCCGATATAAACGTCCGGTGTGCCACCGCCAAAGATGCCGCCGCCCCCGTGAATGGAAAGTCGACGGGTTGGGGTGTAATCAAAGCCCACGCGCGGCTGGAACAAGCCCTTGCCGCTGATGAACGACTGGTTGCTGATGCCTTCACGTGCAACATAATTGCCGTTCAGCGGCGGAAAGTCGCTGCTGCCGTAAAGATCATAGCGCACACCCGCCGATACGTGGAGTTGGCTGCTGACGCGCCAGTCATCCTGCAGACCGAAGGTGTAGGTCTGATATTGGAAGACCGCCGAAGCATCGACCGGGTTCAGCGTCGTCGCATTGGTGTAGCTGAAAGTGCCCGCCGTGCGCGCCTGGAATGCCGCGATCGAGTCGAAATAATAGCTGCCGTTGGCGCCGTTCACGAACAGATCGTAATTGTTGCTGTTCTCGTATTCGAACAGCGCGCGGACGGTGTGCTCGCCGACGACCGCACGGGCGACCTCGGAGAAGCCGAACGTCTTGACGCGCAGGATGTTGGCCTGGGCCGAAGTCTGCGGGCCGACCAGCACACTGGCGACGCCGTTCGAACAGCTCGTCGCCGAACCGACGCTGGTCGCATCGGTGCAAATCGTGGCCAGCGCGGTGTTGGCGAGGAGCGGCGTCTGGCCGCTCTTGTAATCCTTGTAGCGGACGCGGGTTTCGGTCGAGAAGACCGACGACCAATCCGAGTTCAGCTGGATGACCCCGGCGAGCACACGATTCGGCTTCAGATAATCGTCCGACTCGGTCGGCAGCACGTTGGCGCTCGTGCTGCCCAGCGTGATGATCGAATCCTTGGTGTAGATGCCGGTGAGCGCGAGGCGCTGGGTGCTCGAAATATTGGCGTCGATCTTGCCGACGATGCGATCGTCCTTGTCGCCATTGTTGGTGGCGATGCCGCCGGCATTCACACCATAGACGGTGTTCGCGATGCCGGTGATCGTGCCGATCGTGGCGTCCGACAGATTGGTGAAGGGGCTGCCTCCGGAGGTGGTTGCGCCGCCGCCGTAGGACAACGGCAGGCTGGCGCGGACGCGTTCCGCCGAGATCATGAAGAATAATTTGTCCTTGATGATCGGGCCGGTGAGCGTGACGCCGTAATCGCGGCTCTTGTACGACGGCACGATCACATCGCCGTTGGCGTTGGTGCCACCGTTGAGCGAGGTGAACGGCTTGGTCTTGTCGCCGGTCAGCTTGTCGCTGTTGTAGGTGTAGAAGCCGGTGCCGTGGAATTGATTGGTGCCCGACTTGAGCACGGCGTTGACGACTCCGCCCTCGAAGAAACCTTCGCGGATGTCGTAGGGCGCGACCTTGGTTTCGAACTGGGCGATCGAATCGAGCGGCACCGGACCGCGACGCGAGGGCAGCGCGTCGGGGTTGAGGCCGAAGCTGTCGGTGACGGGTACGCCGTCGATGGTGAAGCGGTTGAAGCGCGGGTTGGCGCCGACGAAGCTGACCTGGCGGCCCGTCGACTGGCTGGTGTCGAGGTTGGCGAACGGATCGCGCTGCATCAGATCGCGGATGTCGCGGTTGACCGAAGTGACCTTGCTGATCTGCGCGGCGGTCAGCACGTTGGCCGGGCCTTCGGAGATGATGTGCGCGCCCTTCACCTTGGCGGCGGTGACGACGATTTCCTGGCCGGCCTTGTCGAGATCGACCGGGAGGGTGAACGGCGCGCCGAGCACGGTGTTGATATCGGTAACGCTATAGCTGGCGTAGCCTGGGGCGGTCACCTCGACGGTGAACGGGCCGCCGAGGCGCAGGCCGGGAATGTTGTAGGCGCCATCGGGGCGGGTGACCGCGGTCGAGACCGTGCCCGAGGGAATGTGCGTGACCTTGATCGTCGCGCCGGCGACCGGGGCGCCGCCCGAAGTGACCGCGCCGCTGATCGACGAGGAGGTTTCCTGCGCATACGCCGCGCTGGTCACCAGAGCCGCAAGCGCGCAGCCGACTAAAAGCTTCTTCATTCCGATAACCCCCTTTTGGTTCCGCCCGGGCGCTACCGGCCGTCTGTGACGGTCCGATGACGCTCACCTATCCCGGAACGGATGATTGGAAAGATGCTATCAAGGCATGTACCGCGCTGCAACATAGGGCGAGGGCGACACTTGTTTATCGCGGGTTCAGGCGGAGATTTTTGCCGCCCTGTGGCATGCGCGCCGCACTTGCCGCATGATTCCGCGAAACAGAGCATAGCCGAGGTTCGATAGCGCATGGTGCTGATCGCAAGTTACAATATCCGTAAGGCGATCGCTTCCGACCGCCGCCGCCGCCCCGAACGAATCCTCGAGGTGCTCAACGAAATCGATGCCGATATCGTGATCCTTCAAGAGGCCGATCGCCGATTCGGCAACCGCACGAGCGCGATCCCCGCGCATATGTTTTCGGAGTTCGGACCCTATCGCCCGGTCGCGCTGGCGAATCACGTCGGCGGGATCGGCTGGCACGGCAATGCGATCCTGGTGCGCGAGGGGCGGGTGGAGGTCGAGCGCACCTGCTCGCTCATAATCCCAGCGCTGGAGCCGCGCGGCGCAGTGCTGGCTGACCTGAAACTGCGGGAGGGACGGCTGCGCGTCGTCGGCATGCATCTCGATCTGTCCGGATTGGTGCGGCGGCGGCAGGCGCGGGCGATCCTCGATCATGTCGCGAGCCAGCCGGCGCGGCTGCCGCTGCTGATGGCGGGCGACCTCAACGAATGGCGGATCGGGCAGGGCTGCCTGCGCGACTTCGGCCAGCATCATCGCCAGGTGCCGCTGGGGCCGAGCTTCCACGCGCGCAAGCCGGTCGGGAGACTGGATCGGATGTTCGTCAGCGCCGATGTGCATGTGGAGAAGAGCGGTGTGCATCATTCGCTGCTGGCGCGCACGGCGTCCGATCATCTGCCGGTGTGGGTGAAGGTGGCGATCTGAGGGTTGCGGAGCAGGGTTTTTGTTACTACATAAATGATAGTGGAAATCAGCTTCGATCCCGATAAGCGAGCCAAGACCTTGCGAGAGCGTGGGCTGGATTTCTTTGATGCGCCGGAGGTGTTGTATGGTCGCGCCGTCAGCTGGGTCGATGATCGCTTCGATTATGGCGAGGAGCGTTGGCTTGCAGTGGGGCTTCTCCGAGGACGAATGGTCGTGATTGTCTTCATGAACCGTCCGGCTGGACCGCATATCATCTCAATGCGAAAGGCGAACGAACGTGAGCGAGCAAAATACGGAATCCTCTTGGATTGATCCCGACGACGCCCCCGATCTCAGCACCGACGAATGGTATGAGAAGGGTACGCTTTATATTGGCGGCAAGCCCGTACGTCGGCTCGGGCGTCCAACAGGGTCGGCAAAGGAGTCGGTCACGATCCGGCTCGATACGGCTGCGCTCGATCATTTCCGCGCGGGCGGACCCGGCTGGCAGACGCGGATCAACGCGGCGGTGCGCAAGGCGGCGGGGCTTTAGTGGATTGTTCGGCGCGCTCGTTGTAGCGGAGCCGGAATGGACGATCGCTTCCTCTCGATCCACGCGCACGGGCTGGTGCGCGTCGCCGCCGCGACGCCGCGGGCGAGTGCGGGGGATGTGGCGGCCAATGCGGCGTCGGTAATCGAATTGGCGCGGGCAGCGGACGCGGCGCATGCCGATCTCGTCGTCTTTCCCGAGCTCTGCCTGTCGTCCTACGCGATCGATGATCTGCTGTTGCAGGATGCGTTGCTCGATACCGTTGAGACCCAGCTGGCGGGGATCGTCGCGGCGAGCGAGACGCTGGCACCGGTGCTGCTGGTCGGCGCGCCGCTGCGGCGCAACGGACGGCTTTACAACACGGCGGTGGTGATCGCGCGGGGGCGCATCCTCGGCGCCGTGCCGAAATCCTATCTGCCCAATTATCGCGAATATTATGAAAAGCGCTGGTTCGCGCCCGGCGTCGGCCTCGCCGGGCTCGACATCACGGTGTGCGGTCAAACGGTGCCGTTCGGGCCGGACCAGATTTTCGCCGCCAGCGACCTTCCCGACTTCACCTTCCACGTCGAGATCTGCGAGGATTATTGGGCGCCGATCCCGCCTTCGTCGCTCGGCGCGCTCGCCGGCGGGCTGATCCTGTGCAACCTCTCGGCGTCCAACATCCTCGTCGGCAAGGAGCGCGAGCGCATCCTCTACGGCGCCTCGCAATCGGCGCGCGCCGTGGCGGCGTACGTCTATTCGGCGTCGGGTCCGGGCGAGAGCACCAACGACATGGCCTGGGACGGGCAGGCGATGATCCACGAGCTGGGCGAACAACTCGCCATCTCGGAACGCTTCGGCCACGACCCCGAGATCATCACCGCCGATATCGACGTGGGCCGGCTGCGGCAGGAGCGGATGCGCTTCGGCACGTTCAACGACAGCGCCGCTGCCTTTGACCACCCCGAGACGCGCTTTCGCCGCATCGCCTTCGCGCATCAGCCGAGCTTCGCCGACATCGGCCTGCACCGCGATCTGCACCGCTTCCCCTTCGTCCCCAACGATTCCGCCAAGCTCGACGCCGATTGCTACGAGGCATTCAACATCCAGGTCGAGGGCCTCGCCAAGCGGATGGAGGCGAGTGGCGCGCAGACTTTGGTGATCGGCGTCTCGGGCGGGCTCGACAGCACCCACGCGCTGATCGTCGCGGCGAAGGCCTGCGACAAGCTCGGCCGGCCGCGTTCCTCGATCCTCGGCTTCACCATGCCGGGCTTCGGCACCGGCGAGACGACCAAAGCCAATGCCTGGACGCTGATGGGCGCGCTCGGCATCACGGCGGAGGAACTGGATATCCGCCCCGTCGCGCGCCAGATGCTCGCCGACATCGGCCATCCCTATACGCAGGGCGAGCCGGTCTATGACGTGACGTTCGAGAATGTGCAGGCGGGCCTGCGCACCGATTATCTCTTCCGGCTCGCCAATGCGCGCGGCGGGCTCGTCGTCGGCACCGGCGATCTCTCCGAACTGGCGCTCGGCTGGTGTACCTACGGCGTCGGCGATCAGATGAGCCATTATGGCGTCAATGCCGGGGTGCCGAAGACGTTGATCCAGTTCCTGATCCGCTGGGCGATCGCGACCGATCAGTTCGACCGCGCGACCGATGACGTGCTGGAAGCGATCCTCGGCACCGAGATTTCACCAGAGCTCATCCCCGCCGATGCGGCCGGCGGCTTGCAGAGTACGCAGGATAAGATCGGTCCCTACGAGCTGCACGATTTCTTCCTGCACTATACGGTGCGCCACGGCATGGCCCCGTCGAAGATCGCTTTCCTCGCCTGGCATGCCTGGCGCGATGCCGGGACGGGCCGATGGCCGCAGGGCGTCTCCACCGACGCCCGCAACGCCTACGATCTGCCGGCCATCCGGAAATGGCTGGCCGAATTCTGCCGCCGCTTCTTCCAGACCAGCCAATTCAAGCGCACCGCCATGCCGAACGGGCCAAAGGTTTCGGCCGGTGGCAGCCTTTCCCCAAGGGGCGACTGGCGCGCGCCCTCGGACGGTGTCGCGACGCCGTGGCTGGATGAATTAGACCGGATTTGAGAACTTTTCGAGGCTGAGGCGTTCTGCCCTCCGACTGGCGCGACCCCTGCCGCGTCACAATCCGGAGACTCCGTCATGGCCACCACCGCCCCCAAGCCCCGCACGACGCGCAAACCCTCGAGCGAAACCCCCGAGGAGCGTTCCGACGCCGTCGCCAACGAACCGCGCGATGACAAGGGCCGTTTCGCCAGGGAAAAAGCGACCGCGGCAAAACCCCGCGCTGCTGCCAAGCCGCGTACATCGTCCGCCGGCAAGAAATCCGATCAGGGCTCCTCCACCGGCACCCTGATCGGCGTCGCTGCAGCCGGGCTCGCCGTCGGCCTCGCCGCCAATGTCGCGCGCAAGTTCGCGGTGCAGGCGCCGACCGCGCTCGCCGGCGATTGGGACGTGGCGCTCGCCGCCGAACATCAGGCGACGCTCAAGATCTTCGAAACGCTGCAGCTCACCACCGAGAAGAACATTGTAAAGCGCGGGACGCTGCTCGCCCAGCTCAAGCACGCGCTTTCGAAGCATGCGATGGAGGAGGAGAATGTGATCTATCCGGCGCTGCGCGAGGCGGGGGAGATCGAGGCGGCGGACAGCCTCAACAAGGATCACGGTTATGTGAAGCAATATCTTTACGAACTGACCGAGATGCCCAAGGATTCGATCGAATTCCTCCCCAAGCTCCACAAATTCCGCGCCGATCTGGAAAAGCACATCCGCGAGGAAGAGGGTGATCTGTTTTCCCGCCTGAAGCTGAAGCTTTCGGCGGAAAAGAATAAGGAGCTGACCAGCGCTATGAACAAGGAAGGGCTGAAACTGGCCTGATATCCAACCTCCTCCCCGGCATGGGGAGGAGGTTCTTTGAAAGGCGAAGTCGATCATTCCCACCGCCGCAACGCGCGGAAAGGTTAGCGAGGATTGGCCTCCAGCCAGTCGAGCACCTTACCCGGCGCGCTTTCGCCATAAGGATCGTCGTCCAGCCCCTCGTCGTTGATCCCCGGTTCCTCGAACCAGCCCGTCACTGTTCCATCGTCGACGACCATCGCATAGCGCCAGCTGCGCTCGCCGAAGCCGAGATGATCCTTGCGGATCAGCATCCCCATCCGCCGGGTGAAATCGGCCGAGCCGTCGGGCAGCAGCTTCACCTTGTCGACGCCGAGATGCCGGCCCCATTGATACATCACGAACGCGTCGTTGACCGAGACGCAGTAAACCTCGTCGACGCCATGCCCCTTCAGCGCTTCATAATCGCGCTCGAACGCTGGGCATTGCTCGGTCGAGCAGGTCGGCGTGAACGCGCCGGGCAGCGAGAAGACGACGATGCGCTTGCCGGCGAACAGCTCTTTCGTGTTCACGTCCTGCCAGCGAAACGGATTCGGGCCGCCGACGCTCTCGTCGCGCACACGGGTTTTCAGGGTGACTTCGGGAACCGCACGTCCAATCATCGCCAATCTCCACTACGAAGTCCGCTTACTGAATCGGACCCTCCGCACGGCCCTGAACGAACTGATCAACGTACGGGTTGCCGCTGTCGTAGAGACGATCGCGCGGCCCGGTCCACACGATCCTGCCGCGATAGAGCATCGCCACCCGGTGGGCGATCTTGCGGGCCGAGGCCATGTCGTGGGTGATGGTCAGCGCGGTGACGCCGAGATCGTCGACCAGGCTAACGATCAGATCGTTGATCACGTCGGCGCGGATCGGATCGAGGCCGGTGGTCGGCTCGTCGAAAAAGATGATCTCGGGCCGGGGCGCGATCGCGCGGGCCAGCGCCACGCGCTTCTGCATGCCGCCCGACAATTCGCTGGGGCGCAGATCGAGGATGCGCGCGTCGAGGCCGACCCGCTCCAGATTCTCCTCGGCGATCTTGCGCATGTGGCGCCCGTCGGAGCGCTGGCCGTGGGTGAGCGCGAAGGTGACGTTGCGCCAGATCGGCAGCGAATCGAACAAAGCCGATCCCTGGAACAGCATGCCGAACTTGGCGCGCACCCGATCCTGCGCGGCCCCGCGCAGGCCGACGATCTCCCCGCCATCCACCTTGATCGAGCCGCGATCGGGGCGGATCAGGCCGAGGATGCACTTCAGCGTCACCGATTTGCCGCTGCCCGATTGGCCGATGATCGCCACGCTCTCGCCCGGCTCGATCGCCATGTTCACGCCATCGAGCACCTGCGTCGCCCCGAATCCCTTGGCGAGATCGGTCAGCGTGATCTTGGGCTCGGCCATCAGCCGAAGACCATCGCGGTGATCAGGAAATTGGAGCCGAGGATCAGGATGAATGCCGAGACGACGGCGGTGCGCGTCGCATACCCCACGCCCGCCGCGCCGCCCTTGGCATAATAACCATGATAGCAACCCATCAGCGCGATGAAGAAGCCGAACACACCGGCCTTCACCAGCGCCATCTGCATGTCGTCCCAACTGGTAAAACGTCGCGTGACGGCGAGATAATTGGACGAATTGAAGCCGAGCTTCTCGACCGCCAGCAGCCATCCCCCGGCAATGCCGATCGCGTTGGCCACGAGCACCATCAGCGGCAAAGCGATCACCGCCGCGAACAAGCGCGGCGCGATCAGATAGCGGTAACCATCGGTGCGCAGCGTCGTCAGCGCGTCGAGCTGCTCGGTCACCTTCATCGTACCGATCTCGGCCGCCATCGCCGAGGAGACGCGCCCCGCGACCATCAGCCCGACCAGCACCGGTCCAAGCTCGCGCACGACGCCGATCACCACGACCGCCGGCACCGTCGATTGCGCCGAGAAGCGCGATCCGGCGGTGAAGATCTGCTGGGCGAGCGCGGCACCGGTGAACACCGCCGTCAGCCCGACGACGGGCAACGAAAACCAGCCGATATGGCTAAGCTGTTCGAGAAAGCGCCCCGGATAATAAGGCGGGGTCAGCCCACGCACGATCGCCTGCCCGGCAAAGCGCGCCACCCGGCCGATCGCGGCAAAGAATTGGATCACCGCGCGGCCGATCGTGGTGAAAAAGCCCAGGAAAGTGGCGGCAGGTCCGGTGGCGGCGGTCATCGTCGCGGGCGTGATAGCGGCGGCGCGGGCATGCGGGCAAACGAAAATGGCGGGCCACAACTCCCCCTCCCCTTCAGGGGAGGGGGTCGGTGGGTG
>CAXTMT010000065.1:0-12760 GCA_964245355.1 uncultured Sphingomonadaceae bacterium
CGCGGAGAGATGGCCGAGTGGTTTAAGGCAGCGGTCTTGAAAACCGCCGTGGGTGGAAGCCCACCGTGGGTTCGAATCCCACTCTGTCCGCCACCCGGCGCAGTCTTTGCGTCGGATACGATACACGATAGATCATAAATCATGATGCCCGTCACCCCTCCCCCCGATTCCGAACTCGATCGGCTGATCGCCACCGCGCGCGAGTGGCAGGGCGAGCCGATGGCGATCGCGACGGTGATCGCGACCTGGGGGTCGGCGCCCCGGCCCAAGGGCAGTCACATGCTCGTTCACGCCGATGGGCGGTTCGAGGGATCAGTCTCGGGTGGCTGCGTCGAGGGCGAGGTGTTGCATGCCGCCGGTGAGGCGATCGCCGACGGGCAACCGCGTCGGCTGCGTTTCGGGGTGGTCGACGATCGCGCATGGCAAGTCGGCCTCCCCTGCGGTGGCGATATCGAGATTTTTGTGCAGAAGGTCGCCGAGGCCGGCTTTGCGCCGGGCTTGCTCGAAGAGATTGCGGCGGCGCGTACGGACGGCCGGGCGCTGTCGATCGGCACTGACCTGACGAGCGGGCAGAGCAAGATCGGCGGAGCGGCCGCCCCCGATCACTTCCTCAATATCTATGCGCCGCCGCGCCGGCTGCTGATCGTGGGCGCGGTGCAGATCGCGCAGGCATTGGCGGCGATGGCCAATCTCATCGATGTGCGCGCGACCGTGATCGACCCGCGCGGGCGCTTCCTGACCGAGGAGCGATTTCCGGGCGTCACGCTCGACGATCGCTGGCCGGACGAGGCGATTGCGGCGCTCAGGCCCGATGCGGCGACGGCGGTGGTGACGCTGAGCCACGATCCCAAGATCGACGATCCGGCGCTGATCGCCGCCCTCGCTTCGCCTGCCGTTTACGTGGGGGCCTTGGGATCGACGCGCAGCCATGCGAAGCGGATCGAGCGGCTGACCGCAGCCGGGTTGAGCGCGGCGCAACTCGCACGGCTCGATGCGCCCGTGGGGGTGCGTATCGCCGCACAGGGGCCTGCCGAGATCGCATTGTCGATCGCGGCGGGGATGGTGAAGGCGTTTCGGAATTAAGCCCCCCCCGGCGGGAGAGGGCTTAAAAAAACCGCCTTATTTCTTGGCGAGCGAGAGGCCGCCGAAGCGCTTGTTGAAACGCGCGACCTGGCCGCCTTCGGAAAGCTGCTGCTTGCCGCCGGTCCATGCCGGGTGGACGGTGGGATCGATGTCGAGTTGCAGCAGATCGCCTTCCTTGCCCCAGGTGGAGCGGGTTTCGTACTGGCTGCCGTCGGTCATCTGAACCTTGATGACGTGATAATCGGGGTGGATACCGGACTTCATGATCGATGCTCCTGGAATGGCTGGTTTCCGACCAGCCGGAGGGGAAGCGGCGCGCTTAGCGGGAGGACACGCGGATGGCAAGGAGGGCCGCACCCTCGGTCGTCATTCGGCGAAGGCCGGAATCCATTCCCGCTCGGTGTGCGTAGCCTCAATCCTCCTCGTCGCCATCCTCTTCCTCGCTCATCAGATTAAGCGGACGCAGCGGCTGCACCGTAGAGATGGCGTGTTTGTAGACGAGCTGGCTCATCCCGTCGCGGCGGAGCAGCATGCAGAACAGATCGTAGGCCGCGATCTCGCCCTGCAGCATCACGCCGTTGACGAGGAACATCGTCACCGGATCGCCCGATTTGCGGACGGCGGCGAGGAAGACCTCTTGCAGCAGCTGGGTCTTGCGCTCCTCCATGCCGCGTTCGATTGCGGCGAGATCCATCGGGTGGGCCGGCATCACCGTGGAAATGGCGTGTTTATAGATCAATTGGCTCTGCCCGTCGCGGCGCAGCAGCACCGAGAAATTGTCGAACCAGGTGATGATGCCCTGCAGCTTCACCCCCTTCACCAGGAACATCGTGACCGGCACCTTGCCCTTGCGAAGCTGGTTGAGGAACAGATCCTGCAGATTGTTCGCGCCCTGCCCCTTGGCGGCGGCCTTGCGGGCGACGGGGGCTGCCGCGACAGGCGTAGGATCGGGCTCGGGCGCTTTTTCGGGCGTCTTGGCGGTCAAGGTCTTGGTGGCTTTTTCGGCCATGTGCCGGTCTCCGGTCTTGGCAGGTTCGGACCCGCGATTGCAAGTGGCGCTGCTTCGCACGATGAAGATGAGCGCCCGCTTACTCTATCCGTTTTGCAGCGCAGCACAAGTTGACGGGATTATTCCTCCTCGCCGCGCGGATCGGCCAATCCGAGCGTCTTGAGCTTGCGGTGCAGGGCCGATCGCTCCATCCCGATGAAGCTCGCGGTGCGGCTGATGTTGCCCGAGAAACGCCGAATCTGGACGCGCAGATATTCGCGCTCGAACGTCTCGCGCGCTTCGCGCAGCGGCGTCCCCATGATCGATCGCGCGGCATTGGAGGGCACGATCTCGGCCTGGCTGCTCGTCACCTCGGGCGGCAGCATATCGGCATCGATCGTCTCCAGCCGATCGCCGGGCGCAAGGATGATCGTGCGTTCGATCACGTTGCGCAACTGGCGGACGTTGCCCGGCCAATCATAGGCCTGGAGCGCGGCCATCGCATCGGCGCTGACGGTCGGCGTCGCGACGCGCTGTTCGGCGGCATAACGCGCAACGAACCGCTCGGCCAGCGGACCTACGTCCTCGCGCCGATCGGCGAGCGGCGGCAGGGTCACCGGCACGACGTTGAGCCGGTAGAACAGATCCTCGCGAAAGCGCCCCTCGGCGATTTCGTCGGCAAGGTCGCGCGCGGTCGCCGAGACGACGCGGACGTCGACCTTGATCGTGCGGGTGCCGCCGACGCGCATGAAGCTCTGGTCGGTCAAAACCCGCAGGATCTTGCCCTGCGTGGTCAGCGGCATGTCGGCGATCTCGTCGAGGAACAAGGTGCCCCCGTGCGCCTCTTCGAGCAGGCCGGTGCGGATAAGGTCCCCCCCGTCCTCCGCGCCGAACAATTCCTCCTCGACCCGCTCGGGCGTCATCCGCGCCGCCGATACGACCACGAACGGTGCCTGCGCGCGCGTGCTCCATTCGTGGAGCAGCCGCGCGGCGATTTCCTTGCCGACGCCTGCCGGGCCGGTGATCAGCACACGGCTGCCGGTTGCGGCGACGCGCTTCAAGGTAGCGCGTACGCCGTTGAGCGCGCTCGAGACGCCGGTCAGCTCGCCATCGTCCATGATCCGCGCGCGCAACGACTGATTCTCGCGGCGCAGGCGATCGGTCTCGGTCGCGCGGGCGACGAGGTGGAGCAGGCGCTCGCTCTCGAACGGCTTCTCGATGAAGTCGATCGCGCCCTGGCGGACGGCGGCGACGGCGGTGTCGAGATTGCCGTGGCCGGAGACGACGATCACCGGCAGCGTGGGATGACGGCGCTTGATCTCGTCGAGCAATTGCAGCCCGTCGAGCCGCGATCCCTGCAGCCAGACGTCGAGCAAGGCGAGGCTCGGGCGGCGTTCGGCGAGCGCGGCGAGCGCGCTGTCGGCATCGCCCGCGGTGCGCGCGGTATAGCCTTCGTCCTCCAGCACGCCGGCGACGAGATCGCGGATGTCCGCTTCATCATCCACGACGAGGATGTCGATCGACATGTCAGTTCCTTCCGGCTTCGGCCAGTTGCGGTTCGTGATGGGTGCCGGCGAGCGGGGCCAGCGCGGCGGGATCGAAGACGAGGCGCACGATCGCGCCGCCGCCGGGATTATCGGCGAAGCTCATCTGCCCCAGATGCTCCTCGATGATCTTCTCGACGATCGCGAGGCCGAGGCCCGTGCCCTTCGACCGCGTCGTCATATAAGGTTCGGTCAGCCGCTCGCGCTCGGCGGGGAGACCCACGCCATTGTCGGCGATGGTGACGATCCAGCGACGATCTTCGGGTATGATCTGAACAGCGATCGCGCCGTTTTCTCCGCTCCTGCCCTCGATCGCCTCGACGCCGTTCTTGAGCAGATTGGTGAACGCCTGCCCCAATTGACGACGGTCGCAAACCATCGTCGGCCCCGGCTGCGGCGCATCGATGGAGAAAGCGATCCCCGGATGCGCGACTTCCTGGAGGAACAGCGACTGGCGGACGATCTCGACCAAAGGCTCCTCGGCGAAGCTCGGCTTCGGCATCCGCGCGAAGCCCGAAAATTCGTCGATCATCCGGCGGATGTCGCCGACCTGGCGCACGATCGTCGAGACCAGCCGCGCGAAGGTGCCGTCGTCATCGACGATGTGGCGGCCATAGCGGCGCTGGAGCCGTTCGGCGGCGAGCTGGATCGGGGTCAGCGGGTTCTTGATCTCGTGCGCGATGCGGCGCGCCACATCGGCCCAGGCGGCGCGACGCTGATCGGAGAGCTGCTGGGTGATATCGTCGAAGGTCAGCACACGGCCCATCCCGGCCCGCACCACCGTCACCGCGAGCGTACGGACTTCGCCGGCCGGGGCCATCTGCACCACCGCATCGCGGTGATTGGCGACGAGCACGGCGTCGAGTTCGGGCGCGATTTTCCCGAGCGTCCGTCCCATGGCATCGCTTTCGCTGATGTGCAGCAGTTCGACCGCGGATGGGTTGATCACCGTCACGCAGGCATCGGCATCGAGCGAGATGACGCCCGCCGACACGCCCGAGAGCACCGCCTCGGTCAGCGCGCGGCGGCTTTCGAGCGCGCCGGTCTGCTCCTGCAGGCGGCGGGTCATGCGGTTGAAGGCGGCGGCGAGGGTGCCGACCTCGTCGTTCGAGTTGCTGGGGCCGACACGCGCGGCGAGATCGCCGGTCGCCACCCGCCGCGCCGCGCCGACCAACTCGCCTAAGGGGCGCACGAGCCGATCGGCGATCGACAGCGCCGCCCAGATCGCCACCGCGAGGATCAGCAGCGAGACGACGAACAAGGCGAGGTTGAACTGCAATTGCAGCGCGCGCGATCGGGTCAGCAGCGCACGGTAATCGCCGAGCGCGGCATTGGCGCGGCCGGCCTGCTTCAGCACCTCGGGGTTCGCTGGCCGTGAAATCCACAGATAGGTGCTCGTCCCCTTGTCGAAACGCATAACCGATTCGAGATGGCCGGGGAGTACGCGGACATGCGGCAGTCCATCGGCGAGCTGCGGGATCAGCACCCGCGCCAGGCGCTGATCGAGCGGTCGATTGTCGAGCGCGGCCCCCCAGATCAGCCGTTCGCTACCGTCGGGTCCGACATGGATCATCGCGGCCTGATCGAGGGTGCGATAGAAGACCTGGCTGGCGAAATAGCCGTCCCAGCGCGGATCGTCGGCCGGGGCCGAATTGAGCGCGCGCAACAGATCTCCCGCCATCGCGACATTCTCGTTCGCGAGCCGGCTGCGCGCCTCGTCGACATAGGTTTGCGCGACCCGGTCGGCATTCTGCAACACGGTGCGCGCGCGATCGGAAAACCAGAATTGGGTGCCGAGCTGGAACAGCAGCGAGGCGACGATCGCCACCAGCAAAGTGGGCAAAGCCGCGAGCATCGAGGAAAGCGCGACGAGGCGGACATGCAGTCGCCCACGCCGCCCGATCGGCGATTGCGCGGCACGTCGCACCGCGATCCGGCGTGCCACCAGCACCATCGCCGCCATCCACGGCACGAGATTGCCGACCAGCAGCAACGATCCCACCGCCGTCGCCAACGAACGGTCGGACGTCACCGAATGGGTGAGCGCCGCATAGGTGACGACGATCATCGTGAGGACGGCGAGGCCCGTCGTCACCTCGAGCAAGGCGATCACGCCCTTGCCGCGAAGCAGCAGGGTCAGCCTTCGCCGCCAGCGCGGCGCGCGGGTTCCGAAGCGAGTGGTGCGCGCAGGCGTCCCGGTCATCCGTTGCATGAATACCACAGCGGCGTGGTCGTACAACCACATGGCGACGAAGCGTGAACAGATGCGGTGGGCTGAGCTTAATATCTCGCCTCTTACCCAAGTCGGTCCGGATTCAGCTGGGGTCTGTCACTCCGTCCGCTCGCTCCGCCGCACTTGCGGGCCGACACCCAGGTCGGTCAGCTTCTTGCGCAGCGTGTTGCGGTTCATGCCCAGCAATTTGGCCGCCTTCAGCTGATTGCCCCGCACCGCCGCCAGCGCCATGCGGAAGAGCGGCCGCTCCAGATCGGCGAGGATGAGATCGTAGAGCCCGTCGCGCGGCAGGGCCGGCGCGGCATCGGCGAAGACCTGCGCGAGATGATGCTCGACCGCCGCCTCCAGCCCGGCATCGGCAGGCGTGGAGGCGGCCGCGGCCCCTGTCGGAGCCCCGAGTGCCAGTTGCTGCTCGACCATGCCGACGCCGATGACATTCTCGCGACCCAGCGCGGCCAGCCGGCGCATGAGATTTTCGAGTTCGCGGACGTTACCCGGCCAACCATGCTGCTGGAGACGATCGGCCGCGGCCGGGTGGAGAGTCTTGCGGGGAAGACCCTCGCCGGCGGCGCGATCGAGGAAGTAACGCGCAAGCTCGGCGATGTCGCTCCCGCGCTCGCGCAGCGACGGAAGCCGCACCGGGACGACGTTCAGCCGATAATAGAGATCTTCGCGAAAGCTCCCGTCCGCGATCATGCGCGGCAGGTCCTGATGGGTCGCGGCGATGATCCGCACATCGGCGCGGATCGCGCGGCCCGACCCGACCGGCGTATATTCGCCCGACTGGAGCACCCGCAGCAACCGCGTCTGCGCCTCGAACGGCATGTCGCCGATCTCGTCGAGGAAGAGCGTACCGCCCTGCGCCTGCTCGAAACGGCCGCTGTTGCGCTGCGCCGCGCCGGTGAAGGCGCCGCGCTCGTGGCCGAACAATTCGCTCTCGATCAGTTCGCGCGGGATCGCCGCCATGTTGACCGGCACGAACGGCGCCTTCGCCCGCGCCCCGAAATCATGGATCGCGCGCGCCACCAATTCCTTGCCGGTGCCCGATTCGCCCAGCACCAGCACGGTCAGATCGTTCGAGACGACCTTGGCGATGGTGCGATACACCTCCTGCATCGGCGGCGATCGGCCGATCAGCGGCAATTCCTCGCCGGGCTGCTGTTCCTCTACGACATGCGATACCGATGCGGCGACGAGCGCCTCGCCAACGGTCTGCGTCAGCACCGCCAGATCGAACGGTTTGGGCAGATATTCGAACGCGCCTTGCTCGGTCGCGCGCAAGGCGGTGGTGAACGTGTTTTGCGCGGAGAGGACGATGATCGGCAGATCGGGCCGCGTGATCCGGATCGAGGCGATCACGTCGAGCCCGTTGCCGTCGGGCAGGACGACATCGGTGACGAGCACCTGCGGCTTGAAATTCGCCAGCGCCCGCTCCTGCTCGGCGACGCTGCCCGCGGTCTCGACGACGTGACCGGCGCGGCGCAGCGCCTCGCGCACGACGGTGCGGATCGCCGCATCGTCGTCGGTGACGAGCACCCTGCCCTTCGGCGTCTCGCTCATGCCTGCCGCTCCGCGCGGGGAAGCATGATGCGGAAGACCGTACGCTCAGGGCGACCCTCGCGCGCATATTCGACCATCCCGCCCTGATCGACGATCAGCTTGTGGACGAGCGCGAGGCCGAGGCCCCGTCCGGTCGGCTTGGAGGTGATGAAGGGATCGAACAGATGCTCGGCGATATCGGAGCGCGCACCCGGTCCATCGTCGATCACGCACACCTCGATCGGCAGCGATCGACGCCCTGCCCCGCCATCGGTCACCATCCGCACCCCGTGGCGATAGGCTGTGGTGAGCGTGATCGTTCCGCCCAGCGGGCCAAGCACTTCGGCGGCATTCTTCATCAGATTGATCAGCACCTGTACCAGGGAATCGCGATGGCCGACCACGGGCGGAAGCGAGGGATCGTAGCTTTCGCGGATGACGATCGAGGGCGGCATGCCCTTCGAGGCCACGGCGCGGGCATGTTCGAGGATGGCATGAATGTTCTGCGGTGCGACGTCGAGCGGCCGGGTATCGGTGAATCCCTCCATCCGATCGATCAGCGCCGCCACCCGATCGACCTCGTCGCGGATCAGTCTGGTCAGCGGTCGCGCCTCGTCATCCGCCCCCATTTCAAGAAGTTGGGCCGCACCGCTGATACCCGACAGCGGGTTCTTGATCTCGTGAGCCAGCATCGCGGCGGCACCGGCGGCGGTCATCGTCCCGCCGCTGTGCCCGCGCCGCGCGATCGGCATCGTGACCGGGTGGACATGCAGCGCGACGATCCGCCAATTGACCCGCTCGGGCCACGGCGAGACGAGGATATCGGCGCGGTGGACACGCCCGCCCGGCAGCGTCAGGTCTTCGCCATAAGCGACCAGCGGGGTCTCGGTCGGCACACTGGTCAGCGGATGACCGATCACGTCCTCGATGGGCATCCCGAGCAGCGCGCTGCGCGACAGGACGAACAGGGTTTCCGCCGCGCTGTTCGCCTCGCGCACCACCCCTTCGGCATCGATCGCGAGCACCGGCGTCGGCAGTGCGGCGAGCAACTCGCGCGCGACCGCCTCGCTCGTCCCCCGCCCTTCCGCCTTGCGGCGGAACGGGATCAGGCTGCTGCCTGGGAGAGCCAAGGCGTGTAGAAATCGGCGAGCATGGCGAGCACACGGGCGGGATCGGGTTGCTGGTTGACGGTGTTGCGGAATTCGGCCGAGCCGGGCAGGCCCTTGGTGTACCAACCGATATGCTTGCGCGCCATGTTGACGCCGACCTCTTTGCCATAAAGATCGAGTATCTGCCGGTAGTGATCGGTAATTACGGCATATTGTTGCTCGATCGAAGGATCGGGCTTATGCTCGCCGGTGCGCAGCCAGTGCATCACCTGCGCGAGGAACCACGGCCGCCCATAGGCGCCGCGCCCGATCATCACGCCGTCCGCGCCCGATTGCGCCAGTGCCGCCTCGACATCGGCGATCTCGCAGATGTCGCCGTTGACGATCACGGGCACCGTGACCGCTTCCTTCACCTTGCGGATGAACGCCCAGTCGGCCGAGCCCTTATACATCTGGCAACGGGTGCGGCCGTGGACGGTGATCATCTTCACGCCGATATCCTCGGCGGTGCGCGCCAGTTCGGGGGCGTTGAGGCTCTGGTGGTCCCACCCCATCCGCATCTTCAGCGTCACCGGCACGTCGACCGCCTTCACCACCGCTTCGATCAGCGCGGCGGCCAGCTTGGGCTTGGCCATCAGCGCCGATCCGGCATCGCCGTTGACCACTTTCCGCACCGGGCAGCCCATGTTGATGTCGACGATCGCCGCGCCCTTGTCCGCTGCCAGCTTCGCGGCCTCGCCCATCTCATAGGGCATACAGCCGACGAGCTGCATCGAGACCGGCTCCTCGATCTTGTCCCACATCAGCTTTTGCAGCGACTGCCGCGTCTCGCGGATCGCCGCCTGGCTGGCGATCATCTCGGTCACGTTCAGCCCCGACCCAAACCGCCGCACGACGCGCCGGAACGGCAGATCGGAGACGCCGGTCATCGGCGCCAGGATCACCGGCGTTTCGATGCGGACGTTGCCGACGTCGATGGGCTTCAGCTTGGGGGTCACACGGAACTGCCTAAAAATCAGGCAGAGCCCTAGCGCTTTCGCGCCGAACCGACAAGCACGATGGATTGTCCGTGCCTGACCCTTGGCGTAGGGCGCCACGATGCACTGTTTTGATCGACGCTTGACCGCGTGGGGACAGAACCTCCCCTGCAAGCGGACGATCGGGCTGAATGCCGATGTCCTCTAAAACGGTCGCGCTGATCGTCGCCGCCGGCTCGGGCAGCCGCAGCGGAGGCGACATGCCCAAGCAATATCGCCTCCTCGCGGGCAAGAGTGTGCTGGCGCATGCGATCGATGCGCTGGCGGCGCATCCGGGCGTGGATGCGATCCAGGTGGTGACCGGCGAAGGTCAGGAAGCGCACTATGCCGAAGCGATCGGCGAACGCGCCCTTCCCGCTCCGGTCGTCGGTGGCGCGACGCGGCGGGAGTCGGTGGCGAACGGGCTGGCGGCGATCGACGCGGATCGCGTGCTGGTTCACGATGCGGCCCGCCCCTTCCTGCCCGCCGAGGTGATCGATCGGCTGCTGGCAGCGCTCGACAGTCACGAGGGCGCCGTGCCGGTGCTGCCCGTCGTCGATACCCTGGCGCAGACGGACGGCCTGCTTGGCCCGGTCGTGCCCCGCGCCGGCTTGGGCCGCGTCCAGACCCCGCAGGCGTTCCGCACCGAAGCCCTCCGCACCGCGCACACCAATTGGTCCGCGACCGAGGAAGCGACCGACGATGCCCAGATGGTCCGCGCCGGCGGCTTCGCAGTCGCCGTGGTCGAGGGCGCCGCAAGTCTCGAAAAGCTTACCTACCCCGATGATTTCGCCGCCGCCGAGCGTCGGCTGGAGAAGGCCATGATCTCGCGCACCGCGCTCGGTTTCGACGTTCACGCCTTCGCCGAGGGCGACGGGGTATGGCTGGGCGGCGTCCACATCCCGCACACCCGCAGCCTCGCCGGCCACAGCGATGCCGACGTCGCGCTCCACGCGCTGACCGATGCCTTGCTCGGCACGATCGGCGAAGGCGACATCGGCAGCCACTTCCCGCCCAGCGACCCGCAATGGCGCGGCGTCGCCTCGTGGCGTTTCCTTGACCGTGCTCGCGCGTTGGTGGTGGAAGCCGGCGGCCGGATCGATCATGTCGATGTCACGATCATCTGCGAAGAACCGAAGGTCGGCCCGCATCGCCCGGCGATCCGGACCAAAGTGGCCGAATTGCTGGGGCTGGAGGAAGCGGACGTGAGCATCAAGGCGACGACTACCGAGAAGCTCGGCTTCATCGGCCGCCGCGAGGGCATTGCCGCGCAGGCGGCGGCGACCGTCCGCCTGCCGGAGCGCGCGAAGTGAAGCGCCTCGCCCTCACCCTCGCCGCGCTGGCTTTGCCCACCGCGACGATCGCCCAAACCCCGCTCGCCCCGCACTGCATCAGCCAGGACCAAGCCGCCGCCCTCGTCACCTTCGCGCTTCCCTCGCTGGTACAGGGTCTCGCCCAGCGCTGCCGGCCCGAACTCTCGCCGAACTCCTATCTCGAGATCAACGCGCGCGGGCTCGCCGATCGCTACACGCCCGATGCCGATGCCGCCTGGCCGCTCGCCCGCCGCACCATCGCCGGCTTCTTCGGCCAATTGATGGGGCAGGACATGCCCGCCGAGATGAACGGCGATATGCTGCGCCTGCTGGTCGAGCCGCTGATCGGCAAATTGCTCGCCAAGCAGATCAGCACCTCCGATTGCGCCACTGCCGACGCCGCCATCGCCGCCGTCGCGCCGCTGCCGGGCCGCAATGTCGGTAAGCTTGCCGCGCTCGGCGCGACCATCGCCGATCGCAAGGACAAGGGCCTCGCCGGCATCCTCCACATCTGTCGCCCGGAAGCGAGGCCCTGATGGAAAGCCTCATCCCGCAAGAATTGATCGACCTCGCCAACCGCGTCGTCGAGGAAAACCGCGCTGCCGGACGTCGCATCGCGGTGGCCGAAAGCTGCACCGGCGGGCTCGTCTGCACCGCGCTGACCGAGATCGCGGGATCGTCCGACGTGTTCGACGCGGGCTTCGTAACCTATGCCGATCAGGCGAAGGTCGACATGCTCGGCGTTGCGCAGGATGTGCTGGAGACGTTCGGCGCGGTCTCGATCGCGACCGCCTGGGCGATGGCCAAGGGCGCGGTGGTGAAGGGCCGCGCCGATGTCGCGGTGGCGATCACCGGGATCGCGGGGCCGGCAGGGGGATCGGCGCGCAAGCCGGTCGGCACGGTCATCTTCGCGCGCGCCCGGGCCGGAGACGATCCCAACAAGGTGGCGACGGTGGAGAAGAGCTACGGCGATATCGGCCGCGCCGGCATCCGGCTTCAGGCGGCGCTGTGCGCGCTCGAACTGCTGCTGCCTTCGGCCGACGACGAGCTGTAGAGCGCCGCGGCGCGCTCCTCGAAGGCGCCGATCATCTTGCGGAGCGCGCTGCCGAACATCTGCCCGGCGATCACCTCGAACATGCGGCTGCGGAACGCGAAATCGACCGAGAAATCGACGAAGCAGCCGCCCTCGCCATCGGGCCGGAACGCCCATTCGTTATGAAGAGAGGCGAGCGGACCCTCGATATAATCGACGTGGATGCTGCTGGGGTGGCGCTTCTTCACCCGCGAGGTGAATTTTTCGCGCAACGCCATGAAGCCGACGAGGAGATCGGCGAGCATCTCCGTCTCACTGTCCTCGCGCACCCGGACGCCGACGACCCAGGGCAGGAATTCGGCATAGCGGCCGACGTCGGCGACGAGCGCGAACATCTGCTCCGGCGTGTAAGGCAGGTGCCGGATTTCGGCGTGGCGGGGCATCAAGCCAGCAGTTTGGCCAATATTGCTGCCGTAAAGGCAAGGTTGAAGCCGATCATCCACTTCAGGAGCTTCAAGTCGCCTTCAATCTTGCCGAATCGATTTTCGTAGCCAGCCGCTTCCTCGGCCGCCTTCCTCGCCGGCTCATCTGCTGCCCCAGCGCTGCGCAAGGCATCGTAAAGAGCGGACATCATCATGGCCATCAGGCGGTCTCCCTCGCCAATTGCGCATCCCGCGCCGCCTTCATCTTGGCAAAGTCGGCACCCGCATGGTAGCTCGATCGTGTCAGCGGGCTCGCCGCGACCAGCAGGAAACCCTTCGCCCGTGCGATCGCGCCATAAGCCTCGAACGCCTGCGGGGTGACGAATTCCATCACCTTGGCATGCTTGGGCGTCGGCTGGAGATATTGGCCCATCGTCAGGAAATCGATGTCGGCCGAGCGCATGTCGTCCATCACCTGAT
>CAXTMT010000066.1:0-7258 GCA_964245355.1 uncultured Sphingomonadaceae bacterium
CCCCGCGCCGAGCCTGCCGCAGCAGACCTTCGATCAGCTTCCCAAGCCCCTTCCCCTGCCCTATTCGCAGATCATCGATGCCCGGAAAGCCGTCGACGCCGCCCGCGCCCGCGCCCGGGCCGGCCACAAGCTGCTGCTGATCGATCTCGGCGGAAACTGGTGCCTCGATTGCCGCATCCTCGCCGGCGTGATGGAGCTGCCCCAGCTCGAACCCTGGCTGAAGAAGCATTATGAAATGGTGTCGGTCGATGTCGGCCGCTTCGACAAGAACCTCGACATTCCCGCCCGCTATGGTCTGAAAGAGCGTCTCGCCGGCGTCCCGAGCGTCCTGATCGTCGATCCCAGGACCGACACCCTGCTCAACCCCGGCAAAACACCCGCCCTCTCCGACGCGCGCAGCCTGAACCCGCAGGCGCTGGCGGATTGGCTGGCCGGGTGGGCGCGGTGATGGGCCGAAATCTGACTTGCCTCGGTCTACTGTTTTGTTAATCTAGGATTTAGCAAGGGATTAAGCTCAGGGGGATCGATGCGGAAGATGGGTTCGGTGGCGGCTTTGGTCGCGGCCGTCTGTTCTATGCCGGTGATGGCGCAAACCAATGTGATGCCGGTCGCCAGCACCAATCCTCCACCGGTCCCGCAAGCGCCGCCCGTCGACTCCGAAACGCCCGAGCAGATCGCCAAGGATGCGGCGCGCGATCTCACCCCCACCCGCTTCTACAACAAGCCCGGCGCCACCCGCGCCGACTATGACGCCGCCTGGCAGGATTGTCGCCTGATCGCGCGCGGATCGCGTACGCCAAGCGGTCCTTCGGTGTTTGTCGGATATGGCCCAACTCCGGCCGCCGCCGCCATGGGCGCCGGGAGTGCCGCAATTGGCAATGCGATCGGGATGCTGATCATCCAGGGCGAACAGCGCCGCGCCAATCGCCAGAGCTGCATGCTGATTCGTGGCTGGCGCCTCGTCCGTCCCAACGCCGCGCAGGCTGCCGCCGGGCTGGCGATGGACGAAGCCGCGCGCACCGATTATCTCAATGCCCAAATCGGCGCCGCCACCGTCGTCGGCGACATCACCGAACGCAAAAGCTTCGGGGCACCCGATGCCGCCGCCTTCCACTTTGCCGCACCGCCCGTGACCGGCAGCTTCTGGTTCGGCTCTTCCGGTGCGACCCCCGCACCCTTCACGATGGGAGCCCAACGACGCGGCTGTAGTGATCGCATTTCGCCGGCCCGCCGGCAGCGCGGCCTCCGGGCGTTCGGCGATCGTCGAGATTTCCCGCTACGACATGGAAAAGCGCGAGCTCATGCATAGGCCGGATGACTGGAAAGCGAAGAAGGACAAGACAAGTTACACGCTTGAATTCAAGAGCGGCGAGCGGGACGCCGTCTACGAAGTGCAGATCCTGCGCGCCACGCCCGGCGACTATGTCGTCGACAGCTGGGTGTCCGGCCCGCTCGCGCCGCTTAAGAGTAACTGCTTTGGCGCGCCGACCTTCCATCTGGAGCCCGGCCAGATCGCCTTCCTCGGCGATTTCGTGCCAGTGTGGAATCCGAAATTTTCGGGTGGGCTCCGCTACTCCGATGTTGTCCACGCCGGCTTTTCCGATACTGCGCGCGCGACGCTAGCCTTCCCCATGCCCGAGCTTGCCCAGCGGTTGAAGCCGGTGACATGGCGTAACCGCGCGACCTATTCCTGCGGCGCCCAATTCGTGGATCGCACCGATCTGCCCGGCGCAGAAGCGCTGCCCTATGCCGCGCCGAGCGCAACGGCGACCAAGTCTACCGGCGCGCCCTGACCATCATACGATCAGCTTCCGCAAACCCACGATCGTATCCGCCTCCGCCGCCGGCTTGTCCGTCCTGATCCGCGCTATCCGTGGGAAGCGCATGGCGACGCCCGATTTGTGGCGTTTCGATTCGTGGATCGAATCGAAGGCGATCTCGAAGACCAGGCTCTTCTCCACCTCGCGCACCGGGCCGAAGCGCTGAATGGTGTGGGTGCGGACGAATTTGTCGAGCCAGCGCAATTCCTCGTCGGTGATGCCCGAATAGGCCTTGCCGACGGGCAACAGTTCGCCGTCTTCGGTCCAGCAGCCGAAGGTGTAGTCGCTGTAGTAGGACGAGCGGCGGCCGTGGCCGCGCTGGGCGTACATCACCACGCAATCGGCGGTCAGCGGATCGCGCTTCCATTTGTACCACAGGCCGGTGCGGCGGCCGGCGATATAGGGGCTGTCCCGGCGCTTGAGCATCATGCCTTCGATCGCGGCGTCGCGCGCGCCGGCGCGGATTTCGCCGAGCGCCTCGAAATCGGGGGCTTCCAGCACCGGCGACAGATCGAAGCGCTCTCGATCGAGGCGGGCGACGAAGGCTTCGAGGCGGAGGCGCCGATCGCTCCACGGCAGTTCGCGCAGATCCTCCAGCCCGTCGAACAGGATATCGTAGAGACGGACGAAGGCGGGAAAGTCGGCAAGGCTCCTGGCCGAGACAATCTTGCGGCCGAGGCGCTGCTGGAGCGCGTTGAAGCTCGCCGCGCCCTCGCCCTCGGCCAGGGCAGCGCCGCCCTGATGGCTGCCCTTCACCAGCAATTCGCCATCGAGCACACCCTCGCTCCCGAACGCGGCGGCGATCTCGGGGAAGCTGGCGGTGATGTCGTCGCCGGCGCGGCTGTAGAGTCGGGTCTGGCCGGCGACGCGGACGAGCTGGACGCGGATGCCGTCCCATTTCCATTCGGCGACATAATCGGTGAGATCGACGGTCGCATTCTCGAGCGGATGGGCGAGCATGAAGGGGCGGAACACCGGCACGTCGGCCGAGGTCGGCCGCTCGCCATGGCCCTCGCCCCAGGCGAAGATCGGCAAATAGGGCGGAGTCAGCCCATGCCACACCTCCTCGACCTGATCGACCTCGAGGCCGAACGCCTGCGCCAGCGCCGTCTTGGCGAGCCGGGCCGAGACGCCGACGCGCAGCGCCCCGGTCGCGAGTTTCAGCAAGGCGTAACGGCCCGAGGCATCGAGCTGATCGAGCATCGCCGCCAGGGCGCGCGGCGCCTCGGCGCGGCCCAATGTCTGCAGCCGCTCGATCACCGCGGCGAGGCCGAGTTCACCGCTGTCGATTTCGGGCGGTTCCCCGGCGGGCTTGGGCCAGATCAGCGACACCGTCTCGGCCAGATCGCCGACGAAATCATAGCTCATCGCCAGCAGCACGGGATCGACCCGCTCCTCGACGATGCCGCGGATCGCCGCGCTCTTCACGCCCGGCAGATCGAGATTGCCGGTCAGCGCCGCCAGCGCCCAGCCGCGATCGGGATCGGGCGCCGCGCGAAGGTAATCGGCGATCAGCTTCAGCTTGGCGTTGCGCGACCGTGTGTAGACGAGCCCGTCGAGCAGCTGGGAAAAGTCGCGCATCGCTTTCCTTCGAATCCTCCCCGAGCAAGCTCGGAGAGGATCGTTTCCTCACCCCTTGCGGCTGGCCTCGAACAGGAACCAGGCGCGTTCTTCGGCCTGGTCGGTCCATTCGTCGACGATGCCGCTGGTGGCATTGTCCTTGGCTTCCTCGGCAAGCTCCTTCACGCGGCGAAAGCCCTCGACCAGCTTCAGATTGTCGTCGCGCAGTTCGGCCAGCATCGCATCGGCGGAAACGAATGCCGCGTCATTGTCGCTCACCGACTGATGGCGCGCGATATCGCCGATCGAGCGCAGCGTGACGTTGCCGGTCTTGCGGACGCGCTCGGCGATGGCATCGGTCACGCCCAATATCTGCGTCGCCTGATCGTCGAGCATCAGATGATAATCGCGGAAGTGCGGGCCGGAGACGTGCCAGTGGAAATTCTTGGTCTTGAAATAGACCGCGAAACTATCCGCGAGCACCGCGTTCAGCGCATCGGCGACGTTGGACAGTTCGTTCTTGGGCAGATCGGTCGGGGTGGCGAGTTTGGGGGCAGGCGTTTCGGCCATCGTCGGTCTCCTGTCGAGCAAGGTGATTTCGTCGCTATAACGACATGGTCACGCTTTGGTCGCAAGCAAGTGGGCGCGATTTTTCGATCAGGCTGATCGATGGATGCCGTCCCTGCCCTGCGCTTGACTTTTCGCCCCTCGGGAGGCTAAGGGCGCCCCAGCGAGCGGCTTTCCGGCCGCTCTTTGTTTTTCGGCGCGCGATGAGCCGCCTGCAACATTCAGGATTAGGTTCATGGCCAAGCCGACCACGGTCAAGATCAAGCTCGTCAGCACCGCCGACACGGGATTTTACTATGTGACCAAGAAGAACCCGCGGAACCAGACCGAGAAGATGTCCTTCCGCAAATATGATCCGGTCGTGCGCAAGCATGTGGATTTCAAGGAAGCCAAGATCAAGTGATCGGGCGGCGGCGGCGCGTTCCGTCGCAAAATGCCAAAATATCTATTGCGAGTCACTCGCAGTCGCGATAGAGGGTTTCTCACGAGAGTGGGAAGGCCCCGATATGGTCGTGTGCGTGTGCAATGCAATTCGTGAGCGCGATGTTCGGGATGCCGCGCGTTCGGGCTGCGCCGATCCGGTGCGCGCTTATGCCTCGCTCGGGCGGAAGCCCCGCTGCGGGCAGTGCCTTCCCTTCGCGCGCGAGTTGATCGCCTCCGAACGGGGGATGTGCGGCGCCTGAGGGTTTGCCCAAAAATCTCCCGGTCGAAGGGAAGAACGATAATGGTTCTCACGCCGCTTTAAGAACGACTCGCGCGAGTCGTTAGCGCTTCTCTTTCCGCCCCCCGCCGCTTACCTGCCGTCGCATAGCGGACAGCCAAAGGAGCGCCGACATGAAGGGCGACGACAAGGTCATCGAATTCCTCAACCTCGCGCTCAAGAACGAGCTGACCGCGATCAATCAATATTTCCTGCATTATCGGATGCTCGATCACTGGGGCATCCAGCACCTCGCCAAGTTCGAATACGGCGAGTCGATCGACGAGATGAAGCATGCCGATATCCTTTCGGCGCGCATCCTGTTCCTCGACGGCCTGCCCAATTTCCAGGCGCTCGGCCGGCTGCGCATCGGCGAGAATGTCGAGGAACTGCTCCGCGCCGATCTGGCGCTGGAGAATGAGGCGATCCCGCTGCTGCGCGAGTCGATCGTCCACTGCGAGATCGTCCGCGATTTCATCAGCCGCGACCTCTTCAAGCGCATCCTCGATAACGAGGAGGAGCATGTCGATTTCCTCGAGCGCCAGTTCGACATGATCGCGCGGATGGGCATCCACAATTACGTCCAGCTTCAGTCGAAGCCGGCGGAGTCGATGGAGCATTGAAGCCCGATCATATCTGGCTACCCCCCAACTTCCGCTCATCCTGAACAGGGATCGAGCAAGTCGGGCACCCACGAAAGTATTACTTTCGTGGGACCCGGTCGAGAGCCCGTATCGAAGGACAAGGGATGTGCTTCGATACGCGTCCTCGATACGCCTCTACGAGGCTATCCGGCCGCTACTCAGCATGAGCGGAGAGAGTTCAACCTGCGCTATTTGCTGCCGAACGGATTCTTGGGGGCGCGCAGCGTCAAGCGCACCGGAACCCCGCCGAAGGCAAGCTCGCGCCGCATCCCGTTGATCAGATAGCGGCGATAGCTTTCGGGCAATTGATCGACCCGCGTACCGAACAGCACGAAGCTCGGCGGGCGCGTGTTGACCTGGGTGATGTAACGCAGCTTGATGCGCATCCCGCCGGGCGCGGGCGGCGGATTGGCTTCGATCGCGCGTTCGAACCAGCGGTTGAGCTGGCCGGTGGAAACACGCTTGGACCATTCCGCGCGGATATCGAAGGCGGCGCCGAGCAGCTGATCGATCCCGCGCCCGGTGAAGGCCGAGACCGTGATCACCGGCAGGCCCTTCACCTGCGACAGCCCCTCGTCGAGCGCGGCGCGGATGCCGTTCAGCAGCCCCGGCGGATTTTCGGCGACATCCCATTTGTTGATTGCGATGATGAGCGCCCTGCCCTCCTCCAGCGTCTGGCTCGCGATGCGCAGGTCCTGCGCCTCCAGCCCGCGCGTCGCGTCGAGCAGCAGCACGACCACTTCGGCGAAATCGATCGCGCGGCGGGTGTCGGCGGCGGAGAGATGCTCCAGCTTGTCATCGACCTTGGTGCGGCGGCGCAGGCCCGCGGTGTCGATCAGGCGGACAGGCCTGTCCTGCCATTGCCATTCCACCGCGATCGAATCGCGGGTGATGCCGGCTTCTGGCCCGACGATCATCCGCTCCTCGCCGAGCATCTTGTTGACGAGGGTGGATTTGCCCGCATTCGGCCGCCCGACGATGGCGAGCTTCAGCGGACCATCCTCGCCGTGCTGGGCCTCTTCCTCTTCGGTCCCGTCGCCGTCGCGCTCCAGCAACGGCAGCAGGGCTTCGAACAATTCGACCATCCCCTCGCCATGCTCGGCCGAGAAAGCGACGGGTGCACCGAAGCCGAAGCTATAGGCCTCCAGCAGGCCGCTCTCGCCGGCCCGCCCCTCGGCCTTGTTGGCGAGCAGCACGACCGGCGTGTCGAGCCCGCGCAGCCAGCGGGCGATCTCCTCATCGAGCGGCGTGACGCCCGCGCGCGCATCGATCACGAACAAAGCCACATCGGCGATCTCCGCCGCCGCCTCGGTCTGCTGGCGCATCCGGCCGGGCAGCGTGGCGACTTCTTCATCCTCGTAGCCGGCGGTGTCGATGATCCGGAAGTTCAGATCGAGCAGATGCGCATCGCCCTCGCGCCGATCGCGCGTCACGCCCGGCCGATCGTCGACGAGCGCGACCCGCTTGCCCACCAGCCGATTGAACAGGGTGGATTTGCCGACATTGGGTCGGCCGACGATGGCAACGGTACGGACGGGCATGGCCGGCTTCTAGACGAAGCGCGCGCGATGGCGAGTCTTAAGCCCCTCCCCTGAAGGGAAGGGGAGCTTGTGGCCTTCCACCACAGCCGCCGCTATACGCCCCCTCCACGACGGAGGGCTCAGGCGGATGGTCTCGCGGGTTTCGCTTGCGACCGGTGAAAGCGGCGGCGGGATGGATCCGGCGAGCCACACCTATTTCTCGCGCTCGTCCTGGTCGCGTCTGCGATCGGCGGTGCCGATGACGCTGACCGAGGCCGAACTCGGCACCCTGCGCGGCTTCAACGAACCGATCTCGCTGACCGAGGTCGAAGAAATCTATCTCCCCCTCACCCGCCTCATAAACCTGCACATCGGCGCGGCGCGCGGCCTGGCGCGGGTTCGAGCAGGTGCGCGGCCTCGCCCGCCCGCCGCTCGTCCGGATCGAGC
>CAXTMT010000066.1:7268-12534 GCA_964245355.1 uncultured Sphingomonadaceae bacterium
CCACATACACCTCCACATCGGCGCGGCGCGGGGCGTGGCGGTCGTGACCGATGATGTCCCCGTCCGCCCCGCCGGCCGGCGGCCCTACGTGCTGGCGATCGCCGGGTCGGTGGCGGTCGGCAAGAGCACCCTTGCCCGCGTCCTCCAGGCTTTGCTCTCGCGCTGGCCCGATCATCCGCGCGTCGATCTGGTGACGACCGACGGCTTCCTCTACCCCACCGCCACGCTCGAAGAACGCGGGCTGATGGCGCGCAAGGGCTTTCCGGAAAGCTACGACATCCGCCGGATGATCGATTTCCTGCTGGAGGTGCGCTCGACCGGGCGCGGCACGACGCCGGTCTATTCGCATTTGTCCTACGATATCGTGCCCGGCGAGCAGGAATGGGTCGACCGGCCCGATATCCTGATCTTCGAAGGGCTGAACGTGCTGCAGCTTGGCGCCTCCAGCGCCGCCAACGCGCATTATACGGCGAGCGATTTCTTCGATCTCTCGCTCTACATCGATGCCGGTGTCGACGATATCGAGCGCTGGTACACCGAACGCTTCCTGCGCCACCAGGCGACCACCTTCCGCGATCCCCGCTCCTACTGGCACCACCTCGCCGAGATCGGCCACGACGAGGCTCGGGCCGCCGCGCACAAATTGTGGACCGACATCAACGCCCGCAATCTGAGCGAGAATATCCTGCCCAGCCGTACGCGCGCCGATCTGGTGATCCGAAAAGGTGCGGATCACCGGGTGCAGGACCTGTGGATGCGCCGTCTTTAACACCCGCCAATGGGTAGCCCGTTCGTCCTGAGCGCAGTCGACGGACGTGCCAAGCAGGACGATCGTTTGCA
The DNA here is from genome assembly GCA_964245355.1 of uncultured Sphingomonadaceae bacterium. Taxonomy (GTDB): domain Bacteria; phylum Pseudomonadota; class Alphaproteobacteria; order Sphingomonadales; family Sphingomonadaceae; genus Sphingomonas_I. The sequence continues at coordinate 8,109 of CAXTMT010000066.1, forward strand.
GCACGTCCTTCGACCGCGCTCAGGACGAACGGTGTCTCGTTAGGTTAGTCCACGAACAGCAGCGCCGGGGTCTCCACGAACCTTTTCACCGCCTGCACGAAGCTGGCGGCATCCCAGCCGTCCACTACCCGATGATCGCACGAGATCGACAGGTTCATCAGCTTCGCGGCCACCACCTGCCCGTCGCGGAACACCGGCCGTTCGACCACCTTGTTCGGTCCGATGATCGCCACCTCGGGACGGTTGATCACCGGCGTCGTCGCGATGCCGCCCAAGGGGCCGAGCGAGGTGACGGTCAGCGTCGAGCCCGACAATTCCTCGCTCTTGGCCTTGCCGGTGCGCGCGGCGTCGGCCAGCCGCTTGATCTCGGTGGCGAGCTGCCAGATGTTGAGGGCGTCGGCGCTACGGATCACCGGCACCATCAGCCCGGCATCGGTCTGCGTCGCGATGCCGAGGTGCACCGCGCCCGAGCGGGTGACGACGCCCGCCGCATCGTCGTAGCGCGCGTTGATCATCGGGAATTCGGGGATCGCCTTGCAGATCGCCGTGATCAGCAGCGGCAGCATGGTGATACGGGGCTTCTGCCCCCGCGTGTCGTTGAGATCGGTGCGCAACGCCTCCAGCTTGGTGACGTCGAATTCCTCGACATAAGTGAAGTGCGGGATGGCGCGCTTGGACGCCGCCATATTCTCGGCGATGCGACGGCGCATGCCGATGACCTTGATCGCCTCGTCCCCGCGCGCCGGCTTGGCGGCAATGTAGCCGCGGCCGGCGTTGTAGCCGAGGAAGGCGTCGAGATCGGCGTGGCGGATGCGGCCCTCGGGCGCGTGGACTTCGGCGAGGTCGATGCCCAGATCCTGCGCACGGGCGCGCACGGCGGGGGAGGCGAGGACGCGACGTTCCTGTTCCCTCTCCCCGCTTGCAGGGAGAGGGGAAGTCGGTTGCGGCTGAGCGGAGGCGCTCGCTTCGCTCACCCCCTCTCCCAACCCTCTCCCCTGAAGGGGAGAGGGCTCAATAGCCTCGATCGGCGCGCTCAGCGCCACTTCGCCCGCCTCGGGCGGGGCGACCTGCAGCGTCGGCTCTTCCACCACCGCCCCCGCCTCGGTCTCGAACACCGCCAGCACCGATCCGATCGCGATCTGCTCGCCGACCGCGCCGGCTACCTCGACCACGACCCCCGAAACCGGCGCGGTCATTTCCACCGTCGCCTTGTCGGTCATCATGTCGCAGAGCGGATCGTCCTCCTCGATCCGGTCGCCGATCTTCACGTGCCAGGCGACGATCTCGGCCTCGGCGATGCCCTCGCCGATGTCGGGCAGCTTGAAATTCTGGCGCGCCATATCCTTAAGCCTTCATCACGCGCTTCAGCGCTTCGGTGAGCCGCACCGGCCCCGGGAAATAAGCCCATTCGAGGCTGTGCGGATAGGGCGTATCCCACCCCGTCACGCGCTCGACCGGCGCCTCCAGCGAATAGAAGCAACGCTCCTGCACCAGCGCGGCGAGCTCGGCACCGAAGCCGCCGGTGCGGGTCGCTTCGTGGAGGACGACGCAGCGGCCGGTCTTGCGGACCGATTCCTCGATCGTCTCGATATCGACCGGCCACAAAGTGCGCAGATCGATGATCTCGATATCCAGCCCCGTCGCCTCGGCGACGCCCAGCGCGACGTGGACCATCGTGCCGTAGCACAGCAAGGTCGCCGCCTCGCCCGGCCGCACCACCGCCGCCTTGCCGAGCGGGATATGGTAATAGCCCTCGGGCACCTGCGATTGCGGATGCTTGGCCCAGGGTATCACCGGCTTGTCGTAATGGCCGTCGAACGGGCCGTTGTAGATGCGCTTGGGCTCGAAGAAGATGACCGGATCATTGTCCTCGATCGCGGAGATCAGCAGGCCCTTGGCGTCGTAGGGATTCGAGGGAACGACCGTCTTGAGGCCCGCGACATGGGTGAAGAGCGCCTCGGGGCTCTGGCTGTGCGTCTGGCCGCCGAAGATGCCGCCGCCGAAGGGCGAACGCACCGTGATCGGCGCGACGAACTCGCCCGCCGAACGATAGCGCAGCCGCGCCGCTTCGGAGACGAGCTGATCGAGCGCGGGATAGATGTAATCGGCGAACTGGATCTCGGGCACCGGGCGCAGGCCGTACGCCGACATGCCGACCGCGACGCCGATGATCCCGCATTCGGTGATCGGCGTATCGAACACGCGGGTCTTGCCGTATTTCTTCTGGAGATGCTCGGTCGCCTTGAACACCCCGCCGAAATAGCCGACGTCCTCGCCCAGCACGACGATGCTGTCGTCGCGGCCCATGGCGATATCGATCGCGGAGTTGATCGCCTGGATCATATTCATGGTGGCCATTAGCCCTCTCCCTGGAGGGAGAGGGTTGGGTGAGGGTGTACCACGCCGATGGTGGGGACGCTCGGCTGCGCCTTGCTCCCCCTCACCCCAACCCTCTCTCCGCCGGGGAGAGGGAGCGCGTTAGTCTCGCTCATATCCCCGCCGCCTTGCGCTCGTCCTGCATCTGCCGGAGCTGCTCCTTCAGATGCCAGGGCATCTCCTCGAACACCTGTTCGAACATCGTGTCGAACGGCTGGCTGAGGCCGTCGTGCAGCGTACCCTGCGCCTCGGCCTTGCGCCCCTCGTCGCGGACATATTCGGCGAGTTCCTTGTCCATCGCCGCATGGCGCTCCTCGTCCCATTCGCCGAGCGCGATCAGATGATCCTTCAGCCGCACGATCGGATCGCCGAGCGGCCACGCGCCGCGCTCCTCGGCAGAGCGATATTTGGTCGGGTCGTCGGAGGTGGAGTGCCCTTCGGCACGGTAGGTAAAATGCTCGATCAAGGTCGGACCATGATTGCCGCGCGCCCGCTCGGCCGCCCATTCGGTCGCGGCATAGACCGCCAGCGCATCGTTGCCGTCGATCCGCAGCGAGGCGATGCCGTAGCCGATCCCTCGTGCGGCGAAAGTCGTCGCCTCGGCGCCGGCGAAACCCGAGAAGCTGGAGATCGCCCACTGGTTGTTGATCACGTTCAGAATCACCGGCGCGCGGTAGACCACGGCAAAGGTGCAGGCCGAATGGAAGTCGCCCTCGGCGGTCGATCCCTCGCCGCACCAGCAGGCGGCGATGCGGCTGTCGCCCTTCGCGGCGCTCGCCATCGCAAAGCCCACCGCCTGCGGATATTGGGTCGCGAGATTGCCCGAGATCGAGAAGAAGCTGGCGTCCTTCACCGAATACATGATCGGCATCTGCCGGCCCTTCAGCCGATCGCCCGCGTTCGAGTAGATCTGGCACATCATGTCGCCGATCGGCCAGTCGCGGGCGATCAGCAGGCCCTGCTGGCGATAGGAGGGAAAGCACATGTCGTCGCGGTCGAGCGCGTAAGCCGCGGCGACCGAAGTCGCCTCCTCACCGGTGCACTTCATGTAGAAGCTGGTCTTGCCCTGACGCTGGGCGCGGTACATCCGCTCGTCGAAGGCACGGGTCAGCGCCATGTGGCGGAGCATCGCACGCAGCCGTTCGGGCGAGAGACGCGGATCCCACGGGCCGACGGCATGGCCTTCATCGTCCAGCACACGGACCAGCGAGTAAGCATGATCGCGCATCGCAGACGGCGCCACCGCGATATCGGGTCGCGCCACCCGGCCCGCCTCGCCGCGATCGAAATCGGCATAATCGACCGCATCGCCGGGCCGGAATTTCGGTTCAGGAACGTGAAGGGAAAGCGGCGGCAGATTGCGCCTGGGGTGCTCTTTGGCCATCTCATCCATCCCAACCGAACGCGAACCGAAGGGCTGCGTTGCGTCCGACATATAATTACAAGGCGAAGTAACAGATGTCTCAAGCGCAGCAAGCACCCGATCGCGCGATCTCTGGCTATCGCTGGCGCGTGTGGGCTGCAAGCATTGCCGCTGCCGGCTGGGCCGGGCTGATCCTGCAAACGGCACTGATCTTCGTGCGCGTCCATAGCTGGGAGGCGACCTTGTGGCGCCTGTCCGGCTTTTTCACCATCCTTTCCAATCTGATCGTGGTCGTGCTGTTTACCGGCATCGCGCTCGGCCGCGCCCGCTGGCGCCACCCGCAACTGATCGCCGCGGCGGCGTTGACGATGGCACTGGTCGGCGCGGTGTTCGAACTGATGCTGCGCAGGCAATTGCACCTGAGCGGCTGGCGACTCGTCACCAACGCCTTGCTCCACGATGCCGTGCCGCTGCTGACCGCGGGCGCCTGGCTGTTCCTTGCCGAGAAAGGGCGGCTACGGAAACGCGACCCCTGGCTGATCGCGCTCTTCCCGATCCTCTACCTCGGCTACGCGCTGCTGCGTGGGAGCATCGACGGCTGGTATCCCTATCCCTTCATCGATCCGACGAAGATCGGCTGGGGCGGGGTGACGCTCTACGTGATCGGCATATCGGCGGTGTTTCTGG
>CAXTMT010000067.1:0-8760 GCA_964245355.1 uncultured Sphingomonadaceae bacterium
GGCTCCGCGGCTGCGACATGCCCCCGGCATGTCGCGGACGCCGACTGCGCCCCCTCCACCACTCCTGCGGAATGGTCCCCCTCCCCCTGCGGGGGAGGATTTGGATTGTGAACCTCTCCGCGCTTTTCATCCGGCGGCCGATCGGCACGTTGCTGCTGACCGTCGGCATGATGCTCGCCGGTATCGCGGCATTCTTCGCCATGCCGGTGTCGCCGCTGCCGCAGGTCGATTTCCCGACGGTTCTCGTCCAGTCGAGCCTGTCGGGCGCGTCGCCGACGACGATGGCGACCAGCGTCGCCTCGCCGCTGGAGAAGCATCTCGGCACGATCGCCGGCGTCTCCGAGATGACCTCGCAATCGGGGATCGGCTCGACTCGCGTGATCCTGCAGTTCGATCTGTCGCGCAACATCGACGGCGCCGCGCGTGACGTGCAGGCGGCGATCAACGCCGCGCGCGCCGATCTGCCGACCACGCTTCGCCAGAATCCGAGCTACTTCAAGGCCAACCCCTCCGAAGCGCCGATCCTGATCTTCGCGCTGACCAGCACGTCGCGCACCCCTTCCGAAATCTACGATACCGTTGCCAATATCGTGCAGCAGAAGCTGCTGCAGGTGCAGGGCGTCGGCCAGGTCGAGCTGGGCGGCGCGGCGCTGCCGGCGGTGCGGATCGACATGAACCCGCTGATGCTCGCGCGCTACGGCATCCCGCTCGAAGATGTCCGCACCGCGCTTGCCCAGGTCAGCGCCAACCGGCCGCGCGGGGTGATCGAGGGCAAGGGCGACAGCTGGCAGATCTACGGCGATTCGCCGGGGTTGCGGGCGAGCGAATATGCGCCGCTCGTCGTCGCGTGGCGCAGCGGCATCGCGGTGCGGCTGCAGGATGTCGCCCGCGTCTATGACGGGCCGGAAGACGTGCGGACGATGGGCCTCTACAACGGCCGGCGCGCGGTCAACGTCATCATCAGCCGCCAGCCGGGCGCCAACATCATCGCGACGGTCGATTCGGTGAAAGCGCAACTGCCGGCGCTGCGTCAGGCGATCCCGTCCGACATCAAGCTGGAACTCGCTTCCGATCGCACGACCACGATCCGCGCGTCGCTGCGCGAAGTCGAGATCACGCTGGTGATCGCCACCCTGCTGGTGGTGATCGTCGTCTCGATCTTCCTGCGGTCGCTGCGGGCGACGATCGTGCCGGCGGTGGCGGTGATCGCCTCGCTGCTCGGTACGCTCGGCGTGATCTATCTGCTCGGCTTCAGCCTCAACAATCTGTCGCTGATGGCGCTGACCGTGGCGACCGGCTTCGTCGTCGACGATGCGATCGTCGTGCTCGAGAATATCAGCCGCCATATCGAGGGCGGCATGGGGCGGGTGCAGGCGGCGCTGCTCGGCGCGCGTGAAGTCGGCTTCACCGTGCTGTCGATCTCGATCAGCCTCGTCGCGGTGTTCATCCCGCTCCTCTTCATGGGCGGGCTGATCGGGCGGTTGTTCCGCGAATTCGCGATCACGATGACGGTCGCGGTGCTGATCAGCCTCGTCATTTCGCTCACCACCACGCCGATGCTCGCCGCGCTGATCCTCGACGAACCCAAGCCCGGCCATGAGCAGGGCCGCGTCGCGCGCTTTTTCGAGCGGGGCTTCGATCGCGTCCAGCGCCGCTACGCCAGGAGCCTCGACTGGGCGCTGGCCAACCGCGGCGCGGTCCTCTTACTGCTGCTCGGCACCTTCATCCTCAACGTCTTCCTCTATGTCGAGGTGCAGAAGGGCTTCTTCCCCGAGCAGGACACCGGATCGCTGATGGGCGGTCTGCGCGCCGACCAGAGCATTTCGTTCAACGACATGCAGGTGAAGCTCACCAGGATCGTCGATACGGTGCGCAAGGATCCGGCGATCGCATCGGTCGTGGCCTTCACCGGCGGCAGCCGCGCGGGCGGCGGCTTCATGTTCGTGCAGGAAAAGGACAAGTCGCAGCGCGTGAGCTCGCGCGAGGTCATCGCGCGGCTTCGGCCCAAGCTCGCCAAGATCACCGGCGTCGCCGCCTTCCTGCAGCCGGTGCAGGATATGATGGTCGGCGGGCGCGGCGGCAACGCCATGTACCAATATACGCTGAAGGCCGACGATCCCGATCAATTGCGCAAGGCCTCGGTCGCGCTCTCCGCCGCGCTCAAGAAGGAGAAGGGCTTCACCGACGTCGACGTCGATGTCGCCGAGGGCGGTGCCGATGTGTTCGTCAACGTCGATCGCGATACGGCGACGCGGCTGGGTGTGCAGGCATCGGATGTCGACAATGCGCTCTACGACGCGTTCGGCCAGCGCCAGGTCGCGACCATCTATTCGGGGCTCAACCAATATCATGTCATCATGGGCGTCGCGCCCGATTATCTTGGCTCACCCGACGCGCTGAACGGTGTCTACGTACCGACCATTGCGACCGGAACCGTTGCGACAACCGATGCCACGACGGCTGCGACCACCGGGGCGAATGGCGCGGGCGGAGCGATCACCGGGTCCGCGGGCACGATCGGCACGTCGAGCGGCACCGGCGTGACGACGCCCGGCACCACCGCATCGTCGACGGTGATCGGCACCACCTCCGGCGTCACCGGATCGACCCCGGTCTCCACCACCGGCCAGCGCGACACCACCACCGGCCAGGCGGTGAACACGGCGGCGCGGACGATGGTGCCGCTCTCGGCGGTCGCGACCTGGGCGACCGGATCGACCGCCGCGCAGGTCAACCACCAGGATGGCGCCCCCTCGGCGACGATCGCCTTCGGCACCGCGACCGGTTTCTCGCTCAGCCAGGCCTCGGCGCGGATCGCGGAGATCCAGGCCGGCCTGCATTTCCCCGCCGGAGTGCGCGGCGGCTTCGCGGGCACCGCCAAGGTTTTCGCCCAGTCGACCGGATCGATGCCGATCCTGATCCTTTCGGCATTGCTGGTGATCTACATCGTGCTCGGCATCCTCTACGAAAGCGCGATCCATCCGCTCACCGTGCTCTCGACCCTGCCCTCGGCCGGCGTCGGCGCGGTGTTCGCGCTGATGATCACCGGATCGCAGCTCGATCTGATCGGCATCATCGGCATCATCCTGCTGATCGGCATCGTGAAGAAGAATGCGATCATGATCATCGATTTCGCGCTGGAGGCCGAACGTGCGCGCGGTCTCAGCCCGATGGCGGCGATCCGCGAGGCGGCGCTGCTGCGCTTCCGCCCGATCCTGATGACCACGCTCGCCGCCGCCTTCGGCGCGCTGCCGCTGGCGATCGGCTTCGGCGACGGTGCCGAGCTTCGCCGTCCGCTCGGCATCGCGATCATGGGCGGGCTGATCGCCAGCCAGTTCCTCACCCTGCTCACCACCCCCGTCGTCTATCTCGCGCTCGATCGTTTCCGCCGCCGTTCCCCGCGTGACCGGATGCTCGGCCGCGCCAGCCCGCCCGGATACCCAGCATGACCCGCAAATTGCTCACCACCAGCGCGCTGCTCGCGCTTTCCGCCTGCAGCTTCGCGCCGCATTATGTACGCCCCACGCTCGCGCTACCCGCCAATTTCAAGGAGGCGCCGGGCTGGCAGGTCGCCGCGCCGTCCGACGATATCGCCAAGGGCGAATGGTGGAAGCTGTTCCGCGATCCGGCGCTGAACGACCTCGAAGCCCGCGTCGCGATCGACAACCAGAACGTCGCCGCCGCCGCCGCCGCCTACGCCCAAGCCCGCGCGACGGTGCGCGAAGCGCGCGCGGCGCTGCTGCCGACGGTCGATCTGCAGGGAAATTACAGCCACACGGGCACTTTCTCGAAGACCGGCAATAGTTCGATCATCACCAGTACCGGTACGACAGGGACGACAACCGGTGCGGGGACCACGACCGGTACGACCGCCCTTACATCGAGTTCGAGCGGCAGCAGCCGTTATTCGGTGCAACTCGGCGCGAGCTGGGAGCCCGACGTGTGGGGCCGCCTGAGCTCGACGCTGCGGCAGGACAAGGCGCTCGCCACCGCTTCCGCCGCCGATCTCGCCAACGCGACCTTGTCGGCACAGGGCGAACTGGCCGTCGATTATGTCCAGTTGCGCGGGCTGGATGCGCAGAAGGCGATCCTCGACGATACGATCGCGGCTTATGCCAAGGCGTTGCAGATCACGACCAACCGCTACGACACCGGCACGGTGGCGCGGGTCGACGTGCTGCAGGCGGAAAGCCAGCTCGCGACCGCCAAGGGCAATGCCGCCGACCTGCTGCGCCAGCGCCAGGCATTCGAACATGCGATCGCCGTGTTGGTGGGGCGGAATCCGTCGAGCTTCTCGATCCAGCCGGTGAAGTGGGATCCGGTGGTGCCCGACGTGCCCGGCGTGGTGCCCGCCGATATCCTTCAGCGCCGCCCCGATGTGGCGGGGGCCGAGCGCCGCGTCGCCGCCGCCAATCAGCAGATCGGCGTCGAGAAGGCCGCCTTCTTCCCGACGATCAACCTCTCCGGCGACGTCGGTTCGGAGGCGAGCAAGATCGGCCAGTTGTTCACCGCCGCCTCCAGTTTCTGGTCGCTAGGCGCCGGCGTTGCGCAGACCCTGCTCGATTGGGGCGCCCGCTCGGCGCGCGTCGCCGAAGCGCGCGCGGCTTACGATCAACAGGTCGCCACTTATCGTCAGACCGTGCTCGCCGCCTTCCAGCAGGTGGAAGACGAACTGGCCGCCAGCCAGATCCTCGGCCTCGTCGCGCAGCAGCGCGTCGTCGCCGCCAATTCGGCCAATCAGGTCGAGGCGATCTCGCGCAACCAATATCTCGCCGGGCAGATCGCCTACACCGACGTCATCACCCAACAGGCGACCGCGCTTTCGGCGCGCCAGGCCGAGGCGACGGCGATCGTCGATCGGCAGGTCGCGGCGGTCACGCTGATCCAGGCGATCGGCGGAAGCTGGACGGCGACGTCCGCGAAGTAGATCAGGGCCTGATGCGGGTCGATCGGACAGCAATGATGGTGGCGGGTGGCCTGGCCGCGCTGTTCGTCGTCGATGCCATTGCAATGCGAACCGGCCTGCTACGCCCGTTCGACCATCACCTGCTGGTGGCGCTCCGCCAGCCCGGCCATGCGCGCCAGTTGATCGGGCCGGCGTGGGGACTGAAGCTCTTCATCGCGATCACCACGCTCGGCGGCGCCTCGGTACGTGCGCCTGTCACGATCGCGTCGGCGCTGGTGCTGGGCTTGCGCGCGCGGGGTCGCGAGGCGGCGATGCTCGCCTTCGCCGTTGGCGGCGGGGCGATCCTCCTGCCGTTCCTCAAGATCGCGTTCGATCGCCCCCGGCCGGACCTGTTCTGGCACCTCGTCGTCCAGACCGACTGGAGTTTCCCGAGCGGCCATTCGATGGGATCGATGATCCTCTATCCCCTGCTCGGCCACATCGCCAGCATCAACCGCAGCCGCGCACGGGCACGATGGCTCGCGGCGGCGGGTGTGCTGCTGGCGCTGCTGATCGGCGCGACGCGGATACTCCTCGGCGTCCATTGGGCGAGCGACGTGATCGGCGGCTGGCTGATCGGCGGCGCGATCGCCACGCTCGCCTTCGCCGTCTTCGGCAAGCCGCAGAGCCACTATCTCGACAGCTGAGCGGCACAGGCCGAGGCGCCGTTCGTCGAAGGCGTTCAACCATCGCTGGAATGCTGCCACGGCGGCGTTAGAAGGGCTTTCCCTGTTCGGAGTATCCCGTCCGTGCGTCAGTGTGCCTATCCCTTGCCCTTGCTTGCCGCCGCGGCCGGTCTGATCGGCGCCGCCCCCGAGCCGACCGATCCCTATCTCTGGCTGGAGGAGGTGCAGGGCACCCGCGCGCTCGATCAGGTGAAACAGTGGAATGCGGCGTCGATGGCGACGCTGACCGCCCAACCGCATTTCCAGGAGCGCCGCGATCGGGCACGCGCCCTGCTCGACGACGAAGCGCAGATCGCCGAGCCGCAGGCGATCATCGGCGATCGTGTGCTCAACCTGTGGCGCGATCGCGCCCACCCGCGCGGTCTCTGGCGGATCGCCGGGCTTGCCGCCTTCACCGCCGGCAAGCCCGATTGGCGGGTGTTGATCGACATCGATGCGCTGGGCAAGGCCGAGGGCAAGAGCTGGGTGTGGCACGGCGCCGATTGCCTCGCGCCCGATTACCGCCGCTGCCTCGTCTCGCTCTCGCCCGGTGGCGGCGATGCCGACACCAAGCGCGAGTTCGATCTCGTCACGGGCAAGTTCGTCGACGATGGTTTCATCGTTCCGGTCGCCAAGACGCGCGTCACCTGGGCCGGCCCCGATGCATTGTATATCGCTACGAACTGGGGGCCGGGCAGCCTCACCACATCGGGCTATCCGCGCATTCTGAAGCTGTGGAAGCGCGGCACGGCGCTCGCCGCGGCAGCCCCCGTGGCCGAGGCGCAATCGACCGACATCGGCATCGCCGTGCGCCGTTATCAGGATGGCGCCACGCGCTGGCCGATCATGGCGCGCCAGCTCGATTTCTATCATGACCGCAACAGCCATATCGCGCCCGATGGCCGCATGGTGCCGGTGCCGCTGCCCGACGATGCCGAGATCGAGGATGTGCTCGACGGCCGCGTCATCGCCCAGTTGCAGAGCGCGTGGCACGGCTTCGCCGCCGGATCGCTGATCGCCTACCGGATCACCGATGTGCTCGCCGGCCGCGCACCGCAGATCGAAAGCGTGTTCGTGCCCAGCGCCGCGCAATCGATCGAAGAGGTCAATGCCGGCGGCGGGGTGATCTGGGTCAAATTGCTCGACGACGTATCCGGCAAGCTGATCGCGCTGGCGCGGGGCGCGGACGGCCATTGGGCATCACGGGCGGTGGCGCTGCCCGACAAGCTCACCATCCATCTCGGCCGCGCCGCCGACGACACGCCCCTCGCCTTCGCGACCGTCGAAGGTTTCCTCACCCCGCCGACGCTCTACGCCGTCACGCCCTCAGCGCCGCCGAAACCGGTGCAGGCGCTACCCGCACGGTTCGATGCTTCGGCGATGGAGGTCACCCAGCGTTTCGCCGTTTCGAAGGACGGGACGCGCATTCCCTATTTCCTCGTCCGCAAGAAAGGCGCGTCCGGCTCGGTGCCGGCGCTGATCCACGCGTATGGCGGCTTCCGCGACGCGCAGACGCCGACCTATCTCGTCAACCAACCCTATCGCGCCGGACCGGCCGGCCTCTTCTGGGTGGAGGAGGGAAATGCCTTCGTCCTCGCCAACATCCGCGGCGGCAGCGAATATGGCCCGCGCTGGCATGACGAAGGCCTGCGCGATCATCGCCAGCGCGTGTTCGACGATCTGCATGCCGTCGCCGAGGATCTGGTGAAGACCGGCGTCAGCGCGAAGAAGCGCGTCGCCGTCTCGGGCCGGTCGAACGGCGGGCTGCTGGTGGGCGTGGCGATGACCCAGCGCCCCGATCTCTATGGTGCGGTGGTCATGGGATCGCCGCTGGCCGACATGAAGCGCTATTCGCACCTGCTCGCCGGCGCCTCGTGGATGGGCGAATATGGCGACCCCGATGTGCCCGGCGACTGGGCGTTCATCGCGCACTATTCGCCTTACCAGCAACTCAAGCCGGGCGTCGCCTATCCCGCGCCCTTCATCTACACGTCCACTCTCGACGATCGCGTCCACCCCGGCCACGCGCGCAAATTCGCCGCCAAGCTTGCCGGTTTCGGCGACACATTCTTCTATCATGAAGCAACCGAAGGCGGCCATTCGATCGGCGCCGACCGCAGCGAGGATGCGCTCCGCGCGGCGCTGATCGCGAGCTATCTGGATTTGGAATTGCCACGCTGATGACCCTGCCGCCGATCTTCCAGAAGCTCCGCCTGCCCGTCATTGCCGCGCCGATGTTCATCGTCTCGCAGATCGAACTGGTATTGGCGGAATGCCGCGCCGGGATCGTCGGCGCCTTCCCCTCGCTCAACGCCCGGCCCTCGGGGGTGTTCGAGCAGTGGCTGCAGCGGCTGAGCACCGAACTCGGGCCGGAGGATGCGCCGTTCGCGGTCAACCTCATCGTCCATCGCTCGAACCCGCGCCTCGACGAGGATCTCGCGCTCTGCGTGAAATATAAGGTGCCGATCGTCATCACCTCGCTTGGCGCACGCGAGGACGTGAACGCGGCGATCCATGGCTATGGCGGCATCGTCCTCCACGATGTCATCGACGATGGGTTCGCCCGCAAGGCGATCGACAAGGGTGCCGATGGGCTGATCGCGGTGGCGGCGGGTGCGGGCGGCCATGCCGGTACGCAATCGCCCTTCGCTTTGGTGCAGGAAATCCGCCGCTGGTTCGATGGGCCGCTGGCGCTGTCGGGTGCGATCGCCACCGGCCGGGCGATCGCCGCCGCGCGGATGCTGGGGGCGGACCTCGCTTATATGGGATCGGCGTTCATCGCGACCGAGGAGGCGAATGCCGTGCCCGCCTACAAAGCGATGATCGTCGATAGCGGGGCGAGCGACATCGTCTATTCGAATCTCTTCACCGGGGTGCACGGCAATTATCTGAAGCCCAGCATCCGCGCCGCCGGGCTCGATCCCGATGCGCTGGCCACCTCCGATCCCTCGAAGATGGATTTTGCCGCGATGACGGATGGCACGAAGGCGTGGCGCGATATCTGGGGCTGCGGGCAGGGGATCGGCGCCGTCGAGGCGGTGGCGCCGGTCGCGGAGGTGGTTGCGCGGCTGGAGCGGGAATATGATCTCGTAGCCCCAGCGCCCGGCCCGGGCGGGGGGGTGGGGGGGACGGCGGTGTCGCACAGCCGCC
>CAXTMT010000067.1:8770-12454 GCA_964245355.1 uncultured Sphingomonadaceae bacterium
ATGCTCGCGTCGCCCCGGCGCCGGCCGGGGCCGCGGGATCGCGGAGGACGACGCTTGCCGACAGGGGCCCCGGCCTGCACGGGGGCGACGTCCTATTTATACAGCGCATCCAGCCGCTCGCCGTACCGCTCGCGCAAGACATGCCGCCGTGTCTTGAGCGAGGGCGTGAGTTCGCCATTCTCGATGGTGAAGGGCTCGTCGGCGATCAGTATGCGGCGGACCTTTTCCTGCACCGACAATCCCTTGTTGATGCGATCGACGGCTGCGGAGACGAGGCGGTGGACATCATCGGCGCTCTGGCCGGCCGTCGTCTCCGCATCGGGGACGATCAGCCCGACCAGATAGGGCCGCTTGTCGCCCCACACCGTCGCCTGGGCGATCTCGGGCTCCAGCGTCAGCATCCCCTCGATCCGCTGGGGGGCGACATTCTCGCCCTTGTCGTTGACGATGATATCCTTCTTGCGATCGGTGATGACGATGCGGCCGGCTGCGTCGAGATGGCCGACGTCGCCGGTGTGCAGCCAGCCGCCCTTCAGCACCCGCGCCGTCTCGGCCGCGTTGCGCCAATAACCGTGCATCACATTCTCGCCGCGCACGAGGATCTCGCCGTCCTCGGCGATGCGCACCTCGGTGGCGATCAGCGGCGGACCGACGGTGTCGAGCTTGATCCCCGCTCTCGGCCGATTGCACGAGACGACCGGGCCGGATTCGGTCTGGCCATAGCCCTGCAGCAGGGTCAGCCCCAGCGCGGAGAAGAATTGCCCGACCTCGGGGTTGAGCGGCGCGCCGCCCGACACCAGCGCCTTCATCCGCCCGCCGAACTTCTTGCCGACTTTCTTGCGCAAGGTTGCCGACAACAGCAGGTCGACGGGCATGTCGATCAGGCGCGGCTCGGCCGGCAGCGCCATCGCGCGGGCCAGCAGCCAATTGGCGAGGCGACCCTGCTTCTCGATCGTCTTCAGCATGCGGGCGCGGAGCAGTTCGAACAGGCGCGGGACGACGACCATGATCGTCGGGCGCACCTCCTCGATATTGGCGGCGAGCTTCTCGATCCCTTCCGAATAATAGATCTCCCCGCCGATCCCGATCGGGAAATGCTGTCCGCCCGAATGTTCGTAGGCGTGGCTGAGCGGGAGCAGGCTGAGGAAGATTTCGCCGCCGGTTTTGGGGAAATCGCTCTCGACGATCTCCATGCAGGCGGCGACATTGTGGAGGATCGCGCCATGATGCTGCATCACCCCGCGCGGGGCGCCGCCGGTGCCGCTGGTGTAGATGATGCAGGCCAGGTTTTCGCGCCGTGCAGTGGCCTGCGCTTCGCAGGTGGCGACGTCGCCCGGATGCCCGGCGATCAGCGCGGCCCAATCGAAGATGCGGGTCGCGCCGACATGCGCATGGCCGATCGGCTCGATCGCGATCAGCCTTTTGCACGACGAGCGGGCGAGCGCGGGCAGCAGTTTGCGCGCGAGCTTCGGCGTCGAGACGATCGCCGCGCAGGCGCCGCTATTCTCCAGGATGTGGCTGTGATCGCGCTCGGTATTGGTGATGTAGGCCGGTACGGTGACGCAGCCGGCCGCCATGATCGCGAGATCGGCGATGCACCATTCGGGGCGATTTTCGGAAACGAGCATCACCCGATCGCCGGAGCTTAGGCCCATGGCGCGGAGAGCCTCGGCGAGCGCGGCGACCTTCTGCGCGACATCGGCCCAGCTTTGCGAGACCCAGACGCCCTCGGCCTTGTGCCAGAGGAAGGGATCTTGGCCTTTCTGCTCGGCGCGCGCGAAGAACATCGCCACGAGGTTGGGAAAGGTTTCGAGCATTTTTATCCTCTCCCCGTCACTTAAGCCCAATCCCAAATCACCCCGTTCGTCCTGAGCCCTTCGACTGCCTGCAAAGCAGGCGCTCAGGATGAACTTGAGCCAAAGGCTCAAGTCGAAGGACGTGCTGCAAGCGATGCCCTCGGAGCACGTGCTTCGACTGCGCTCAGCACGAACGGAGAATGTTTAGCGGGTTCTATTCCGAAGGCGTCCCCGTCTTCTGCACCACCCGGTTGATCGCCGCTGCCGACATGTCTTCGCCCATCGCGACGCCCTCGCTGCGCGGGTCTGCCGCGCCCACCCATATGCCGCCGACCTTCTCGATCGCATTGGCCTTGAGGCCGAGCCCGGCGATCACCGTCTTCTGCCCCAGCGCATCGAGCGCGGGTTTCAGCGCTTCGGCCGCCGTGCCGCGCTCCAGCACCACCGTATCGCCCGGCGCAAACACCAAAGGCAGCGCGATTGCCTCCTGCGCGGACAGATGCCAGTCGAGTACGCCGACCAATGCCTTCGCCACCTGCGCGATGATCGTCGATCCGCCGGCTGCGCCGATCGCGATCCGCACCTTTCCGTCCGGCCCATAAACGATCGTCGGCGACATCGAGCTGCGCGGGCGTTTGCCGCCCTCGACCCGGTTGGCGACGAAGCGGCCGTCCTGCACCGGCACGATATCGAAATCGGTAAGCTCGTTGTTGAGGAAGGCACCGTCCTGGCTGAGGCCCGATCCCGCGACCGATTCGATCGTCGTCGTCACCTCGGCGATCGCGCCGTAGCGATCGACCACGGCGATATCGGTCGTGCCATGTTCGGGCACCGGCGTCGCGATCGGGCGATCCGGCGCCCCCGCCGGGCGGCCGGGCTCGGCATGGTCGAGCGACTTGTCGGGGGAGATCAGCGCCGAGCGGGTGGCGATATAGGCCGGGTCGGTCAGCCCGGCGACCGGCACGGCCACATGATCGGGATCGGCGAGATAGGCGTCGCGATCGGCGTAGGCGAGGCGCGAGCTTTCGGCGAAAAGGTGCCAGGCGACGGGGCTGTCCTTGCCGAGCTTCGCCATGTCGAAGCGTTCGAGCTGCTTCAGGATGGTCAGCACCACCACGCCGCCCGACGACGGCGGCGCCATCCCGCAGATCTTGTACGCGCGATACAGGCCGCAAATCGGGGTGCGCCGGCGGATCTGGTAAGCGGCGAGATCGGCGGTCGTCATCTTCGAGGGGTTGCGCGGGGCATTGTTGACCGTCGCGACCAGCTTCGCGGCCTGCGCGCCCTTGTAGAAATAATCCGGGCCCTTGGCGGCGATCGCTTCGAACTGCGCGGCGAGCTTCGGATTCTTCACGATCGTGCCGGCGGGCAGGCCCTGCCCATCGGCATCGTAGAGATAGCCGCGGCCCCAGTCGTCGACCGGCAGCTTGAAGCTGTGGAGGAAATTGGCGAGGCGCGGGCTGATCGCATAGCCCTGCGTGGCGAGCCGGATCGCCGGCTGGAACAGCCGCGCCCACGGCAGGCGGCCCTGCTCCCGATGCGCTTCCCACATCAGCTTGAGGTTGCCCGGCACTCCGACGCTGCGCCCGCCGGGGACGGCGGCGCTATGCTCCAGCGGCTGGCCGTTCACGTAGAACCAGTAGGGATCGGCCGCCGCCGGTGCCGCCTCACGCCCGTCATAGCCCGAAAGCTGGCCATGCGGATTCTGATAGACGAGGAAGCCGCCGCCCCCGAGCCCCGAGTGGAGCGGCTCGACGACGTTCAGCGCCGCCATCGTCGCGATCGCCGCATCGGCCGCACTGCCGCCGGCGTGAAGGATTTCCACGCCTGCCGCCACGGCGCGCGGATCGGCGGCGGAGACCATGCCGGGGAGGGTGGTGGTCTTGGG
>CAXTMT010000068.1:0-9378 GCA_964245355.1 uncultured Sphingomonadaceae bacterium
GCTCTGGGACGATTTTGCCATGCTCGGCAGCGCCAGCGGCGACCCTGCGGAAGCGCAGCGCCGCTGGGCGGTCTGCCGCGAGCGTTGGCCGCACTATCAGCGCGCCTACACCGCCGCCGCCGAGGACCTCGCCGCGCAAGGCGAATTCGAGGCGGCGCAGGCGATGTACAAGGATGCGGTCGCGCGCTTCCCGCAGAACAAGACGCTCACCCTGCACTATGCCCGCACCGTGCGCCGCCACGGTACGCCGGAAGCGGCGTTGAAGGCGTGGGAGGCGGTGATCGCCGCCGATCATGGCCAGGTGGAAGGCTATCTCGGCGCCGCCGAATGCCTCGCCGGGCTCGGCCGCTTCGACGATGCGCAGACCGTGCTCCAACCGGCGGTGCGCCTGTTCGGCGACAATCGCGCGGTCGTCGAACAGCAGGCGCGCCTCTCGCATCGTGCGCGCGATTGGGATGCGGCGAGTGCCGGCTGGAAAACCATTCGCGAGAAATTTCCCGACGATCCGAGCGGCTGGTTCAACGGCATTTCGACGTTGCGCGTCGCCGGCCGCAACGCGGATGCCGAAGCGCTGGCGGCCGAGGCCGTGGCGCGCTTTCCGCAAAGCTTCGAGGTGCGCTTCGAATGGGCGCTCCTGCCGCAGTCGATACAGAAATACGCCGAACTCACCGCGCGTTTCGAAGAAGTCGTGAAGCTGTTCCCAACGCAACGCGGTGCGCGCGTCCACCACGCCGATGCCCTGGCACGACAGCGCTTGTGGGACGAGTCCGAAGCGGTACGGGAGCGTGCGAAGGAGGATCTCGGCCCCGCTCCCGACTTCGACTATGCCGGCGCGCGCAACGCCGAAATCGTCCGCAAATTCGATATCGGCCTGCCACGCTGGGCCGCGATCCGCGATGCCGATCCGAGCGTGATGGAGCCGCATCTCGGCGCGATCCGTTGCCTGCGCGAGATCGGCGGTGTCGATGAGGTTCGCGCTGCAATCGACACCGCTGCCGCGCACTTCCCCGATGCGATGGAGGTTGCGGTCCAGCGCGCCCTGCAGGCCAACCGGGCGCGCGATTGGCCGACGGCGCTTCCGATCTGGGCCGATCTCAAGGTACGCTTTCCGCATCGCGGTGAGGTTTCGTCGGGGGTGACCGAAGCGCTATGGCAAGCGCGGCAAGATCAGGCGATCGTCGGCGACGACACGACGGCGTTCGAAATCCCCGAGATATTGTTCCAACCGAATGTGAACGAGGATGCGGAGATCGAACGGCTCCGTCAGGTCTTCATGCGCTGCGAAAGTCTGGGCAACAGCTGCGAATTCGGCATGGTCCAGCGGCGCTTCCATGCCGATCCGCTGAGCCTGCTGCGCTGGGCGGGAATCGAGCCCGAGCAGGTGATCCGGGGCGTCCGGAACGGCTTCGCCAGCATGGCCGATCCGGCGATCACCACGGTTCGCGACTTGAACGGCGAATATGTCGTCGACAACAGCGAATATGGCATTTTCAGCCACACGTTCACGCCCTCCAGTTCGGAGCCGATCGAGCGTTTCCGCCGATCGCAGGCGGCGCGGATGAAGTTTCTTTCGCAGAAGCTGCGCGACGACTTCGGCTTTGCCGAGAAGATCTTCGTCTACATGCACAACAACGTCACGATCGCGCAGGCCGAGCGGCTGCACCATGCGATTCGGGACTATGGCGGACGATCCTGCCTGCTGTGCGTACGCCTGGCCGATGCGGATCATGCGGTCGGGCAGGTCGACGCGCGCGAGGACGGCCTCTACATCGGTTACACCGACCGCTTCTCGACGGTCGACATCAATGTCGAAAATTGGCGCCTGCTCTGCACCACGGTCAGCGACCGGTGGGACGCGGTTTTGGCGCAGGCGGAACCACCTGCCTGAGAGATTTTCGCGAATAATCGGTCGTCTCGTCGATCATCGCCAAGATATTCGCAACCTTCGCTCCCGCCAGGGATTGAGTGGGCATGGTGTCGCGTACGTTTTCCCTGATGAGCCTTGCGCTGCTGGCGGCCGCGCCGGCGGCCGCGCAGGCACGGCAGCAGCTTAGCTGCACCTTGGGCAAGGCAACCGTTTTCGCGATACTCGACCGAAGCGACGGCAGCGTGACGTTGAGCAATGCGCGCAACAGCAAGACACAGAGTTTGACGGCCACCTTTTCCGGCGCTGCCGTCAGTTTCAGCGATGGCGAGGATCCGGTCGCTTTGCTCTATACGATCGACAGCCAGTCGATGCGGATCGACCGCTGGATTTCCGATGGCAGCGAGGGGCGCACCCACCTCGACGACGGCAAATGTCGCGCGTTTCAGTTTGCCGATGCGGCGGCCGCAAGCGTCGCGGAGCCGTTCAAGGCGCCTTGAACGGGTGACTCGCGCGCGCCCGATGAGGCCACGCGGACGGACAATCACGACGTTCGGTTCGATTAGCGCCTTGATCCGTTAACCGTTCAGGGACGATGACGGGGCGATGGATCGCGATTCCCTCCTGCAGGTCTCCAAGACTCAGAAGCGGTATCTGGCGCTCGTCGCGCACGGATTGTCCTCCAAGCAGATTTCCCGCCTCGTCGGCACCGCCCCTTCGGCGATCGACATCGCCTGCAAGCGGGCGATTCGGGCGACCGGCGCGGAGAGTCGCTTTGCCCTCGCCCGCCTTCTCGCCGAGCATGAGCCCGAACTGATCCAATCGGAGACCCAACGCGTGGGACTGACGCCGATTAGGCTTGCCGACCTGCGAAACGAGGACCCAGATGGCCCGGTCGAGCCGATCGGCGGGGCACAGTCCCTCGCCGTTCCGGAACGGCAGTGGGATGATCTCCCGCCGTGGAAAAAGCGGATGTGGGCGATGGCCGTCGCCCTCGGTGCTTTGTCTCTGGCGATGGTCCTGATCGCCATGTCGCATCAGGTGCTTGCGAGTTCGGCCGCTTCCCTATGATCCGTCGGTTCGCCGGCGACAGACACGTCCGTCGGCGGTTGGCTGGCGGCGAGGAGGACAGATGCGCCAGAAAATGTTGCAGATTGGGTCCGAAATCCAGAAGCGTGCCGTCGATGGCGAACGCGCTCTCGATGTGGGGCTTTCCGAAAGCGCCCGGTTGCTTTCCGCCTTGGTCGAGGCACGGATGAGTCTCGGCTTGCAGGCCTGTGCCGAACGCGAGCTGATCGCCGACGCCGGCAAGCTCGTCACCGAGCAACTCGTCCAGCGCGAACGCGCGCTGGCGATTCACAGCCGCCTGTCGACCATCTGTGCCGGTATGCGAATCGATCCGCGCTCGTTCGGCGATGGTGGCCCGAAGGAAGGCCCGTGGATCGAAGATCAGAATGTCGCCCAGCTCAAGCTTGTCGAGAGCGAGCGGGTCGCGGCCTGATCCACGGTTCGAAGCCCTTAGTCCGCTCGTCCCCATGTGGCATCTCTTCGGCCAGTATCTCTACGATACCAGCCTGTTGCTGAGCTGCGCGGTCGCTATCCTGTGGGGGGGTAGGGACGAGCGGATGGGGGCGGCGATCGCCATCGCCGCCTCGGGCGCCACGGCGGCGATCCTGCCGCTCTCGGCCGCATTCGGGATGACGCATGCGCGTTATCTTTTTTTGGCCATCGGCCTGGCAACGCTGTTCGCTTTCGATCGGCTGATGATCCGCAGCGTAAAGCGCTGGCCGATCGTCGCCACCGGGTTTCAACTCGCCACCGTCATCCTCAATCTCACGGCGATCCTCCAGCCGGAAATCGCAGGCAAGATCCTCCTGATACGGGGGAAGTTCGCCTATCCGATCCTGCTCGCGCTCGCCATCGGCAGCCTCCGTCACCGGTGGGGTCGTCGCATCAAGCTGGACGCCGCCGGGATCATTCCCCGGCGTCCCGGAAAGGTTTCCCTTGTCGAGCGCAACTGATCAGTTTCAAAGAATGCTGCACATGGCCCGTCGTGCAGGCGAGCCACAGGCGCGGCTCCATGATTTCGTCGGCGACGGCGGGGAGCGTGCCGCGCCCGTGCAGCGCGCCCGCATCGCCATTCTTCTGCGCCATCGCCGCAAGGATTATTTCGACCATGATCTGTTCGCGGATCCGGCGTGGGACATGCTGCTCCATCTGTTCGTGGCCTATGAGGAGCAGGCGACGATCAGCATCGGCAATTGCTGCGCTGCGACCACCGTGCCCGAGGTCGCGGCGATGCGCTGGGTCGAGGTGCTGGAAGAGCGCGGGCTGCTGACGATCTTCGACGATGCGGGGGATCCAGAGCACCGAATCGTGCGCATGACCGACCCGGCGCATCATGCGATGCGGGATTTCTGGGCCGAGCAGAGGCTTGTCTGATCCGCGCCGGCGGGAATATGCGCCTTCGCAGGCGCAATATTTCTGCCTTGCAACCATATTGGGGCTGGTCCGCGCGCCGTTTTTAGGCTGGAGCGAAACCATGAGTGTATTTCGTCCGATCGCGGGCCGCCGTTTGGTCCGCGGCAGCCTCGCGCTGATCGTGCTCGGCGTATCGCTTGCCGGCTGCGGCAAGAAGGAAAAGCCGACGCCGCCGCCGCCCGAGGCCGGCTATGTCGTGGTGAAGACGCAGGCCGTGCCGCTGATCGTCGAACTGGCGGGGCGCACCAACGCCTACGAGACCTCCGACGTTCGTCCCGAAGTTTCGGGCGTGATCAAGGCGCGGCTCTTCACGGAAGGGAGCATCGTCCACAAGGGCCAGACGCTCTACCAGATCGACCCCAGCCTCTACCGCGCCCAGGTCGATCAGGCGGCGGCGAACCTGCAATCGGCCGAGGCCAACCGCGCCACCGCGGTGATCAAGGCGCAGCGCTACAAGCCGCTCGCGGCGATGCAGGCGGTCGCCCAGCAGGATTATTCGGACGCGCAGGCGGCCGCCAAGCAGGCGGTGGCGGCGGTCGCGCAGAACAAGGCGCTGCTCGATACCGCGCGGATCAACCTGCACTACACCACGGTGCCGGCGCCGATCACCGGACGGATCGGC
The DNA here is from genome assembly GCA_964245355.1 of uncultured Sphingomonadaceae bacterium. GTDB lineage: Bacteria > Pseudomonadota > Alphaproteobacteria > Sphingomonadales > Sphingomonadaceae > Sphingomonas_I. Next base: position 4,968 of record CAXTMT010000068.1, read on the forward strand.
CGCTCGCTCTACACCACCGGCGCGCTCGTCACGAACGGCCAGACCAATGCGCTGGCCCAGATCCAGCGGCTCGATCCGATCTATGTCGATATCCAGCAATCCTCCGCCGACCTGCTCGCGTTGCGGCAGGAGCTGAAGAAGGGCGGGGTCGTCCCCTCGGCCGCGACCGTGCGGCTCAAGCTGGAAGACGGCAGCGATTACGGGCAGACCGGCACCCTCGAATTCTCCGAAGCCGTGGTCGACATCAACACCGGCGCGGTCACGCTGCGCGCGCGTTTCCCCAACCGCCAGGGGCTGCTGCTGCCGGGCATGTTCGTCCGCGCGGTGCTGAGCCAGGCGACCAACAACAACGGCATCCTCGTATCGCAGGCGGCGGTGAACCGCGATCCGCAGGGCCATGCGACGGTGATGCTCGTCGGCCCCGACAACAAGCCGGTCAGCCGGACCGTGGTCACCAGCCAGACGGTGGGCACCGACTGGCTCATCACCAGCGGGCTCAAGCCCGGCGACAAGGTGATCACCGAAGGGCTGGGGCTGATCAAGCCGGGCAAGCCGATCAAGCCGGTGCCCGCGGGCTCCAAGCCCGCGCCGGTTTCCGCCAAGGAGGAAAAGAAGGACGAGAAAGCCGATAAGTCCGCCAGTCACGCGGGCGGCTGAGGTCTTTCGGCCATGATCAGTCGCGTCTTCATCGATCGGCCCATCTTCGCGTGGGTCATTGCCATCATCGTGATGCTGGTGGGCCTGGGCAGCGTCTTCACGCTCCCGATCGAGCAATATCCGGACATCGCCCCGCCGCAGGTCAACGTCCGCGCGACCTTCCCCGGCGCGTCGGCGGCGATCCTCGAATCCTCGGTCACGCAGGTGATCGAGCAGCAGCTCACCGGCATCGACGGGCTGATCTACTTCCAGTCGTCGTCCAGCTCGGCGGGCTCGGTCACCGTCACCGTCACCTTCGTCAAGGGCACCAATCCGGACATCGCCCAGGTCCAGGTGCAGAACAAGGTTCAGCAGGCGCTCTCCCGCCTGCCGCAGCAGGTCCAGGCGCAGGGATTGATCGTCACCAAGGCGAACCCCGATTTCCTGATGGTCGTCGGCGTCTATGACGAGACCGACAAAGCGAGCAGCATCGACGTCGCCGATTACGTCGTTTCCAACATGCAGGATTCGCTCGGCCGCCTGCCGGGGGTGGGCGATTTCCAGGTGTTCGGCACGCAATATGCGATGCGCATCTGGCTCGATCCGTTCAAGCTGCGCAGCTACAGCCTGCAACCGGGCGACATCAGCACCGCGCTGACCGCGCAGAACACCCAGATTTCGCCCGGCCAGATCGGCCAGCAGCCGATGCCCGACACGCAGATGCTGAACGCGATCGTCAGCTCGCGCTCGCGCCTGACCTCGATCGACGATTTCAAGAAGGTCGTCATCAAGTCACAGCCCGATGGATCGAAGGTGCTGTTGCAGGATGTCGCGCGGATGGAGCTGGGTTCGGAGAATTATAACTCCACCGGCAAGATCAACGGCCATCCGGGCACCGGCATCGCCATCCAGCTCGCGCCCGGCGCCGATGCGCTCAAGACCTCCGAACTCGTCCGCAATTTCGTGACGAACGCGGCGAAGACCTTTCCGCCGGGCTACAAATATACCTTTCCCAACGACAGCACCGCCTTCATCAAGCTCTCGGTCGAGGATGTGGTGAAGACGCTGATCATCGCGATCGTGCTCGTCGTGATCGTGATGTTCGTGTTCCTGCGCAGCTGGCGCGCGGTGCTGATCCCGGCGATCGCCGTACCCGTGGTGCTGCTCGGCACCTTCGGCATCCTCGCCGCCTTCGGTTTCTCGATCAACGTGCTGACCCTGTTCGGCATGGTGCTGGCGATCGGGCTGCTGGTCGATGACGCGATCGTCGTGGTCGAGAATGTCGAGCGTGTGCTGAAGGACGAGGAGGATCTCTCCCCGCGCGAGGCGACGATCAAATCGATGGGCGAGATCAACATCGCGCTGATCGCCATCGCGCTGGTGCTGTCGGCGGTGTTCCTGCCGATGGCCTTCTTCTCGGGATCGACCGGCGTGATCTACCGCCAATTCTCGATCACCATCGTCTCGTCGATGGCGCTGTCGGTGATGGTCGCGCTGATCCTTTCGCCCGCGCTCGCCGCGACGCTGCTGAAACGCGAGGACAAGGATGCGCACGAGAATCGCAACGTCGTGATGCGCAAGATCAACGAGTACGGCGACAGGTTCGAGGCGTGGTTCGCGCGGATGTCGGACAAATACCGCAACGGCGTCGCCTGGATCATCGAGCGGATGTGGTGGGCGATGGCGGTGTTCGCGCTGTTCGTCGCGCTGTTCGTCCTGCTGTTCCTGCGCCTGCCGACGAGCTTCCTGCCGGTCGAGGATCAGGGCGTCGCGCAGATGCAGTTCACCCTGCCGGCGGGCGCCACCCAGGCGCGCACCCAGGCGGCCGCCACCGCCGCGACCAATTATTTCCTGAAGACCGAAAAGAATGCCGCGGTGGTTTACACCCTGGTCGGCAGCAACAATGCCGGCAGTGGCCAGAATCTGGCGCGCGGCTTCATCGCGCTGAAACCGTGGGATCAGCGCAGCGGCGCCGACAACAGCGCGCCGGTGATCATGCAGCGCGCCAATCGCGAGATCGGCCACCAGTTGCGCGACGTGGAATTCTACGCGCTCAACCCGCCGCCGGTGCGCGGCCTCGGCCAGTCGAGCGGCTTCACGATGGAGCTGATGAACACCGGCGGCCTCAGCCGGCAGGATTTCGAGGACAAGTCGAACCAATTGCTGGCGCAGGCGCGCGCCAGCGATGGGCTGGCTGCGGTCCGCATCAACAACGTCCCCGATACGCCGACCTTCAACATCGACATCGATTCCGAAAAAGTCGGCGCGCTGGGCCTCAGCCAATCCGACGTCGACACCACGCTCTCGACCGCGTGGGGCGGCAGCTACGTCAACGATTGGGTCGATCGCGGGCGCGTCAAGCGCGTCTACGTCCAGGGCGACGCGCCGTATCGCGCGCGGCCCGAGGACATCGGCGATTGGTACGTCCGCAATTCGGCGGGCACGATGTCGCCCTTCTCCGCCTTCTCCACCCAGCGCTGGAGCAAGAGCCCCAACACGCTGACCCGCTTCCAGGGCAACAGCAGCTACGAATTCCAGGGGCAGGCACCGCCGGGCAAAAGCTCGGGCGATGCGATGGATACGATCGAGAAGCTGGCGGCGAAGATGCCCGGCGTCACCGTCGCGTGGGCGGCGATCTCCTATCAGGAGAAGGTCTCGGGATCGCAGGCGCCGATGCTCTACGGCCTGTCGCTGATCGTGATCTTCCTGTGTCTGGCGGCGCTCTACGAAAGCTGGTCGGTGCCGTTCGCGGTGCTGCTGGTGATCCCGCTCGGGCTGGTCGGCACGGCGGTGGCGGTGACGCTGCGCGGGTTGACCAACGACGTCTATTTCCAGGTCGGCATGCTGACGACGATGGGCCTGTCGGCGAAGAACGCCATCCTGATCGTGGAGTTCGCCGAACAGGCCGAGCAGCAGGGCAAATCGCCGCTCGATGCCGCGCTGGAGGCGGCGCGCGTTCGTTTGCGCCCGATCATCATGACCAGCCTCGCCTTCATCTTCGGCGTCTTCCCGCTCTGCATCGCGAGCGGCGCGGGCGCGCAAAGCCGGATCGAGATCGGCACGGCGGTGATCGGCGGCATGCTGACCGCCACCGCACTCGCCATCTTCTACATCCCGATGTTCTTCGTGCTGGTCCGCAAGCTCTTCAAGGGCAAGCATATGTCGCCCGCCGACCGCGCCAAGGCGGACGAGGATCGCCACAAGCAGGGCGACGAGCGCAGGGATGACGGCGATGCGGAGCCCCGGCCGGCATGAGGCGCCTCGCCGCCCTCCTCGCGCTGAGCGCGCTTTCGGCGTGCAGCTTCGAGCCGCATCTGGAGCGGCCGAAAGCCGCAGTGCCGCCGTCGTGGCCGGTGGGAGACGCCTATCTGCGCCGGAGCGAGGCGGCGCTGCCCAGCGTCGATTATCGCACGATCTTCAGGGACCCCAAGCTCCAGGCGATCATCACGCAGGCGCTCGCCGACAACCAGGATCTGCGCGAGGCGATCGCCAACGTCGCCTCGGCCCGCGCCCAGTTCAAGGTGCAGCGCGCCGAGCTTTTCCCCGCGGTGGACGGCGAAGCGGGCCTCACCCGGCGCCATGCGTCGGAAGCCGGCGGATCGACCAGCACCGGAGCGACGGGAACGACCGGAACGACCGGCGCGACCTCCGCGACGGGCAGCCGCGACAGCACCGTCTATTCGGTCGATGCGGCCGTCTCGGCGTGGGAGATCGATCTGTTCGGGCGGCTGCGCAGCCTCACCCATTCCGAATTCGATCTCTATCTGGGCGAGGA
>CAXTMT010000068.1:9388-12421 GCA_964245355.1 uncultured Sphingomonadaceae bacterium
GGGCGCGGCTGACCCTCGTTGCCGAAATCGCCGACGCCTATTTCCAATATGCCGCCGACAAGAGCCTGCTCGCCGTCGCGGTGGATACCGAAAAGAGCGCCCAGGCCAGCGTGAACCTCACCAAGGCGCGGCTCGACGGCGGCATCGCGCCGCGCACCGATCTGCGCCAGGCGCAGACCGTGCTCGCCACCGCGCAGGCCGACGAGGCGCTGCAGCGTACGCTGGTGGCGCAGGACGCCAATTTGATGGAACTGCTGGTCGGCGCCCCTGTCGATGCGGCATTGCTCCCGCCCTCGATCGAGGCGGTCGACGGGCTGATCGGCGAACTGCCCGCGGGGCTCGACAGCGGCATCCTGCTGCGCCGCCCCGATGTCGTGCAGGCCGAATATCAACTGCGCGCCGCCAACGCCCGCATCGGCGCGGCGCGCGCCGCTTTCTTCCCGCGCATCTCGCTGACCGGGCTCGCCGGCCTCTCCAGCACCGCGCTCTCCAGCCTGTTCACCGGCGGCGCCTTCACCTGGACCTTGGCGCCGTCCGCGACGCTGCCGATCTTCGATGCGGGCACGAACGCCGGCAACCTCGCTTACGCCAAGGCGCAACGCGATCTGCAGATCGCCACCTATCAGAAGGCGATCCAGACCGCGTTTCGCGAGGTCGCCGATGCGCTGGCGCGGCGCGGGACGATCGACGATCAGTTCAGGGCCGACCAGCTCAACCTGGATGCGGCGCAGGACACCTACACCCTCGATATCGCGCGCTACAGACAAGGCATCGATCCCTATCTGAACACGCTCGACGCGCAGCGGACCCTCTATGCGGCGCGCAAGACGATCGCCGGCGCGCGGCTGGTGAAAGCGCAGAACCTCGTCTCGCTCTACCAGACGCTGGGCGGCGACCAGAGTTTGGCCAATCTGCCGGGCACGGTGCCGGCGAAGGCGGAGCTGACCAAAACGGACGTGCTGCACTGACAGCCATCGTCATCCCGGCCTTCGCCGGCATGACGGGGAAAACCTCAGCTTTCCTGAATCGCCGATACCTTCCACCCGCCCCGATCGCCCGAGGCGCGGACGAAGGTCCACAGCTCGGTGACCTGGCTGGGCGTCGTCGAGCCGGAGACGATCGCGCCGCTCGTGCGATCGCGGGTCACGTCGGTGCTTTCGTAGCGCATCGCGACGGTCGCATAATCGTGGCCGTCCTCGGACCACGCTTCGGAAACCTCGCCGTCGAGCAGGCGGGTGCCGGTCACCTCGTTCTTGCGGCCATGGGTGGCGTTGTCGCTCAACTCCTCGGCCAGATAGCCCATCACCTCAGGCGTGGTGATGCCGCGCAGCGCACCATAATCCTCGCGGCCGAACGCATCCTGAAGCTGCCCGAGCAGCCGCTCGAAAATCTGCTGATCGTCATTGCCGATCTGGATGTCGTTCTGCGGCGGGGCGGCGCCATAAGCGGGCTGTGGCGCATAGTCGGGCTGATAGGCCGGCGGCGCGGCCGTGTAGGAGGGGCCGCTGTTCGCGCGCCCGGCGAAGAGGCGCATCACCAGCCAGAGGATGCCGCCGACAATCGCGAGCTGGAACAGGATCGCCAGGAATCCGCCGCCCGCGCCACCGCCGCCATATCCATAACCATGCCCCAAGAAATGGCCGATCAGCCCGCCCGCGACGATGCCGGTGAGCAGCCCGCCGCCGAAGCCGCCGAACAAACCGCGCCGTTGCTGCTGCGGATAGGCGTTCGACTGGTAGGAAGGCGCATATTCCGGCGTGACCGATCGATCGGTCATCGATCGCTGGACCGGCGCGACATAGCCCGGCGTCAGGCCCGTCGAGCGCGGTGCGGTATAGGTGCGCGTACCACGGCTGCCGAAGCTGCCGCCGCGCCGCGCCTCGGCCGGCATGCCGACGAGGCTGAACAGGAGGGTGAAGGCGATCAGCGAATTCAGGATGCGGCGCACGGGCACGTGTTCACCTCGGGATGGTTTCGGTCCGGTAAATAGGAAGCGCGGGGGCGGCACTCAAGCGGCGTGGCGATATGGGTCGAAGATGGCGCGCGAGTTCGATAGGAGGAGGGACATGCCGACCACATCTCTCGCCACATCTCTCGATAGCGCGGCCCATGTCGTCCAGCTGGCGCTGACCCCGATCTTCCTGCTGACCGGCATCGCTTCGCTGCTGAGCGTCTTCACCACGCGGCTTGGGCGGGTGGCCGACAAGGTCGATCAGCTCGCGCGCGACGGTGCCGAGCATCCCCGCCAGTTCCGGCACCTGCAGTTGCGGTCGCGCGTACTGGATATCGCGGTGGTATTGGCGGCGCTGGCGGGCGGGTTGACCTGCTGCGCGGCGCTGACCCTGTTCTTCAGCGCGCTGCGCAATGCGGGCGGCGGCCAATTGCTGTTCGGCCTGTTCGGCGGCTCCCTCGTCTGCGCGGTGCTGGCGCTTGCCGCTTTCGTGTTGGAGACCATCCTGTCGGGACGCTCGGTGCGCGAGCAGGCCGAGACCGGGACCGAAGGACGGCCGGCGCATTAGATGGCGGTGCGGCGGCAGCACATATTGTGGGCGGGGCTCGGGCTGCTGGCGGCGGCGCTGTTGCTGCTGTGGGCGGTGCGGCTGCGGATCGCGACCTCGATCGTTCACGACAAATTGACGGCGGCGGGCGTACCGGCGAGCTACCGCGTCACCCGGATCGGGCCGTTCGACGAGCGGCTGGAAGATGTGCGGATCGGCGATGCGGCGCGGCCCGATCTGATCGCGCGGCGGATCGACGTGCGGATCGGTTACGGCTTCAGGGGTCCGGAGGTGCGCGGTGTGCGCGTCGAGGGCGTACGGCTGCGCGCGACGCTGACGCGCGACGGGTTGCATCTGGGCGCGCTCGATCGGCTGATGCCGGCCTCAAGCAGCGGGCCGCTCACGCTCCCCGATCTCGATCTGGTGCTCCACGATACGATCCTGACGCTTGCGACCCCGAACGGCGGACTCGCCGCGCGGCTGGCGGGCTCGGGCAATCCGATGCGCCGCTTCGAAGGGCAGGTACGGGTGGTGG
>CAXTMT010000069.1:0-6322 GCA_964245355.1 uncultured Sphingomonadaceae bacterium
ATGCTGGGGGTACGCTGGCGGCGGGCAGTGGGGGTGTGGGATGCGCCCGCCGTTCGCGATCAGGGCATCAGGACGGTATCGACGACGTGGATCACACCGTTCGACTGCATCACATCCTTGATGGTAACGGTGGACATGCCGCCCTTGGCATCGGTCAGCATGAGCTTGCCGCCCATCATCGACGCGGTGAGCGGCTCGCCCTGCACGGTGGTCAGCACGGCCTTGCCGTGGCCGGCCTTGATGGCGGCGGCGATCTGCTTGGAGGTCATCGTGCCGGCGACGACGTGATAGGTGAGGATGCCGGTGAGCGTCGCCTTATTCTCGGGCTTCACTAGCGTGTCGACGGTGCCGGCAGGGAGCTTGGCGAAGGCTTCGTCGGTCGGCGCGAAGACGGTGAACGGGCCGGCGCCGGACAGCGTATCGACGAGGCCGGCAGCCTTGACGGCGGCGACCAGCGTGGTGTGATCCTTCGAATTGACGGCATTCTCGACGATCGTCTTGGTCGGATACATGGCGGCACCCCCGACCATCGGATTGGCCTGCACCGCTGACATCGCCGGAGCGAGTGCGGCCAGAGCGACGGCGGCAAGCGCGGTGCGCATGGTGAGTTTCATTATTTCGGCATCCTGTTTTTGCCCTCGGATTTCGAGGGGTGTGCAGACAGTTACGAAGACCGGGGGCAAGCGGATGCAGCCGGGCTGAATTAAAAATTGCGCCGCGCGAAAAGCGCGGTCGTCAGCGACCGAGCAGATGATCGACCAGGGCGCCGAGTGTGCCGAAGCTCGCGAGCATCATGCCCTGCGCGCTATCGCGGTGCGCGGTCGGCACGAGGGCGCGGGTGAAGCCGAGCTTGGCGGCTTCCTTGAGGCGCAGCCCGGCGTGGCCGACCGGGCGGACCTCGCCCGACAGCGCGATCTCGCCGAACGCGACGCTTTCCGGCGGCACCGGCCGTTCCGAAAGAGCCGAGACCAGCGCGGCGGCCACCGCCAGATCGGCGGCGGGATCGGTGATGCGATAACCGCCGGCGACGTTGAGATAGACTTCGCAGGTCGAGAAACTGAGCCCGCAGCGCGCCTCCAGTACCGCCAGCACCATCGCCAGCCGCGAGCTTTCCCAGCCGACCACCGCGCGCCGGGGCGTCGCCCCGCTCGCCAGCCGCACGACCAAAGCCTGGATCTCGACCAGCACCGGCCGTGTGCCCTCCATCGCCGGGAAGACGGTGGCGCCCGAGACGCCTCCATCTTCATGGGCGCGCCGTTCGGTGAGGAACAGTGCCGAGGGGTTGGAGACTTCGGTCAACCCCTCCGCCACCATCGCGAAGACGCCGATCTCGTCGGTGCCGCCGAAGCGGTTCTTCACCGCGCGCAGGATGCGATATTGGTGGCTGCGCTCGCCTTCGAAACTCAGCACGGTATCGACCATATGCTCCAGCACACGCGGGCCGGCGATGGCGCCGTCCTTGGTGACGTGGCCGACGAGGAAGAGCGCGGTGCCACGCTCCTTGGCGTAGCGGATCAGCTCCTGCGCCGAGGCACGGACCTGGCTGACCGTGCCGGGCGCGCCCTCGATCAGATCGGAATGCATCGTCTGGATCGAATCGATGACGAGCAGGGCGGGGGGGGCACCCTGGTCGAGCGTGGTGAGGATATCGCGCACCGATGTCGCCGCGCCGAGCTGGACCGGCGCGTTGCCGAGCCCCAGCCGCTGGGCGCGCAGCCGCACCTGATCGGCGGCTTCCTCGCCCGAGATGTAGGTGACGCGCGCACCCGCCAGCGCCAGCTTACCCGCCGCCTGCAGCAGGAGCGTGGACTTGCCGATGCCGGGATCGCCGCCGATCAACGTCGCCGATCCTGCGACCAACCCGCCGCCGAGGGCGCGATCGAGTTCAGGGAGACCGAGCGAGAGGCGCTGCGGCAGAGCGATGTCGGCATCGAGCCCGGTCAGCGCGATCGCCCGGCCGCCGGCGCGCAGATCGTGCTTGGCGGCGAAGGGGGTGACGACACCGGTCGATTCCTCGATCAGCGTGTTCCACTCGGCGCAATCCGCGCACTGCCCCTGCCAGCGCGACGCGACCGACCCGCAGGCCTGGCAGACATAACGGCGCTGGATCTTGGCCATTCGGGCTCCGTTGGCGAGGAACGAAGCAGGAACTTAGCGATCCATTGCTATGGCTGCAAGCCCCCGTTCGTCCTGAGCGAAGTCGAAGGACGGGCTTAGCAGGACCTTCGCTTGCAACACGTGCTTCGACTTCGCTCAGCCCGGATGGGAAGGGGGTCAGGGCTAGCGCCGCCGCCGAAACGGACCTAGGCTCTCCTTTATGAATTTTCTCCGTACGCTTGCCTGGATCGTGCTGACGGTGATCGTCGTCGTCTTCTCGCTGCGCAATTGGGGGCCGGTGACGATCAACCTGTTCGGCAATCTGCAGGCGGACGTGAAGCTGCCGGTGCTGCTGCTCATCGCCTTCCTGATCGGTTTCCTGCCGCTCTATTCCTATCACCGCACGATCCGTTGGCGGCTGAAGAAGAAGCTGCTGCTCGCCGAGAGCGCATTGATGGCGCCGCCGCCGGTCGTACCGGTCGAACCGCCGCCATTCGTCGCAGCGCCGCACGGCGGCGTACCGGAAACGTTCTGATGGGCAGCCGCATCTATGTCGCGCTGGATACGACCGATCTCACTAACGCGATCGCGCTGGCCAAGCGGCTCGAAGGGCATGTCGGCGGGCTGAAGCTCGGGCTCGAATTCTTTGCGGCGCACGGTGCGCATGGCGTCCATCAGGTTCAGGCGGCGGTGCAACTGCCGATCTTCCTCGATCTGAAGCTGCACGACATTCCCAACACCGTCGCCTGCGCGGTGCAGGCGCTGAGCGGGCTGCATCCGGCTATTTTGACCGTTCATGCCGCCGGTGGCCGGGCGATGATGGAGGATGCCAAGGCGGCAGCCCCGCCGGAGACGAAGGTCGTGGCGGTGACGGTGCTGACCAGCCTCGATAGCGGCGATCTGCGGACGATCGGCGTGGCGAACGACGAACATGGCCAGGTCGAGCGGCTGACCGAGCTTGCGCGCGAGGCCGGGCTCGATGGCGTGGTGTGTTCGGGGCATGAGGTCGCGGCGGCGAAGCGGGTCTGGAAGAACGGCTTCTTCGTCGTTCCGGGGGTGCGGCCGGCGGGAGTCGTCGCGGGCGATCAGAAGCGCGTGACGACGCCGCGCGGCGCGATCGATGCGGGGGCATCGATCCTGGTGATCGGGCGGCCGATCACCCAGGCTGAGGATCCGGATGCGGCGGCAAGGGCGATCGCGGCGACGCTCTGAGTCCTCTCCCTTATCAGCCCTTTGCCTTCAGGGAGAGGGTCAGTCTCGTGCAAACAACCGATAATGCGTGGGCAGCACTTCCACCGAAGCGCCGATCGCCGGTGCTTCGGCCAAGTCCAGTTCCAGCAATGTCTCGTCCGCCGTGCGTACCTCGACGCGCTGGGAGCCACCCCGCGGGCGTACCGAAGCGATGATCGCCGGGATGCCGCCGTCGCTTACCAGCGTCGCCTCGTGCGGGCGGAAAGTGAGGGTGGCGGGGCCGGCCGCCGCCTCATCCGGCGCCAACGCCAGCCGCGCCTCGCCGTAGCGTACCGCACCATCCGCCACGGTCACCGCCACCCGGTTCGATTCGCCGACGAAATCGTAGACGAACGCCGAGGCCGGATCGGTGTAAAGATCGTTCGGTGCACCAACCTGTTCGATCTTGCCCTGGCTCATCACCACCACGCGATCGGCGAGCTCCATCGCCTCCTCCTGATCGTGGGTCACGAAGATCGAGGTGAGGCCGACTTCCTCGTGCAATTGCCGCAGCCAGCGCCGCAATTCCTTGCGCACCTTGGCGTCGAGCGCCCCGAACGGCTCGTCCAGCAGCAGGATGCGCGGCTCCACCGCCAGCGCGCGGGCCAAGGCCACACGCTGGCGCTGGCCGCCCGAAAGCTGCGCCGGATAGCGTTTGCCCAGGCCCTGAAGCTGGACGAGGCTCAGCAATTCCTCGACCCGCGCGTCGATCGCCGCCTTGGCCGGGCGCTCGCGGCGTTTGCGCACCTTCAGGCCGAAGGCGATATTCTCGGCCACCGTCATGTGCCGGAACAAAGCATAATGCTGGAAGACGAAGCCGACCTTGCGCTTGCCGACCGGCAGCGCCGACACATCCTCGCCATCGAAGCGGATCAGGCCATCGTCGGCGAAATCGAGTCCGGCGATGATCCGCAGCAGCGTCGTCTTGCCTGAGCCCGAAGGCCCCAGCAGCGCCAGGAACTCGCCCGAACGCACCTCCAGATCGATGCCCTTGAGGGCCGGAAAGTTGGAGAAGCGCCGCTTGACGCCCTCCACGGTGATCGCAGTCAATGCCGTCCACTCCCCTGGTAGCGCCATTCGAGCGCGCTCTTCAGCACCAGCGTGGCCAGCGCGAGCAGCGCCAGCAGCGAGGCGACGGCGAAGGCGGCGACGAAATTATATTCGTTGTAGAGAATCTCGACATGGAGCGGCACGGTGTTGGTCTCGCCGCGGATATGCCCGGAGACGACCGACACCGCGCCGAATTCGCCCATCGCGCGGGCGTTGCAGAGCAGCACCCCGTAAAGCAGCCCCCAGCGGATATTGGGCAAGGTGACGTGCCAGAAGGTCTGCCAGCCGCTGGCGCCAAGCGCGACCGCCGCCTGCTCGTCGTCGCGGCCCTGCTCGGTCATCAGCGGGATGAGCTCGCGCGCGACGAAGGGGAAGGTGACGAAGATCGTGGCGAGCACGATGCCCGGCACCGCAAAGACGATCTGGATATCGTGCGCCTGCAGCCACGGCCCCAGCCAGCCGTTGGCGCCGAACAGCAGCACGTAGACCATCCCGCCGACCACCGGCGAAACCGACAGCGGCAGATCGACCAGCGTGATCAGGAACCCCTTGCCGGGAAAATCGAATTTGGTGATCGCCCAGCTGATCGCGACGCCGAAGACGAGGTTGGCGGGCACCGCGATCGCCGCGGTGATCAGCGTCAACCGGATCGCGGCGAGCGCATCGGGTTCGCGCAGAGCTTCGAAATACGGCCCCCAGCTTGCTGCGAAGCCCGATCCGATGGCGCGCGTGGCTTTGAGTATGGCGCCGTGGCCAAGCGCCTCGATCCCCGCGACGAGGCCGTCGACCGCCGCCGGCAACGCCTGCGCGAAGACGACCAGCAGGGGGATCAGCACGAACAGCAGCAGCCAGCCGAGCGCGCCGGCGATCAGCAGGCGGCGGTTCAGATTGCTCGTGCTGTGCGGCGACGCGCTCATGCCGCCATCCGCTTGCGCGACCAGATCTGGATCAGGTTGATGAACAGCAGCATCGAGAAGGAGACGATCAGCATCACCATCGCGATCGCCGTCGCGCCGGCATATTGGAATTCTTCGAGCTGGGCGACGATGCGCAGGGGCGCGATCTCGGTGACGAAGGGCATGTTGCCCGAGATGAAGATCACCGAGCCATATTCGCCGATGCCGCGCGCGAAGGCGAGCGCGAAGCCGGTGAGCAGCGCCGGCGCGATCCCGGGCAGCAGCACCCGCCAGAAGGTCTGGAGGCGGCCGGCGCCGAGCGATGCGGCGGCCTCCTCGACCTCGGGCGGGATGTCCGAGAGGACAGGCTCGACCGTGCGGACCACCAGGGGAAGCCCGATGAACATCAAGGCGATGACGATGCCGGGCGGTGCATAAGCGATCTTCAGCCCGAGCGGCACGAGAAAGCGGCCGAGCCAGCCGTTTGGCGCATACAGTGCGGTCAGCGCGATGCCGGCGACCGCAGTCGGCAGTGCGAAGGGCAGATCCACCAGCGCCGAGACGAATTTCTTGGCCGGAAAGTCGTAGCGCACCAGCACCCAGGCGATCAGCAACCCGGCGAGCATGTTGATCGCCGCCGCCGCCGCCGCCGCGCCGAAGCTCAGCCGATAGGCGTCGAGCGTGCGCGGGGAGAAAGCGACGCGCACGAAATCATGCCAGCCGAGCCCCGCCGTCTTGACGAAGACGGTCGAGAGCGGGATCAGCACGATCAGCGACAGATAGACGAGCCCGAAGCCGAGCGTCAGCCCGAAGCCGGGGATCACGGAACGTCTCTTCATTTCCCGCGGTACGCCCCCTTCGAGGCCGATCGCCTACCCATACGCTAGGAATATGTCGCGACAATTGCGCTAGGCGGGACACAAGCGAAACTATGGAGGCACGGTCCGATCCGCCGCTTTTGTCGCCCCGGCGCAGGCCGGGGCCGGCGTGAGGGGAGTAGCAGGCCGGCAGCGGCCCCGGCCTGCGCCGGGCGACGACTAAAAATTGCG
>CAXTMT010000069.1:6332-12380 GCA_964245355.1 uncultured Sphingomonadaceae bacterium
ACAATCCCCAAACTAGGGCGCCCCGGGCCTACCCGCCGCTTTGGGCCCCCCGGCGCCGCCGGGACCGGGCCCCGGCCTGCGCCGGGGCGACGACTAAAAATTGCGTGGCCTTGAAATTGTCGCAATGATCGGCGATATGCGCTCTCAGCGTCGATGCCGGTATACGGCATGGGGTGCAGGGCAGCGTGAAAGCAACCGCCTCAAAATGGCGGCGTAAGCTCTCCCTTCGCGACGTTTAGCCAAAGGCTTCCCTTTTCACGCGGGTCGTCAGAACGAACCCGCTTGCTCCGGCATGGCGCTTTCCTGCGCGTGTCTGATCGAGCAACCCGAAAGCATATCATGACCAAATTCACCGATCTCGGCCTCAGTGCGCCGATTCTCCAGGCGCTTGCCGCCAAGGGCTATGAACAGCCGACCCCGATCCAGGCGCAGGCGATCCCGCCCGTGCTGCAGGGCAAGGATTTGTGCGGCATCGCACAGACCGGCACCGGCAAGACCGCGGCCTTTGCTTTGCCCTCGCTCCATCGCCTTTCGTCCGAGCCAAAGATCCGCAAGCCCAAGAGCTGCCGGATGCTCGTCCTTGCCCCCACCCGCGAGCTCGCCAGCCAGATCGCCGAGAGCTTCGTCCAGTACGGCAAAAGCCTGCGCCTCTCGGTGCTGACCATCTTCGGCGGCGTACCGATCCCGCGCCAGATCCGCGCGATGCAGGCGGGTGTCGACATCGTCGTCGCGACGCCGGGCCGTCTGCTCGATCTGATCGACCAGCATGCGATGACGCTGCGCGATGTCGAGATCCTCGTTCTCGACGAAGCCGATCAGATGCTCGATCTCGGCTTCATCCACGCGCTCAAGCGCATCCAGCGCCTCGTGCCCGCCAAGCGCCAGACTTTGTTCTTCTCGGCCACCATGCCGAAGACGATCGCCGAGCTTGGCGAGCAATTCCTGTCGAGCCCGGTCAAGGTTTCGGTGGCCCCGCCGTCGACCACCGCCGAGCGCGTCGATCAGCGCGTGATCTTCGTCAACCAGAGCGAAAAGCAGGCACTGCTGACGATGAAGCTGAAGTCGGAGACCGTCGATCGCGCCCTGGTGTTCAGCCGCACCAAGCATGGTGCCGACCGCGTCGTGAAGAACCTCATCGCCGCCGGCATCGGCGCCAACGCCATCCACGGCAACAAGAGCCAGCCGCAGCGTGAACGCGCCCTCGCCGAATTCCGCTCGGGCCAGTCGCCGATCCTCGTCGCGACCGATATCGCCGCGCGCGGCATCGACGTCGGCGGCGTCAGCCATGTCTTCAACTTCGAGCTGCCGAACGTCGCCGAGCAATATGTCCACCGCATCGGCCGCACCGCGCGCGCCGGCAGGACGGGCATTGCGATCAGCTTCGTCAGCGACGGCGACGAGAAGAATTACCTGCGCCAGATCGAGAAGCTGACCCGCGTGAAGCTGGCCGTCGATCCGCTGCCGGAGAATTTCCTTCAGGAAATGGCGCGCCTGCCCAAGCCCGTGGTCGACACCCGCGAGGATCGGCGTCCCGACCGCCGCCCCGATCCGCGCCGTCATGACGGTCCGATGAGCGCCGCGCCGAAGCGTCACTACGGACCCCGCAAGGGCGCGCCGGGTGCGTTCCGCAATTCGGTGCGCAAGACCGGCGGGCGGTAAGCTTTAGCTGCTATCGCCAGAAATCCGCCCGTCGAAGCGATGTGCTTCGGCGGGCTTTTTCTTGCCCCTGTCAGGGAATGCTGACGACGTCATCCGGCTGGGCGGGGTAGGTGCGCAGCAGCACTTCGGCGAGGTCTGCGGCGACGGTCTCATCCTTGCCCTCACGGGTGCCGGCCGGGCGGACGGTCACGGCAGCGGCCTGCCACAGGATCGTGTCACCACCGCGCCTGGCGATGGCGAGTTCGAGCTTGGTCTGTCGGAGCGGGACGTCCTTCGCCTTGCCGGACGGTAACGGCAGGAGCAGGCTCGCGCCGACGCCTTCCGAGCCGCCGGGGCCGGCAGAGGCCTTGCCGGCCAAAACCTTCGCCTTGCCGCTGCCGACATCGATACGGGTGAGATGGACATAGGCGACGAGGCCGGCGTGGCCCTCGCCTTCAAGCACAGTGAAGCCCTTCGCTGCCAATGCATCGTCGATCGCCGTGACGAAGGCTGGGGTCGCGGGGGCCAGCTTTGGATCGGCGACCTTGCTCTCTACCGAGATCGTGCCCGGCGGCGGTGCCTCGGCAGACAGCGTACCAGCGGAGGTGGCCGCGATCAGCAGGGCGCATCCAGCAAGCCAATGTCTCATATCGCTTCCTATTCGGAGCTTGGCGCCGGTGCGCTGCCCTGAAGGCAAAGCGCGCAATCGCCGACTTTGTTGCTGGCTTCCTTCACCCCATAATCCTTCGGCCACGCCTTACCCCCGGGCATATGCAGCGTACCGAACAGGCGGTCCATCACCGGCAGCATCGAGGCATAATTGCGGTCGATCGGATCGCCCTTTACATGGTGCCAATGGTGGAAGCGCGGGGTCGAGAGGATCGGTTCCAGCCAGCGCGGCGCCCAGCGGATGTTGGCATGGAGCAGGAAGCCCCAGATCGTCCCGGCGAGCGTGAACAGGATCGCCAGTGTGTTGCCTTGCCCCGCATGCCGCCCGGCCAGCCCGATCATGTAGATCGGGATCAGCCCGCACAGCCGCCCGAACACCATATCGATCGGATGGGCGCGGGTGTTGACCAGCCAGTCGAGATGCGCGGGCCGGTGATGGAGGACGTGGAATTGCCAGAGGATCGGCAGTTCATGGCTCCAGCGATGCCCCCAGTAGAAACCGATCTCGCCCACCACCATCGTGGTGATCAATTGTACCCCGATCGGCAAGGCGTTGAGCCAGTCGACATAAGCCTCGGGCAGCAGCCGGTGCGCGAGGCCGACAAGGAGCGCGGCGGGCAGGCTCAGCACCAAGGCGGGCAGCAGGCTGTTGAGGAAATAATAGCCGAGGTCGCGGGCGGTGCCCCGCCGCGTCCGCTGGCCGGGCGTCAGCATCACCCAGCGTTCGAGCGGCACGAAGATCACCGCCAGCACGACCAGCCACGCGGCCAATCGCAGGACATCGATGAGATAGGGCCGGATCATCGGCTGACCTTAGCAGATTTTCGCCATGCCGGCTCGATCTCCGCTCACCCCGAGCCTGTCGAAGGACCGTCCTCTTTTCTCGACGGTGAAGGAGAAGGGCGGTGCTTCGACAAGCTCGGCACGAACGGGAACGCCGCTATCCGGCGGCCACGGCGTTGGCGGCACGGCGCTGGCGCAGGGACGCGCCGACCAGGCCGAAGCCGGCGATCATCATCGCCCAGCTAGCCGGCTCGGGGACGGCGGCGGCGATGTGATCGGTTACCGAGACGTCGTCCAGCAGCGCGAACGGCGGCTGGCCGTTGGGCGTACCGGTCGCCATGAAGCCCAGCACCTGGCTCGTGCCGGTCGCGGTGAAGGTGAAAGTCTGCGCCATCCAGCCGGTGAAGCCATGGCTTTGGTCGGTGACGGTCGCGGTCTGCTGGCTGACATAATGGGTGAGATCGGCACCCCAATAAACCGTCCAATTGTCGGTCGTCGTGCCGCTGTAGCCCGACTGCTGCGCCCCGGCCCAATTGAACGACACGTCATACTGCTTGCCGACGGTCAGGCCGGTGAGCGTCTGATAGATTTCGCTCTGCTCGTAGGCGCCATCGGCCGCGAGGAAGTTGCCGCCGCTGCCGCCTGCGATCGTGTTGCTGTCGGTAGCCGCCCAGAGTGACAGCGTACCATTGTCGTCGGTCTGGACACCGCCCGCGGTCGTCGCGGCGGTCGCGCCCATCATCAGGAAGTTGTAGCCGGCAGTGCCGCCGGTGTTCGCCGTGGTGTTCGTCCAGCCGGTCACATATTGCGCCGCGCCCTTGTTGTTGTCGTCGGACATCTGGCGCGACGAGGTTGCGGTGGTCTGCGAGAAATCACCGTTGGTGACATATTGCGTGGCGGAGGCGGACGCGGCGGCACCGAGAGCGAGGGCACCGGCAATCAGGCGGGACAGGGTGGACATGGAAGCCTCGGCAAGCAAGTGGATTAATGCGATGAACAGTCCTTTGATCTATTCGCGCGAATACTTCAACATCGCCAAGTTTAAACAAATGTGCCGGAAATTTTAGTCGTGTGATTTCAGTCGTTTCGCCGCCGTAAATGTGAGCGGAAAAACCATCCGATGCCGAGAATGAGCAGAACCACGATCGCGGCATCCGCCCTGTGCAGCACCGCCTTGAGTCGCGGATCGCTCTCCCACGCGGCACCGAGCTTCATGCCGACCCAGGCGAGCGCGAAGCACCACGGCCACGATCCGAGGAAAGTATAGACATGAAAGCGCCACAAGGGCATCCGCGCGACGCCCGCCGGAAAGGCGATGAACGAGCGCACCAGCGGAAGTAATCGGCAGACCAATACTGTGATGCTTCCGAAACGCGCGAAGAAAGCTTCGGCGCGGGCAAGATCGTGAACGCTCATCAACACATAGCGGCCGTAGCGCTCGACCAGCGGTCGCCCGCCGCGCTTGCCGAGTTCATAGGCGGCGACCGAACCGACATTGCACCCGATCGCCCCCGCCGTCGCCACCGCCCAGAGCGAAAAGCGGCCGGTCGAGACCAGATAGCCCGAGAAAGGCATGATCATTTCGGAAGGCAGCGGGATGCAGGCGCTCTCGATCGCCATCAGCAGGGCGATGCCGAGATAGCCCGAAGCGGAAATCACCCCGATGATCCACGCGGCAAGCGGGGCGAGCAGGCGTTCGGCGAAGCTCAACCGACCAAGGCCCCTTCGCGGAAGGGATTGATGATGCGCAGGCCGTCGATGATCCGGCCGTGCTGCATGTCTTCGGTGTAGAGGATCGTGCAACCCTGTGCTTGCGCGGCGGCGACGATCAAACAATCCCAAATCGAATAGTGGGTCTGCGCGGACAAGGCGAGCGCCGCATCCAGAATGGCAAAGGTCGTGTCCTGAATCGGAAAGCGCCGAAAGCCATGGATCAGTTGCCGGGTTTCTTCCGACGGCAGGCCATATCGGCCATGCTTGTGCGTCGCCTGATTGTAGAATTCCTGGCAAACCTGAATCGACAGGGCTCGCGAGCGGCCCAGTAATATAGATCTGGCGACTTCCCGCTTATCGACGTCCGCCGGAGCCTTGCTGATCGAATAAAGCAGAATATTCGTGTCGAGAAAGCAAAGGTCAGTCACGCGCGGCTTCGGCGTCATCGCGTCGCCCACGTGCTTGATCGTAAAGCTCGTCGCGCGTGAGGCGCTCACCGGCATTGACGCCGAGACCTTTGCGATCGATCTCGTCAAACATCGCTTGCAGTTCGCGTCGTGTGCGCTCTTCTTCCGTTTCCGCGTGGCCGAATTCGTTCAAATATTCGCGAACCATCGCGGAAAGCGTTGTGCCCTCCTCCGCAGCACGGATGCGGCCGCGGCGGTAAGACTCTTCGTCCAGTGAGACTGTGACGTTCTTCATGTTTCCACAGTATCCGCGATCGCTGATCGAGGCAAGCTACAGCACGTATTTCGACAGGTCCGTGTTCCGCGCCACCTCGGCCAGCTGGCTATCGACGTAGCCCGCGTCCACCGTCAGCGTGGTGCCGATGCGTTCCTCGGCGTGGAAGCTCACATCCTCCAGCAGCTTTTCCATCACGGTCTGGAGCCGCCGCGCCCCGATATTCTCGATGCTGGCGTTCACTTCGGCGGCGATGCGGGCGATGGCGGCGATGCCGTCGGTGGTGAAGGTCACTTCGACGCCTTCGGTGGCGATCAGCGCGCGATATTGTTCGGTGAGCGAGGCCCGCGTGTCGGAAAGGATGCGCACGAAATCGGCCTCGGTCAGCGCCTTCAGCTCGACGCGGATCGGCAGGCGGCCCTGCAGTTCGGGCAGCAGGTCGCTCGGCTTGGCGACGTGGAAGGCGCCCGAGGCGATGAAGAGGATATGGTCGGTCTTCAGCGGCCCATATTTGGTCGCGACGGTCGTGCCCTCGATCAGCGGCAGCAGGTCGCGCTGGACGCC
>CAXTMT010000070.1:0-12103 GCA_964245355.1 uncultured Sphingomonadaceae bacterium
GCGGCTTCCTGCTCTGGAGGATATCGTACGCCTCCGGCATCCGATATCCTTCACAGACCCGGTCACTCGAGAGCACTTACTCGGTCCCTGAAAGCGGCCGTTGGTTCGGGCGACACTCGACAGTAGGAAAGCCAGCCCGACTGAGGATATTCGAAAGCCGGCGTCCAAAACCTCAACCCGGTCAACGAAGCTCAGCTACAGCTCGACGCGATTGGATCGCCAGGGCGTTGCAAGATGCCGGCAGCGATTGCCCTCCAGCCGTGCCTTTTTGGGCGCGCTTCATGCTGGCGCCATGCTGCCCTTGCTGTCACTTCTAGCGCCGCCGAGTGAGGATCTATGGCCACCACCTAAAAGGAAATCTGCCATGCGCGTCGGCATCATCTCTCCAAATCTGTTGATGCAAAATCATCCTTGCGGAACAGATAAATGGTGGGTTGAAGACCACTGGACCATAGACACGCTCGGGAAAAAGGCTGCGATACTTTTCGACATACTCTATCTGAGGCATGACTTAGATGTCACTCGCAGCCTCCTCAGCGGCTTGGATGGTGATGATGAAAACTGGCAAATTCGGACGTTGGATTATCTGGTCGATAACGGCCTGATCGTCACGGCAGCGGATTTCGGATGCAGGTCCGGTGCAGAATTCTTGGCGCGCAACCTGACAGGTGTCGCCAGCAGGCTCCATGACGAATTGTGTCAGGTGGGCAATCCCGGCATCGAAGGCGACGAAGACGAGTTAATCGGCCAGCCAGATATCGGTGACTTTGCCGCCCACGATGGTTGCCATCCTCGCGACTTCGGGAGGCGCGGCAAACTCAGCGCAAACGAAATCCTGCGCCAGCAGCAGGAATATGAGTCGGTGCTCGTGCGGCGAAATGCCGCGCTTTTGGCTCACGCCGGGGCGGATGATGCCGTGATTATTGGCTCCCTGTTTCAACAGCACAGCCAACCTGCGAACGCCCACCCGGTCTGGCGGGTCATCGTTTCGAACATGCCAAGTCTGGATGTCACCGCGCCGTGGGAGGACATTCTTGGGTTTCGGGCCGAGCAGCGTACGCAGCATCTTGTCCGGAGCCTCCGACCTTGGATCCGCAAGATCGCTTCTGAACAATGGTCTGAGGGTGATCTGCAGGACGAAGTCGCCGAAATCCTTTTCGAATATGAGGCCCATATGCGCGCGAGGCGGCTCAGCTCGGGATCGAGCGTGTTGGAATTCCTCATTACGGGTTCGGCCGAACTTGCGGAGAATGCGATCAAACTGCGCATTGGCAAGATTGGAAAGACCGTTTCTGCTGCAATCAACGGCCACGTAAGACTGTATGAGGAAGAGCTCAAGGCACCCGGCCGCGAGCTGGCGCTCATTCCCGAGATGAAAACTCGCTTCTAGAAGATGCGGCGAAAAACTTTGAAGGGGTCATCGGTTCGGCCTAATATCTTGCCTCCAACGAGCTGAGCGCGTGTCTCGCTCGCGGTTCGGCTAACAAGCGACAGGGCCCAAGCCTAGCTCGCGCACAACAGCTGCCACCATGATCGAAATGTCGTCACTTCTATGCACAACGCAGTCCGCCTCATCGCGCAGCCGATCGCGCACATCGCTTTCGGTCGCGTGCGCGTCATGTCTGGCCGTCGCTGAAGGATTTTCGCCGCGCGCGTCGAGCCGCGCGGCCCGCGCTGCATCTTCGGTTTCTATGTGGATGAAGCGGATTGGGCTGCCTATGCTTCCGGCATAGGCGCATAGGGCGTCGCGGATGGCGACGTGCCGCAAACCTTCTAGCACAATGATCTCGCTCGCCGGGACCTCGACGGCGGAGAGAACCTGGTGCGCGAACGAAGAGGGATCGGCCTCCACGGCCGCCTGGCCCAGCTCTTGAAGCGTGGCTCGGTCGGTCGGTCGACCTAGCTTTAATGCGAGCATGCGGACATGGTCGCCGAACGAAGCCGCCACCCCATCCACCGCCTCGGCCAGGGCATTCGCCAGGGTCGTTTTCCCGCTGGCGGTGCGCCCTGAGATGGCGATGATCATGGAATCAATTCGGAGCGCGCACTATCAGCCCCCGCATATGCTATCCATCCTCGGCGGTCGCGCTTTTCGACGCGCATGTCGTCAATCCGCGCCGTATTTTCTAGACCGATCAGCGTGGCGTAACGCTTGCTAGCCCGCGTGTTCCAGAAATGATCATCGAGCGCGTAAAGCTCTTGCGCATGCTCAAGGCGGATGGCGTCGAGGTCGCCAGGTCCAAGCTCGTAGAAATCCGGCCGGCCTGCACGCGCGACGCCTACGACAGGGCCGCCTGAGCGCTTGAGCAAGATGACGTCGCCCGTCCAAACTTGCTTGTAGGGCGCGCACCGGTGAAGTGCGAAGCGGCTCTCGATCGTCTTGCGCCCGTCGAGCACAGCTTCGAGAAAGGGCTCCACGAAGACGGCTAGATGGACGCCGACGTCGTGTATCTCGCCGTCAAGGACGGCGGCGATATTTTCGTGCCAGGCGCTTTTGCCCGGGAGATATCCGAGAAGCCGCTCGAGCATCGCATACCCTTGGCACCGCGCGACCATGAACCTTCTCCTGCCAGACGGTTCGCGTCCGCAATCTCGCGGTCGAACAACGCCAGCAGATAATGAATCATATTGACTTCGAGCTCAACATCAGTGCGGCGAGCCGAATCGATTCGACGGTGAGTGAGACCCGGCGACAACAACAGGCCTTCGCGGCGAGCTATCGCCTCGATCGCATCCTGAGCCAATCCCTCATCCACACGCAGAGCCCGGTTGGTTGTCGTCCAGAGGTTAGCTTGACGTCGGGTCGGCGAACGCGCGCTGATCGACGACGACACTTCCGCGTCCTCAACCGCGATCGGCGCAACCGGGCCTTCGCCCAGCCCGAGCACAAGCCGGACCCGAGCGCCGTCGATCATCAGCTCTATATAATCGACCGAGTCGTCCGCAGGCTCTGGCAGTTCCCCGCCGTCACGCTTGGTGAGGACGAGACAATCGCCTCGTCGCCACAGCCCCGTTCCGGGGACCATCCCGGCGCGATCCAGCGCGCAGGCTTCGAACAGCGGCGTCCGGTAAGCAATCTCGAATGGCGACTGACCGTCGGGATGCAGGCCCATTGTCGTTGCGGAAGCGAGCATGTCCTCGACATCCTTCGCCATGCCGGGTCGGGTCGCCGCCCGCGGGAGGACGGTGAATATCGGGGCGCCCGGGCGGCACCCCGCTGCGCACCGGCCGAGCATCTGGACGAACGGTCCATGATACCAGGGCGGATCGACGATGACCGCCGCCGCTTGCCCTCCGCCCGAAACGGCCAAGCGGGGATCGTCGGCGAACAGGCGGCGGACGCTGTCCGTGACGAGGTCCGGCTGTCCGACAAAGCGGATGCGCCGATCGGCCTTGGTTGTGCGGAGCGCAGCGGCGATGCTCGGCGTACCGACCAGCAAGATTTCGTCACCCGGGGCCGTTGCGACCAGCAGCCGTTCTACCAGATGCTCCACATCGTCCGCGCTGAAGCGCCATTCTGAATCGAGCGGGTGCGGCAGGGGCAGGGTCGATCCTTGATCAAGCCCGCACGGCTCCCGCCCTCCAGAGGCTGCCTCACGCAGCAAAGCCGCAGCGCGGCTATGATTTGCGTCGGGTCCCGCCAAGCGTCGGAGGCCATCAATAGCGTCCCATGGACCGGCGCCCGCCAGTCGCGGCAACAGATCGGCGAAACTGGAGCACGTCGGAAGGGCCGATGCGATCAGCGAGTCGATCAGCTGATGGTGACGCTGAAGCGCCGTTATGACGCGCGTCACAACGTGATGTCCGCGATGTTCTTCGCACGTTCGACAGGCGTGAAGCGGCTCTCGATTGCACTTGTCCAAGCGGAGATTGCGCGTTCTTGCACTTCCAACGCCAAGTCCGCATCATGTCGTTGGCGTCTCGCCAAAAGCGGAGCGAACGGTTGGATGCGGAGCGGCACGGTTCGCAACGGCAGCGACGGGGAAATGGACTGCAATCGCCCGATGAGTGTTTCGACGCCTTCGTCGACCGTTTCAAGCGAGGGTCCGGTCAAGGTTACATAAGCGTAGAGATCAAGACCGCTCTCAAGATATCGTGAAAAAAGCTCGAATTGCGCATCGAATGCGGCCGGGGCGGCGCTGGTGTTGTACGACAAGGATGGCGCGTCAAAACCCTTGAAGCAGCAAACACGGCCATAATTGCGGTAGCGCGCGATCGCCGCCCGATCGGCGGCAGACAGTTCGTTGAAATAGAAATCGGTGCTGAGATTGTCATCCGACCAAAGGTAGGTGTGGTCTTCGAGACCAGCCTCCTCGAGCGCGCGCATTGTCCACAGCACCCACTCAGGCGCTAGATCGGGGGAGCCGCCTGACAGATCGATGATCTGCGGCGGGCTCGGCTCCTTCATGTAACGTGCGACCATGTCCGCAGGGCTGGACCATTCCGATCGCGCTTCATCGCCAGCAAGCAGCTCGAATGGGACGTAGCAATACCAGCACCGCCATGCGCAAGCCGCAGCCTGGAAAACCTGTGCGCGCATCAAAGGCTCGGCGTGGATGCCGAGTGCCTTTGCGGCTGGATCGATCGGCAACGGATTGTCGGGCCAGCCATTCGGCGTCGCGCGAACGAAGTGGCGGACCCGACCGACACCCCCGCAGTTTGGTGGCACTGTCAGGTCCGTTTCCTGCGCGCTGCCCTCGAGCCGGGAAAGCAAGATGCGCTTCGCCGTCTCGTCGACGATCCTGGACCGCATGCGGCGGGCGACCGCGTCGGTTTGGATCAGGTTCACGCGGCCTTCTTTCCCGGTTGAGCGGCGCGTGGCGGCGCCTTGGTCGGTTCAGCCGCTTTCTCCGCCGCCATCATTTCTGCCTCTCGACCGTCCATATAGGCGAGCACCAGCCCCTCGCAGAAGCTGAGTTCTTCGTCGGTCAGGTCTCGGTGCTGCGGAATCCCGTACCAATAATCCAGGCATTTGCGGCAACAGGTCGCTGTCGCGTGCTGCGCGAAATGGACCACGCGATCCTTCTTGGGCGTCTGCGTCCCATCCCGGAAGATCTCCGCGGGACCAATCTTCTTGCGCAGATGTTCGCGCACGCCTCCCCGAATCGCCTCGACGCCGACCTTGCGGATATTGTCGCGTGCGACGGTGTCGAGCGGTGCCGTGAAAAAAACGTGGCGGATAAGTTCGCGCTGCAGTTGGGTGAACACCTCGTCGACCGCTGAAAGATCTCGAGCTTGCGGCAAAGACCAGTCGACGCCGTCGTCCCCGCAGACTTGGCACGTGCTGGTGCGCTTTCCCTTGGCCCAGCGTTTCGGCCGATAGCAGTGGCGATCATGGTCGCAGTCGGTGTCCCGGCACTTGACTTTGACCGGTTCAAATTCGGGCATGTCATCCATCTCGCACCTCGTCATTGAGCGCTAGCGTCAGGAGTTCCAGCCGCGTTGGATCCAGACTGGAGAAGTCGAAACGTTTAAAAAAATAATCCCGCGCGATGGCCAGCGGATCGCGGCCGACATCTTGTAGATTCTGCGCTGCTCCCCACCAATTCTCGCCCTGCAACGAGAGCCTGAAAGCCGCGTAATTGGCAAGTGCTCCAACATCGGCATCTTCCGATGACCCGACGCGCAAAACAGCACGCTTCAGCGATCGAAGATCGTCGTCGGCGGCCCGCATCGCCATCTTGAACAAGTCTTCCGACCGCCCAGCCAGTGTTGTCTGAGATGCGAACCAGGTCGCTCGCTTCTCCTCAGGGTCAAGGCGCCGTTCGTCAGAGGTCTCGGGAGCTTCAATCACCTCGAACGTGTCAATCTCGGGCTTTTGGCCGGCATGGAAGATCTCGTGAAGCAGATCATGCAACCAGCGGGCGATCGACCGGGTCGGCTGCTTCAACACGACGACATTGACATGGTCGAGGCGCCAGCAGGCACCGTGAAAGGTTCCTCCATCGCCGAGCGGCAGCACGACCACGCCAAGGTCCCAAGCAAAATCGAGGACATTCTCGAAGCTGAGCGATCCCTTCGTGTTCACCACTTGCGTCCGAAATGCCTGCCATTCGATCGGAATGGGCTTGCGAGGCGCATGACGCATCGCATCGGTGCAAATGCGTGCGAGACCATGTGCGTAAGCGGTGTAGCCCGCGACGGACCGTGCATCGCGCCCCTTCGGCAATTTGTACCGGGCCGTCCGTCCGCCCTCGCCCGGAAGCATCAACGCGTCGCCGGCGGTAAGCGCTGCAGGCGACCATTCGAAAAGCGCCTCCAACCGATTGAAAAGGACATCAACGCCGCTACGCGAACCGCCGAGCGACGGCATGATCCGGCGTCTGATGAGATCGTCGTCGACACCGGTGGTCCGGACACGCTTTAAGATCGCTTCGGGAGACGTCGCGCCGAGCAATTCGATGCGCCCGGGTATCTCGATCCCGATCGCGTCAGCGACGTCTGCGATACGCGAAAAGCTCGCGCCCTCGTAACCCTGCGCTTCATAGCGCTGGATCTGTTGCTCCTTCAGGCCGAGACGCGTCGCGAGGTCGCGTTGATTAAGACCCGCCGCGATTCTGGCGTCGATGAGCGTTCGCGGCAGGTCGCCGAGCGACGTGATTTCAAACGTCCGGACAGAGCCCGACCGTAACCGGGCATAGGCGTTGATTTCGGCGGCAAGCTCGTCGCGCTGCGCGACCAGCGCATCATTTTGCGCCGCGAGGACCAGCGGGTGCATTTCCGATGTATCGGGTTCGGCAGCGGACGCCTCAGCAATAGCGGCGTCGAACTCTTCCAGTCGCGACTTGGCGACCTGCAGCTGACGTTCGTTGGTGATCATGGTTCCATATCCAGTCTGATCTCAACAACTCCCTTTGGTACGCCGGCACGATCTGTCCGAAAAAAATCGCGGAATATTGCCCCCGTCTTCGAGGAAGCGGTTGCGCCCCATGGAAAGATGTCGCCCAAATATTTGGCGTTCATAGCTTTGCGTCCGTCGGTGTGTCGGAGCAGCACTGGATCAAGTAGTTCACCGTCGACACCAACCGGATCGAATGCGGCATCAAAATCTCTGGGATCGTCCTTGGACGTCACGAAGCTCCCGTCCAGTATCAGCGTGCGGCAGCCAGCCGCTCGAAGTGCACGCGCGGCGCGCGCTAGCCCCAGATGCAACCACTGGCGTCGCGGGGTCCATGTGAAGCGCTCTGCTACCTGCGCCAGCGACATCCGATGGAGCCCGTCCGGCAAATAGCCATGCACTGAGTCGAACTCGATCATAGACACAACATAGATGTTGTGTGACTTATTGGCAATGGACTGTTTTCGGTGGCCGGCTGGGGTGCTAGCGAGGGCCGAGATAAATCAGAGGTGCGGTTCAGTGGCGGGAATTGTGGTGACGCTGTCCGGTGCGATCGGCACGCGGCGAAGTGACATCGCCATCGCGCTTGCAGGCCGGCTTGATTGGCCTCGCGTCAAATTCTCGGACTATATAAAGGCGATGCTTGCAAAAGAGGGCGCGGACCCGGACGACCGACGCATGTTGCAGAAGGTCGGCCAAGATCTCGTCCAAGCCGATGTGGAGGCCTTCGTGCGCGACGTTCTTGCCCAGGCGCCGGCCTGGGCTGCGGGTCAGAATCTGATTGTCGACGGGCTGAGACATACCGAAGTGCGCCTCGCGCTGGCCAACGCGGTCAAACCATCCGTTTTATATCTCGTCCATGTCGAGGTCGACGAGGTCATGCGACATGAGACCGCCGAGACCGTCCGGGGCATTCAGGAGCGGTTGCTATACCGCTATGATCAGGACCTCACCGAAGCGCAGCTGCCCAAGATCCTGCCGGCTTACGCCGACCAGATCGTCGACGGCTCGTTGCCAATTACGTTGGTGGTCGACCAAATCTTGGCGAAGCTTCGCGCGTTTCAACGCGTCGATTGATCGTCTAACCAGTCGGAGCCGATCGTCTGCAGGCCTATGCGATCTTTCAGGGCGGGGGCGCGAAAGGTTTCGCGCATGTCGGAGCGCTGAGAGCAGCAGAGGAGCGCGGCATGCGCTTCTTGGGCGTCGCCGGCACCTCCATCGGCGCGATCGTCGCCGCCCTCATCGCGGTCGGCTATACGTCCGATGAACTTTTCGCTTTGGATGGCCGCGTTCCGGCCGGCGTCCTGGACATTGATCCGCTTGCGATCATCGACCAAGACGATTGGCGCGAAATCGAAGCGCTCTGGAAATCGGTCGCTTCTTTTGCGGCTAGGCCGCGCGCGTGCCTTCATGAAAAGGTTATCAACCTTTGGTTGCGTCAGCTGCCGTTAGTATGGCGGCACCGGCGGATCCTCGCAAGGCTGATCGGCAGCTATGGGATGACCGGAACGGGCGGCCTCGTCGCATGGCTGGACCGGCTTCTTGCGGCCAAGGTCGCCAAAGCGGCTCCCGATCGCGTGCGCTTCAAGCATATTGCAATGCCGCTCCGTGTCGTTGCCGCCGATCTTACGGCAGGCACCACTCGGATGTTCGGAGGCGCCGCGGACGCGGATTTGTCGGTTGCGGACGCGGTTGCCGCCTCAGCCTGCTATCCGGGCGTGTTCACCCCGGTGGCTTTGGGAGACGGCTTGTTTGTTGATGGCGGCCTCGTATCCAACCTGCCTGCGTGGGTGTTCGATGAGGAACGAGGCGCTGATCCCGGATTCGTGCCGACATTCGGGATCCGTTTCGTCGACGCCAGCGTCGAGGCCCTAGCGGGGCGACGCGATCCCGCTGACTTTTTGCGATTTGGCCGAAGGCTGCTCGACGTGGCCGTCTCCGGAGCCTCGCAACTCGAGAGCAGAGGCATCGACGATTATTATCCGGTCGACCTCGCCGTCGACGTGCCGACTTTGTCGTTTACCGGCCTACGTGAGCGCGCGCCGCTGATGATTGAGCAAGGGCAGCGCGACGTTCGGCGCTTTTTTGAGACTACGGTCGGCCCGCAGGATCCCGAGCGGATTCGTCGGATCCTCAGGGTCGTGATGCTGACTTTGCGCCGTCGCCTGGCGCTCGGTGGTCGAATGCGTGCCTATGTGCTGATGCGATTGCCTGGCGGCGGCCGCTCGCGTGTTTTCTATTCGGCCGGGATGGAGGAAGACGCCGATGATAGAATGATCATGGACTTGTGCGACCCCGGTCCAGCAATGTCGTTCGTGCGACGCGAGCCGGTCCTTGTCCAATATAAATCGAGCTCGGCGGCTGCAGGAGGCGCTCGCGCCAAATATGAGCGTGCCTTGCGGCCCAGTTTCGTCGCGTCGGCTTACGCTATCCCAATATTCGATGACGCTGGACAGTGGCTCGTAGACGATCCCGGGGCACGGGACGAACCCTATGCCAGTCTGGTTTTCGACGCTGATCGTGACCTAAGATCTGTCGTGCTCGACCAACAGGTCGAGGATCTGTTGGCCGGCGTGGCGCAGCTTGTGGGCGAGTATGTCCGCGACCGGCGTCGCGACCGACCTGCGCGCCAACCCACGTGGCCCGAAGATGTGCAAACCGGCTGGCAAACGATTGCGGACGGCGCCTGTCTTGTATCGGTGCGAAAAATTCGTGATCCCTCGGATCAACCGGACACACCCGACCTCATCGATACGATTGAGCGAACATTGAGTCGATAGCGCGGGGCGCCAGCGCAAATGCGCCGATTGTTAGGCGGGGCAGCATAGCCAGCCAAATATAGCGCCTTAGTTATTTTTCATCCGAGGTGATCTGCCTCGTGGTCACAATTTACGTTCGATTCCGCTGCCGCTTCGAACGTCGAGCTCTCCTGACCGAACGGCAGCTCCGGGAACACCGGAGATTAAAGTGAACGGCTGTCTTTGGGACGCATAGCCGCCGACCAACCGAGCTTAAACGAAGGGCCGCTTACGTAATTTGCTGCTCCAAACCGGTCAGTCCGGTATCCTGAAGAGTTTCGGATGCCGGCAGGCGTACGAAAGTCTTGGAGGCCCGAAAGCTGGTGGTCGAATGGCAGGCCAGCGCCGCGGCTCAAAATCCCGACCACCCGTGGCGACGGCGGTCGGTAACCGCCGGTCAGTGGTATCTGATCCGGATGATAGCCGAGTGCCATTCGGCGCTCGACCCGGCTTTCACAATGCCCTCGCCGCGAACACGCGAGGCGGCGCACGATTGGCTGCTCCAAGCTTGCGGCCACCCGCTCTTCCAACACCAACCCTCGCCGCCACTCTGGCCGGCAGACGAGTAATCAAGGAGTGACCATGGATATCATCGACGAACTGGATCGCATTCAGAATAAGGAGGCCGCATTACAGCGGCGTACGGTCGAACTCGAAGCCGAGGGCCACGCCTTGTCACAGATGGCGGCCACGGGCTCGATCAACATCGCGCGCCTGCGTAAATATGAAAGTGATCGTCGCGTACTTGAGCAGGATTTCAAAGAGCTGCTCGAAGAGGTCGCAGCGATTCTGAAACCGCTCGAGCGGGAGGACGGCGATGAAGCTTGAGGCTAAAGCAATTGCCGCGCTTCATGCAAGCGTCCAGCCAGTCGCCACATTCTTTCAAAAGGGGCTATCCCGCTACTTCGATCCAGCCACTTTCCAGAAAGCTTTGGACAAGTGGGTCGATGGTCATCTCCATGGCGGGGTGCCGGTCGGATCTCGAGTAGGGTACGCTCTTCGGCAAGACGATCTTGGCCACTTGCAGCCCGGCCTTCTCCTCCCGGCGTATCAACGCCTCTGCGCATCTGACCTACCCGAAAGCGAGGGTGAGCTTCGCAAATTCCTGACCAAACTGGTCGTCAACAATGTTCGCCCGCAGTATGAACGGGATGTCGACCGGGCGCTGTCGGTCACTACGAGCAGCCTCGCCGGCCCGGACGGAATTCGCAGCATAGACACACACGCCGCGGCGCTTTGGGCGCTGCGCGCGTCGCACCCTGCCCTGTTCGAAACCGTTGTCCTTGGAAATTTTGCGGCAGCGGGCACGCAATTAGCAATGGTTGCCGACGACCGTTCAGCCGAGCATCTCGTGCGTACCGTCGCCCGGCAGCGGCTGATTTGGAACCTGTTCGACGTTCACCGCGTGGCGGCGCATGGGCAGAACTACGCGGCCAAAATTGTGCCAGGGTTCATGGCCCCGTTTATCAGAAGCGGTAACATTCGGCCTATTTTTCAGCTTATGATCGAGGTCGGCGGGTCGATCCTCCGATACTCTCGAAATGCCGAGGCGGCTGAGGTGGCGGGACATC
This sequence comes from uncultured Sphingomonadaceae bacterium, assembly GCA_964245355.1. Classification (GTDB taxonomy): domain Bacteria; phylum Pseudomonadota; class Alphaproteobacteria; order Sphingomonadales; family Sphingomonadaceae; genus Sphingomonas_I. Next base: position 11,208 of record CAXTMT010000070.1, read on the forward strand.
CGGATCGTGTTCGCGTCTATGGGGCCGATAGTCGACGAGCAGTGATTCGACCCGCTGCTGAGATGATCGAGGTTGGGCTCAACCAGAAGTACCGAGATGACGTGGTCGCTGCACGTGCCTTGATCGCAGATCAGACAAACGACTTGGTTAAACGCGCAGGCAAAGGGCTGGAGGCTACTGATACCAGTCGGCAAATGAGCATTCATGAATGGTTTTATGAAGTTTCCGACATCGGCGGCCTATTTATGACCGCTAACGCGGCCGCCGACGAGGAGGCCAGGCTGATCGAAATAATCGCAAATCCGGATTCAGCAGACGATCTGTTCAGGCTTGAGTTACGCCTGGCCCCTACGAACTTGAAGTTGCGATACCACACTCGCGCGCTTCACCTCGTTTACGCTTATCGAGGCGCAGTGATGACGTGTAATCGTGCTGGAGAATATGACGCACGGAATGTATTTACGGGCGATCGGGCTGTTGAGTGCGCAGTGAAAATCATCCGTTATATTCGCGATGGCAACGCGCTTACAAAAGCGCAATCTGCCACCAAAGAACTGTATTCGCTTTCTCATACCGCTCGATTCAAATAACGCGATAAGCACACCGGGTAGCAGATGTTTATTTGTCGCTCATCCCAGCGAGACCCGCGACCGTCTCGCAGCCTCGCGCCGTCCGACGCCGAGCTGTCACCCTTCAAGCGCGCCCTGAATCCGCACGAAGCTTGCCTAACCCGACTTGCGTGAAACTTGCGTGAATCTACGAGGTGTTTCACAGATGTTCCCTAGGTGTTTTCGCAAGCTAAGCCTCGATACGCCTTATTTCTCCATCGGAAGCGCAATTCGCACTGTGTTGACATCGCAGGGGTCGCAAGTTCAATCCTTGCCACGCCCACCATA
>CAXTMT010000071.1:0-12014 GCA_964245355.1 uncultured Sphingomonadaceae bacterium
GCTGACTCTTAATCAGCGGGTCCTTGGTTCGAGCCCAAGTGCGTCCACCATTTTCCACAATACAAACAATAACTTACCGCTTAGGCTGGCCCGCGCTGCCCTCGTTGTTTCACCGTAGGTAGCAATTTAGGTAGCGATAATTTTTTCGCGCGAAGTGTCCGAAAACATCTCGAGACTGCCCATCTACTCCCACGTCCGACATTTGGCAGCGCCCCGAAACTGGCGAGTCTCGCAAATCAGGACAAGCGCCCCGAAGTCCTCGCGCTCGCCAAGGCGATCTGCAATCCTGCGGACGCACGCCAGCGGCAAACCATTGTCGTGCGCTACGCACCGCAGATAATCGTCGCGGCTCTCCGCTCCGCACGCGCGATACTGCAAAAGCAAATCGGTCATTTCCCAACCCTTCCTTCGGCTGAAAGCCGCACTGCCTGCGGCATGCGGCCTGCCTTCCGGCGAGGATGGGAGGGGGAGGGAAAACCGAAATCGATGCCCTGGCGCGGGCCAGCGGGCGCGCAGCGACCGCCACACGGGGGCGTCTATTTCGGTTTTGGGAACGAGAGGGCAAAGCCCTTGGCGTTCCCACACAATCACGAGAACGGAGGCGTCAGCCTCCCGCAGCCGCATCGCGGCTCAAGGATGGCACCCTCGCAACGGCGCGACGCAGACGACCGGCGTGGCGGCGAGCCGAGCGCACGACAAGGCTGTTGCGCAAACCGCAGCGCTGCCAGTCGCAGCGAGCGCGCGCCCGCCGCCCGTTCGGCAAGGAGAGAGGCGAGAGCGCCGGCGGGTCAGCACGAGAACGCCGCGCCCTTAGGAGCGCGTAGCGCGGGAGAGAGCGCGTCCCTACGCCCTCCCGCTCATTTTACGGCCGCCCTTCCCTTTCCGCTCCCGATTGTCACCCGGATGGGCCGGGACTACAGGCCCGGTTCGCGACAGCGAATAGAGCGGGTCGCCCGAAGGGCAGCCTCACAGATCGCTATCAAACTGTCCGAAGCACAGGGTTCTGCCTTTCAGGCGGTGTGGTGTCGCCGACGAGCCCAAACAATAGGTTTTCCAGTTCCTCGTCAGGAAGAAGCAATTGTTGCGCGATATGGCCTCGCGAAAGCCCATCCTTCCATAGATCGGTGAGAATCATTTGCCACACAGTAGAACGCTCGGGCGGAAGTCCCTGCGGCTCGGACGAACGATATTGCCGGTTGATCTGGATATACTGCCATTCGGTCATCAGCCCGAGCTTGTTTAGGCGATACGCCAAGGCGACGGCGGCGACTCCCCAGCGCTTCTTCGCCTGGATAATCTGATCGACACTCGAAACGTAGGGAATCGTCGAAACGAGATCGGCTTGGGGCATTAAGAAGGCAGAGGCAAAATTGTTCGCTTCGGTTTCCGCCTTACGTCCCTGCGGGCCACCATGTCTGTGAAGCACAAGATGGGCCAGCTCATGGGCTGCGTCGAAACGGCTGCGTTCGCTCGATTTGAAGGTGTTCAAGAAAATGTATGGCTCGTTGTTCCGCCAGCACGAAAAAGCATCGACATTCTTGGTGTCCTCGGCGAGCGAGAACACCCGAGCGCCCTTTGATTCCAGCAATTTGATCATGTTGGCGATCGGCTTCTCGCCGATCGCCCAATGCTGGCGCAACATGCGGGCGGCGGCGACCGGGTTGCGCTCATGCCCCAGGTCAAGGATGTCCGGCTCGGGCAACGTGAACCTTTCACTCACCCAATCCATGACTTCAAACGCCAACGAACCCGCCGCCAAAGCCGCATCGCGTTCGCGCGCGGTCATGCCCGTCAAGCTACGGAAGCTGGCCGCGCTTGCATCGATCGGATCAAAATCGTCCTGCTCGAAAAACGCGCGCGCAAAGCCGAGCGCCGCGACGAGCGCGTCAACGGTGCTCTCATCGGGAACCTGCTGCTTATGAACGATGCGGGAAAGCGTAACGGGCGCAATGCCCGCCCGTTCGGCAAGAATCCTTGCCGTACACCGACGCCGTTTTCGCGCCAGCTCCAGCCTTTCAACATTGAACATCGTTATTGCTTGCGAATGATGATCGGCTCGAAATCAACGGCGTCGGAGTCCTGCCCGGTGCCAAGCCGAATGTTGTCCCATTCGCCCTTCTTCACGATGAAAATACGTTCGATGAAGCCCGAGAAATTGCCGCCGCTGACGCCCGAGGCGAGCGACAATTCGGCACGAACGTCCTCGCCCACCACGGAGACGCAAAAGAACCACATTCCGGTATTGATCGTGGCCAGCGCGCGCGGATCGGGACGCTCCAACTCGGCGGGCGAAAACAGCGAAAGCTGCGCCTCCTCGATCGCGCGCTCGGCTCCCGCGCCTTTTCCGGAAATCGCCAACGGCGAATAGGACTCGGATGCGGCAAGATCGACGCTCTGGTAGCTGATCGTGAGGTCACGCTCGGGATGCCTGACGAGTTCGATATTATCCTTCCGGAACAGGTTCCAGCCCCGTGCGCGGAACAGCGCGCGGACGTTCCGTGTCCCGTGGATGTAGGCGAATTGACCGGCGGCGGTGATCGGATCGTTCTCGACCGCATCGGCGCGGGCACCGACGACCTCTTTAACGACCTGGATGAGCTGCTCGCGCGTGACGCCGAACGTCTCGCTCAGGCGAGCATCAACCGTCCATTCCTCGTTATAGATGCGCGCCGGAATCATCTGCCAAGCCCTCGATAATATTTTCGTCCTCAAACGTGGTCGAAAATGTTATCGCCGTCAAGCTCGAACAGCTTTGGCCTCAATCAGTTCGTCGCGGAATCATACATTCAAATCGCTATAGCGCCCAGCGCGATAAGGTTGGCGTTGTTTGAGGAGCTTACGGTCTGCAGGATCAGCCCGCGCGAAGCGGCTTCGTTAGCGAGCGCCTCGGTCTTGCCGCCCGGCGCGGCGTGGGCGATCAGGACGTGTTCGCACAAGGTAAGGATGTGACGGTTACGCGCTTCGGCGGTGACGGCGGTGGTGCGGGTTTGGGTAAGCGGGAACGGACTGACGATCCGGGCCATACCAGCTGCGACGGCGGCCTTGATCGCGGGCGGCGCGCGATAGCCCTGCACTGCTCGGGCAAGGACGATGGTGACGGGCGCGCCGCCGCGCAGAAGGATGCGCAGCACATCGCGTTCGATGGGCGTGTGGAATCCCCCGATCACCGGGGCGCTCACCGCTCCCTGCGCATTCGCCCAATCCTGCGCTTTCAGGATGATGTCGCCGGGGCAAGCCCGCGAACAGAAAAAAGCAACGGGCGCGCGGGCCGAAGTTCCCGCAGCACCTAGCGCGCAGGGCGGCTCAATCGGCATCGCTCTCCAAGTTGCCGTCGTCAACGCGCGAGAAAGTAGAATTGAAGTCTTGAACGCTGCCAATAAAGTTCGCATTGATTCCGCTCAACGCGGAATCAATCAATTCGTCTATCTGCTTAGTGATTGCTTCACAGGCCGGGAGATAGAAATTTCCCTTTCGTCCCTGATTATCCTTGTAGACATAGTTCCCCTCAAGATCGGATTTTAGCTGAGCGCCCAACTCAGATAAGCGAGCGCGGTGCTCCGGCGGGATCGCGCTTGGTGCCAATGGGAATGACTCTACGAGCCATTTTTTCAGATTGAATCCATCTGAGGCGACGGCCCACCACCAATAACCAAGAGAACTACACAATAACGCGAACACCACGTTCGCTTCGTCCTCATTCTCAAATTGAAAACCGATCGCTCGGGCTGGAACTGAGGCGCGACCGCGCTCATCCGTTGTCGTCGGAATCGACCTCCACGCGGGAAACCAATTATATGCCGTTCCGGCTACAAAAACCGACTTGCTTGGAAACGTTGGGGCCGCTTCTATTAGCGCATTAGCGGAAACGACGCGGCCCAATTGAAGACCTAACGGGCGTTTAAGTGATTGAAGGTACAACAATCCCTCCGCTTGTGCGTCATCTGCCAGTTTGGGAATGCGGTCACTGATGCTGCCGGAAAATGAAGCGTAGGCAAGGCCATCAAAAAGCGTTTCCCGTTCATCGACGCTCCACCGCTTCAGTGAGGTCGTAAGAAACCTGCGATTGAACGTGTCCCTCGGGGTGCGATAGATTCCGACAGAGCAACGAGTTCGCACGTCATTTCCGAACAAGGAGCTTGGAATCCGATCGAAGTGCGACCAATGCCAATCACCCTCAGAGGCCGCAATTTTCGTCCTGAGCGCAGCAAACGGCCGTTTGGTCGAGAACGCAACAGAAAGTGGTAGAATTAATCCAATTGCTCCGTTCGATGGATCAGAGAGAGACAGTGAACGCTCAACAAAAAGTGTATATAGGTCTTCATCTCTACTCCAATTATTCAAGCATGTTTTGTATTCGGCGAGAAGTGCTTTGCGAGAACTCGATTTATCGATTTCTACATACGGCGGATTTCCAACAATCACGGAAAATCCTCCATGCGCAACTATATCATGAAAGTCGATCACCCAGTGAAACGGATATTGGGCGGCTATCCAATCTGCTCGCCAAGATAGAGGTTCACACCCCTCCGGCACGCGGGGGCGTAGAGGTCAACGAAGCAATCGTTTAATCGGTCTTTTAGGGCTGCCAGTTTCACCTGAATAGCAGCCTTATCGAACGAAGTTATGCTACCACCAAGCTCCGTTTGCTGACGTCGAAAACTCCGCAACGCACTGTCCAAATCGTCAGATTTGTTTTGGATGTCAGTTAGCGCGTCGTCGAACTGCAAGCCCACTTTCTTCGACTTCTCGATCGCATCCTCGATTGTTCGGAACCCGAGAATAGAATTGCCGGCCCGGATATTGAAATCGATGTCGGGTAGCGGCTCGATCTGGTCGGCACGCTCAAGCTGGGACGCGAGTTTCAGAAACAGGCGGAGCTTACAAATCTCCACCGCCTCATCCATGATATCGACGCCGTAAAGGTTATCGAGGATGATCGATTTGTAGATGAAATAGGGTCGGTTGGGGTGGCGCTCGATCTGATCCAGAACGCTGCGGAAATCGGAATAGAGCTGACGCGGGCCACTGCCGTCCGGCGCGGATTCGACGAATTGCTCCATCCGCTCCAGGCAGGCATCATATAGGTCGTAAAGGATATTGAGCGCGGCAAACAGGAACGCTCCCGACCCGCACGCGGGATCGAGCACCTCGATCGCCGAAATGCCTTTCCAGAACGCGCGGACAAGGTCGGGGCTTTCGGCATATTGGATCGCGTCGCGCGCGAACTGGCGGATGTCGAGATTAAGGGTGATGAAATCCTCGATCGAGCTGATCCCGCCCGCCGCCGCCTTGGCCTTGATGCCCTCATACCGTTCGCGCCTTGCGACCACCTCGCGCCAGATTTCGGTCGGCAAGCCGTGTTCGGCCGTGGCAGTCCTGTTCCAGTCGCCGCGCTGCGCAACGTCGTCAACTCCGGCTGTGATGTGGTCCGGCAGCGGCAGGTCTGCGCCGTGCTTTACTGCCATGTAGATATAGGCGTCGGGATTTTCGGACAGCATCCGCCACACCGCGCCGCCCGCCTCGAACGCCACCTTGTCGTGGCTCACGGCATTCTGGAACAGCCAGGGGATGACGGTATTCTTGGTGATGTAGTCGGTGATGTCTTCCTTGGTGTAATACGCGCCCATCTGCTTCTGGTTGATGTACTTCTCGAAGATGTGGCCGAGAACGTCCGGGTTGATCTCACGCCCGTCAGCGCGCTCGATGGCGCGGGTGTCGAGCGTCCATTCATATTGATCAAAGAAGTTGAACACACCCTCGAAGGCGGCGTCGGCGATCGCGATGGTGTTGCCGTCCGCTTCCAACGCGTGCGGCTCGAACAGGCCGCCGTTGAGATAGGGGATGTTGCCGAGCAGCTTGGCCGTTTCCACGGCGCGCGCATCCCTGGGCGTAGCAAGGCCGCCGTGGAAAAGTTTCAACAGGAAGGCGCGGTAGAAGCTGTGGAACTGATCGGCGCCCTTGGCGGCGCGGACGCTGGTGAGCCGGTTCTTCAGATAGTTTATGTCACCGTCCAGAAACGCCTTTTTCTGGATGAAATAGACAAACATCAGGCGATTGAGCATCAGCGACGCATACCATTGCCGGTCGGTCGCGCTCGCCAGACCCTCGATGAAGCCCAGGAAGCTGTCATGCTGTTGCTTGAAGGCTTCGTAAAAGCGCTTGGTGATCCGTTCGCGGTCGAACGCATCGCGCATCCGGTGAGTGACACCGGAAAGGGTGAGGCTTTCCTCCTCGTCCAAGGCAAAGGCGATATGGGCGAGTTTCTGGATCAGCCCTTCGGGATCGCTGCTCGCCAGCCACAGATGTTCGCGGAAGGCGTCGGGCTTGCCTTTTTCACGCGCCACCCATTGCCAGATTTGGCGGGTCTTCGTGGCGTCGGTGAAAATGATGAGATGCTCGAAGACGCGCTTGGTGATTTCGCGCTCGATCTTTTGCCGGACGTTGCGGTCGGGGATGGTGGTGCAATGAAACACGCGTAAGCCGCGCTTCTCAGCAACCGGGTTCAGGTCGTAGGCGACGCCCGCGATGTCGATGCGTTCCGGCTGGCGCGATGTCGGGCGGTCGCACCCAAGTTCCTCGATGAACAATTTGGGCAAGTCGAACGCCCGTAGCAGGGCGGCAACGCCGGTCTTGTCGATGGCCATGATTACCCTTTCAGGCCCATCGAACAGATGATCCGCATGTCATGCTGCGTATCGTCCTTGTCCTGCTTCATGCACAAGCGCCCATCCTCGCGGAGGGCGATCACCATCTCGGCGAGCTTGGTATCGCTGATCCCCGATTTGAGCTGGCGATTGAGCGCGTCGATAGTCGATTGGAACAGCGGGAATTCGTAAATATCGCCCATCGCCTTTTCGACGTCGCGGACGAAATTCTCGGTGACGAACAAGCTGCGCGCGTTGCCCTGCTCCGCGACCCAGCGTTTCAGCCGATCATAGGTTTTGAAGCGCGCGCCAGACGGGCGGCCAAGCGCGCCGTGGGTGGTGCGCTCCTCCTGCATGAGATGCTCGACACCCGCCCGGACGATCTCGTGATGGAACTCGGTGCGTTCCAGCGCGGGTTCATCGGGCGCGCATTCGGCGGCGCGCAGAATGGCGAGCGGAGATTGCGTAAGGATCTCACCATCCCGGCCCATCCACGCCAGCGCGTCATTGTCATCGGGCGTCCGGATATAAACGAGCGCGCCTTCTTTCGCGTCGGCAAGCGGCGGTGTCGCTTTCGTGGCGAACACCACGTCGGGCATATCCTCGACCGTCTTTTGCAGCTTGGGATTGTCCTTGATCGCGTTCTGCCAAATCTGGAAGGCGTAGGAGGCGAGATCGACCTCGCCGTCATCCTCGCCATCGAGCACGCCCGACTTTTCGCTATACAGGTCTTGGATCGGGTTTTTGTGATCGTCATCCTCGAAGAAGGCTTCGTCGGACCCAACGACTTCCTGATTCTCCTTCAACCGATCACGCACGCGAGCGCGAAGCCGGATGATCCGCTCGACGCCATCGGCTGGAAGAAAGGAATAGCAGTTGATCGTGTCGGCCTGCTGCCCGATCCGGTCGACGCGGCCGGCACGTTGGATCAAGCGGATGATCGCCCACGGCAAATCGAAATTCACGATCGTGGCGCAATCCTGAAGGTTCTGGCCTTCGGACAGAACATCGGTGGCAATTAAGATGCGAAGCTCGCCCTCGGCCTCGGCCAACTCCTCTTTCTTGTTGGATATCGGGCTGAAACGCCACGCCAGCCGTGTCGGGCTTTCCGATTGGCCAGTGACGGCGGTGACAGCGGTGACGCCCGCTTTTCTGAGCGCCGCGTCTAGATAGCGGGCCGTATCGGCAAACTGCGTGAAGATCAGGATTTTTTCGTTCGGATGATCAATGCGAACAAGGCCGATGAGTGCGCGGAGTTTGGTGTCGCGGCTTTCCTCCCACACCCCGCAATGACGAAGGACTTCGCGCAATGCGTCCACGTCGGCCAATAGGTCGCTCTGAAGCGAGCGCCGAAACAGGCCCGCCTTCAGCCATTTGAAGCGCCGCGCTTTTGCGTGAGTGTAAATGCCGTAGATGTGCGCGGCTTGGGCTTTCAGGCGATCAATCTCGGTCGAAGCGATGGTCGCTTCTCCCTCGCCTGCGGTAAACTCGCCGTTTTCAAAGAGCGTGCCAGCGGCCTCCGAATCAGCGTCCTCATCGGTCAAATCGAGCAATTCGGCGTCCTGCGTTCCAATCGGAACTGGCAGGTCATTTTCAAGGGCATGAAGATAGACGAGATTACGCATGACGTGGCGTTCAATCGACTGAATGAAGGCGGGACCTCCGCTCTCCAGCCGCTTGAAGAGATTGGTTCGGCAGAAGCCCATTAACCGGATACCTGCGCGCCCAAGCCCGTCCATGACACGGCCTTCCTCGGCGGTCGGCGGATGCGCTGGATCGGCGGCCAGATAGTTGGCTAGTCCGTAGCGAGGCAGTTTCAGTCCATCGACCGCCGACACAACCGTATCCGAATAGGCTTTCGCGTAAGGATCGCCGGGGTCATTGTCGTTGATCGTGAACTTTACCGATTTGGGCTGCCGCACCGGAAAGTAGGATCGCGTGCCATCGGCAAACGTGATGTATTTGCGTCCATTGGCCTGATCGGTTTCGGCGTAATTTTGCAGAATGAATCCCCGCGTGCGGCGGATCATGTAAAGACGCATCAACTCGCGCCAATCGTCTGTCTGATCGCTCTTCTCGAACGCGGGAAGCGAGCGCACCGAGCACTGGTGCTTACGGACAAATTCGGTTTCGCCGCCGATCGCGCGGATCATCGCCTCTGGACGAACGCCGATGTCCTGATCGTCCTCGATAAACAGGCGAAGCTGTGACGAAAGGTCGATGAAGGATTTGTTGTAGGGTGTAGCTGACAGCAAGACGCACTGGCTGTCATTGGAACGGACATAATCCTCGATAGCCTTATATCGTTTGCCTTCCCGGTTCCTGAGATTATGACTCTCGTCGATCAGGACGGTGCGATACCGTTTCAATTCCTTTAGTTCGGATTCCACACGCGAAAGCGAAACGATCTTGGCGTTCAGTTCGTAGGTTTCTACGTAATCGTGCCACATATCGAGAAGGTTCTTAGGACAAATAATTAGGCTCCGCCCATCGACCTCTTCAACGATTTTAAGGAGCGCAGACGCCATGATCGACTTTCCAAGGCCGACGACATCCCCAATCACAACGCCACCCCGCTTGTTGAGGTGATGCGCCGCCACCTTCACAGCACTGGTTTGAAAATCGAATAGCTTGTCGCCGAAGATGTGGGGTATGCGAAACTCCGACTGGCCAAGACGCGCCTCTTGCGCAAGGTGATAAGCGATCTTCAAATAGACGTGGTAGGGTTTGACAAGTGCCTCACCGGCCCAGCTCTCCTCTATGATCGTCGCCAGCTCTTCGGAAATGTCGATGCACCAACGGTCATTCCAGCGATTATTAAACCACAGCGCCAACTTGTCGCACGCATCATGGTCCATCACATCGACGTTCAGCTCGCCCTGAAGCGAGAGGCCAGCAAAAGTAAGATTGCTGCTGCCGACAAAGCCAACCTTCGGATTGATCGGATCGGAGCGATGCAAGAGGTAGAGCTTGGCATGCAGCGGGTGCTTAAGGAAAAGTTTCACGACAACCTTTTTGGCCCTAATTTGACGGGCCAGGCGTCGCAATCCGGCCTCATCACCGTTTGTGGGCGCTCCGATCGCCAATTGCGCCCGAAACTCTTCAGCAAGTTCCTTCTTCAACTCAAGCGCGCGGGCATTATCGATGCCGTCGTCGTGATACGCAGTGGCGAGCTTTTCCCGCAAATCTCTCTCTGGAGATTTATGCATGCCCACAAGAAGGCGGCAGGCACTACCCTCAAGCCCCGACCAACTTTCTATATGTTCGTCGATGCGGCGCCAACCACGCAAATTGAAGTAGCCAACGCAAAAATCGGCTCGCTCCGAAACGGACAAGACCTTGCTCAGCTCTGGCAAAAGATCGTTATCTATATTGTCGAAAATGCGCGGCATTCAGTGTCCCTTGTCGGACTGTTTTAGATCGCAACCGATGGACGAGAGTTTGTCGGCAGCCCCTTGAACGGCGCGACTTTGATCTCGCCCTCGCGCTTGCGAGCCTGCGCAATGTCATAACTGTTCTGCATCCGCATCAGCGTGTCCATCGACACGCCGAACGCCTTTTCGACGCGCAATGCCATTTCGGACGAAAGCTGCGAATGCTCGTTGAGCAAGGTCGAAAGCGTCGCGCGGGTGACGCCTAGCACCTGCGCCGCCGCCGTCACCGACAGGCCCAGCGGCTCGATGATCTCGGACTTCACGAAGCCGCCCGGATGGGCCGGGTTCTTCATGCGGATGCCTGCAATCGCGCTCATGGCCATCTCCTAGTGGTAATCTTCGTAATCGAGGTCGATGATCTCGATTTCCTCGCGATCGATCCGAAACGTCATCCGCCAGTTCTTGGTGACGAAAAGGCTCCACGTTCCCTTGCGGTCGCCGGTCAGCATGTGCGCTTTCCAGCTAGGCACGGTGCGCAGCTCCTCCTCACGCTCCATGTCCTGGAGGAAGGAAACGATGCGCTGCACCTTGGTGACGACGGCGGGCTGCAACCCGCTGGCGTCGTCATCCTCGATGAACCGCCGCAACCCTTTATGGATCACGTTCCTGATCTTCATGGCGCTAGATAATCCGAGTGATGTTCGGCGTCAAGTGACGCCATACGGGCAAGGCATTGGCGATTGTCGCAGCTTCGCAGCCTCAGCCGACAAAATGCAAGATGGACAGCGTGCCGAGGATGCCGAGGATGAAGCTACTCCCTCCCGTCCAGTATACGCGCCATGACTGGCGTGCGTTCCGCAATCTTGTCGATGAACCGTGTGATCTCGCTGCGCGTGATCCCGTCTGCCGCACGGTCGCCGAACTCGGGCAAGATGTGGCGTTTGAAAACGCGCTCGATCTCCCCGATCTTGCGCAGTTCGGCCTTGGCCTTCTTGTAGCCCGGCCACAGCGCGTTGACCGTATAACCGTCAGCTCTCCGTTTCTGAGGCTTGGGCAAGCTCACGACGGGATCGGCCTTGAACTCGACATCCGACAAGATTTGCCGCGACTTCTTGCGCGCCTCGGAAAGTGACAGCCGTTCCGAATATCGACCTAGCGTGATGTTGCGGTACTTGCCCGCAACGCGCTTGCGCAAGACGAAGCTTTTCGCACCCGATACACCGATGCGGATGCGCAGGCCTGGCACCAGCGTATCGCAAATTTCGACTTGGCCAGCCTCGGGCGGCCTGAACGCTTGTATCTTCGCCTCGGTCAAGAGCACGCTGCTCCTGAGCGCGGGGGGAGGCTTCGATGCAGCCTTGGCTAATCCCGCGACCATCTGATCTCCTCTCATTGCTAGGTAACTCGGGTGCTACCTTAGGTAGCATTTGGCCGAAATACCGTGGGTTTGAGTGGGACAGCATGGCACGTAAGTTATTGAAATCAAGACGTGGTGAAACTTTCTGAAACCTATTTGGTTCGCTCTTAATCAGCGGGTCCTTGGTTCGAGCCCAAGTGCGTCCACCATTTTCGCCTTCCAGCGCTAAACCTGCCCTTACTCTGGAGTTGCCAGCGCGCCGAGACTAAGCCGCGTCATGCTTCGCATATCCGATCTGAAACTGCCGCTCGATCATGATCCGGCTGCGATCGAGCGCGCGATCGTCGAGCGGTTGGCGATCGCGCCTGCCGATCTGCTCGACCACAGCATCGCGCGGCGGGCGCATGATGCGCGGCGGAAGAGTGCGATCCTCTGGGTTTATTCGGTCGATGTCGAGGTGCGCGACGAGGCGAGCATTTTGGCGCGCTTTGCCGATGACCCGCACGTGCGGCCGACTCCCGATACCGCCTATCGCTTCGTGGCGCGGGCGGGTGAGGGGACGCCTCGGCCGGTGGTGATCGGCACGGGGCCTTGCGGCCTCTTCGCGGCGCTGATCCTGGCGGAGGCGGGGTTTCGGCC
>CAXTMT010000072.1:0-11798 GCA_964245355.1 uncultured Sphingomonadaceae bacterium
ATGAGGTGCTCGGATCGGCGTCTAATGGAATGTTCGGTCCGGTATTGCGCGGAGGATGACTATGTCCAGCGGCATGATCACGCGGCGAGATCGCAAGATTCTTGTGACGTTTTTTTCATTCACGGCAATCGGCGGTAGTGTACTTATCTACCACGGATTTTCTACCCTTCATGCCGATAGGATTTTATCGGGAACGATATCGATATTTTTCGGCGCTGCTCTTATAGTATTGTCTTTGTTGCTTATCTTAATATCTTATATATTGTCAGATAAATAATATGTTAATTCCATTTCTGAAGTCCATTGGTGCTTATTCGGGAATTCTGGCTCTTGCCTGGAATTTCTGTTTGCTGGTTCGGTCATATCTCGCTTTGGAGATATCTGCTGAAAATGTGAGTGATGAGTTAGTCATAGTTAAAGTATCGGCGCTGAATGCTGCGATATTCTCAAAGCGCATAGACTATGCAGCGCTCGTTGCCACGAGCGAACATGTGTCGATTGATAGCGCATTGCAAGCCGTTTGCGCCGATGCCGAGGTAAAAGCGAAAAATCCGTTTTTTAGACTTTATTTGAAAAAGCCGCAATCGGCAATTTACGTCCAAAACACAGCTTTGATTCCTTTGAACGAACTCTATAAGGAGCAACATCGGGTAGGACCAAGTGAAAAGGTAACCCATGCTTGCTCGATAAACGTAAGCAATATCGAACGTGGGTCGGTTCTTATCATCAGGGTGATAGTATATATTTTCTATTTTCGGATACTTTTGCGATGGCGCTATACAGCCACTGCGGTTCTTCTGGGTAAGAAAAGTTTGTAAGGAATATTTTCTGTTTTCCAGCACAGTTAATCAGGTGATTATTCGTGAATGAGCCAATGCGTTTACGCGGTGCATTGGCTACCCGGACCTTTAACGGCCGATGCGTCTCGCGCATCGGTCGATAGGGAATGACCCACGCTCCAAGCTTGGCAGATCCGGGGCGCATGCCCGCAACCCAGCGAGCGATAGGAACCCGCACGATGCCATGTATCCCCTCCACCGCTTCGTCCACTGGATGGCGCACGAGGACGGGATGGCCGACCAGGACTAACCGCAACTCGGCGCCGATCGCTGCCCCGTAGAGTCCATGCCGGTCGGCCGCCAGGCCGGCGAAACCCGACAGTTCAAATCTTTATGCGGAAATATCAGCCCATTCCGCGCCAAAAATGACGGATCGAGGACGAACGCGGTTGCAACGCGCAACCTTGCGACGCACACAAGTGTTGCAGTGCAGCGGGTCCCGGACCGGCAATGCGTTTGGTAGATTGGCTTATTTTTTCGATCGTGTCGGGCGTCGGTTCCGGGCGCGGCGAAGGGATTCGGGGTGTGCGAAAGATGGGGTGCGTTCGATGATTCGTGGAGCGATCGATCATATCGCCAGTGACCGCGTGGGCGGCTGGCTGTTCAGCGACGAGGGCTCGACCAAGACCAAGACGGTGCTGGCCTTCCTCGATGGCGAATGCATCGGCGCCGGCAAGGTCGAACAATATCGCGAGGATCTGGCCGGCGCCGGGTTGGGCGACGGTTATGTCGGCTTCAACTTCGGCATCGCGCGGGTCCCGGTCGACGATCGGCCGCGGGTGACCGTCCGGATCGAGGGGAGCGATCTCCAACTCGTTCAAAACAGCGCATCGATCGCCAACAAGAATGCGGCGGGCGCCATAACCTCCTCGGCCAAATCGCCGAGCTCGATCGAATGGATGCTCGGCCAGGGATGGCTGACCCAGGAGGACTATGATTATCTGAAGCTGCTCGGCGCCACGGGCGGTTACGAACGCTCGCTGCGTCAGCCGAAATCGGAAGGCGGCGGGATCGCGCCGGCGGAACCGGTCGCGGCAGCCTATCTCGGCCTGATCGCCCAGGATGAGGTTGCGCTGACCGAGGTTGCGGTTGCCGATGTGGCGGAATTGATCGCGCTCCGTTCGACGCTGGCCGAAGCCTTCGCCTCGACCATCGTCGCCGTTCGGGCCGAGGCGAAGGGTGAGATCCTCGTCACCAAGACCGGCGTCGACGGGGCCGATATGGCATCCGAAACGGCGTTCGCGATCGCGCCCGATCGTCTGCTGTTGCTCGATCTGTCGACCGTGATTTCCGCAGGTCCTGCCGCCGGTGCCGCGCTCAAGCTGTGGGGCGTGAAAAAGCCCGAACCTGCGGTTTCGTAAAGCCCCTCACCGGGAAGCCGTTTCAACGCGGCAGGTAAACCGTCACCGCGCCGCCGCCGAGCCCCTGCACCTGGGTGCGCAGGTCGAGGAACAGCAATTGCCCCGCGCGGCAATCGTGCTGGACCGCGCCGAGCATATCCTTGGTCCGTAGGAAATCCTCGTCCTGATTGGAGCCTTCCAACAGCGACAATGCGCCACCCTCGCCGTGGATCGCGACGACCGGCACCTTGAGATCGGCCATCAATTCCAGCCGGCGCGCCGCCAACTCATCGGGCGACATGGTTTCGGCACTCACCTCCAGCGGACCCTGCGCATAAAGTTCGAGGAACCGCTTCGCCGCAGCCTCGGGTGCCAACGCCGCGCCGCGCGCATTCAGCGGGAGATCGTAGAGCCCGATATTGGTGACGAAGGTGAGGAAATCATATTCGGGCGAGCCCAGCCAGCCCCGGGCCTGCATCCATTCGATATCGGTGATCGCGAGCTGCTTCTTCGCCCGCAATTTGGACGCCAGGCTATCGGCCTCGATACGCGCCTGCTGCTGGATCAGGCAGAAGTCGCTGCCCTCCAGCCGAATTGTTACCCGGCCGATATCATCTTCCGAAGCACCGACGTCGAAGTTGAAACCGACGATCCCATCACCGAGACCCGCGTCAGCCAAATCCTGCCGAAAAACATCGAGCCCGCCGGCGCCGACGCAATTCCTGTCGAGAAACGCCAATACGGTTCGTCCGCCTACGGGAGCGACATCCGAATAAATCCAGCCGCCCACGCGCCGCTGATCGGCGTAATCGATCGCCCCCCTGATCACGTCGTTCCCTCACGCTCGCCTGCCCCGCGGCGAGCGATACCGTATGTCTCTTCGCCGTTGCAATAATTTACGAAGATAAATGGTCGATCAGGCGAGGCTATCGAACAGAGAGAGATATTGCCGCGCCATGCCGGCCAGATCGGCGGGGGGACGGATGCCGGCCTTCAACGCGTCGAACACCTCGCCCTGCGCGGCGTGACGGATCGCGCCGACCAGATCGACCGCGTCGCCCAGTTCGAAATGCAGGCCGGTCACGCCATCGACGACCTTCTCGGCCATGCCGCCGATACCGGTGCAGATCACCGGACGGCCGGCGGCATAGGCCTCCTGGATCACGACCGGCGAATTCTCCCACCAGCGGCTCGGCACGACGACATAATCGCAGGCGCCCATCAACCGCGAGACCGAGGCATTATCGTAAGGTCCGGAGTAGGTGACGAACGGATATTGCTTCACCGTCGTCTGGAAGCGCTCGATGAAATCGGCGCCCTGGCCGACGAAATTGCCGTGGATGCGGATCCGCACCATCGCGGCGAGATCGGGATCGCGATCGATCAGCTCGCAGGCTTCGAGCAGCACATCGAGACCCTTGAAAGGATTGATCTGGCCGAAGAATCCGAAGTTCCAGAGGTGATTCTCGCCGCGCTGGCGCTCGACGCCCGGCCGAATGTTCGAAAGCCCATTCTCGATCACCGCGATCCGATCGCCCGGCAGGCCCCAATCGGCGAAGCGATCGGCAAGGAACTGGCTCGGCGAGACGAACGCCGAGATGCCGGCGAATGTATCGAGAAAGTTCTGCCGCCGGAGCGCGAACTGCTGCCGGGTGAATTCGGGGTAGCAGGTGTTGCAGGCGCGCGGGGTGGCGCGGTCGCACAGCAATTGCGCCGGGCGGGTAATCATCTGGCCGTGGTGATGGCAGATGGCGAGGAATTCGTGCAGCGTCATCGTCGTCGGCATGATCGCCGCGACCTCGCGCACCGCCGACAGGCCCATCCGGAAGAAATGGTGGAAGCTCGTCAGCCCGATCTGCTCGCGCCGCAGGATCTCGACCAGTTCGGGGCCGACGTTCGGCGCACCGATCTGGTAAAAATGATCGTAGATGTCGCCATCGTAGAACAGGGCATGTTCGTTCGGCCCGAGTTCGACCTCGGCGCGCGCGCTGTTCGGTGCGGCACCGACGAAGATCGCCTCGCGCCCGAGTGCGCGCAAACCCCGGAAGAGCGTGTAGGCGGCGATCTCCGCACCACCCTTGGATATGGAAGGATGGCTGTGGCTGACGATGGCGACACGCGGGTTCGCGGCCCGACCGAACATGCTGCTCACGATAATGCGCCCGCCTGGTTGACCGCCGTCACGAAGGGCGTGGGCGCGAAGAGATGACTGCGATCGGCCGCGACGGGCACCTGGCGTGCCCCCGCGACCAGCCTTTCGGAAGGCGGCACGGCCCCCGCCCCGCCGAGCAGGAACGGTTGCTCGGCCAGCCAGCCCGACCAGCCGGCCGAAGACCAGGCAAAGCAATCGAAGCTCGGCCCGCGGTTCGGATCCTCAGGGATCGCAGGATCGCTCACCTCCAGAAAGGTCAGGCGATCGTTCAGGCGCGTGGCCGCATCCCAACCGGTCTGGTTCAGCGCGATATGGGCACCAACGAACAGGAATGTGCGCGCGCCGACCGCCTCGAGCAACGCCGGCAGCGCATAAGCGGCGGCACTGACATCCTCGACGAAATACAAGCCGCACGGCCGGTTCAGCCGTTTGCGGATCGCATTGACCAACTGGACGGTCGCACCGCGGTTGGCGTCCTGCTCGGCCAGCAGGACGATGCCATAATCGCTCGGCAGGCGCTCGGCTTCCTTCACGATCCGATCGAACAGCAGGAAGATGTCCGATCGGCTCGACGCCACGGCGAACACCAAAGCCTTGTCGGTTTGGGTCGGCACCAGCGGGCGGATCACCGCCGCCCGCGCCGCGTACATCTGCCGCACGGCGTTCGCGAGCCGGGGGAAGAAAGGCTCGGCCGCCACGGAAGGAAACAGCCGCAGCATCCGTTCCAGGCTCGCCGCCGCGCCCAGCTTGCGGACCTTGCCCGGCGGGATCGGGTGGTTGCTCGACGTGCCGTCGCGGTAGAGGATCTTCAGCATCGCATCGGCGAGCAGCCCCTCGTCAAGCGCGCCGGGGAAGACGGCGGTGAAGCCGGCGGTCTCCAGCATCTGATCGGCGCCGGGGTAGATATTGTCGAGATCGGGACGCGCCTGCCGCACGGTGGCGCCGGGATCGGCCATCAGCACGTTGCCGCCGAGCCGGATCAGCAGCCGATCGACCTCCTTGGTCGGGCTCACCGCCCAGCCGGTGACGAAGGCGCCGAAATTGGCGAGGAACAGGACTTCTTCGATCGCGGCGCGCTCGGCGACGAAATGCTCGGGCAGCGGGGTCCAGCTTTCGGCATGCTGGAGCAGACGAACCAGCGCCGTCGCGTGGCCGGCCTGCGCGGCGACCCAGCGATCGCGGCAATGCTCGATCAACGCCGGCTTGGTCAGCACGTTGATCGGCATCAATGTTTCGAGATAGGTCTGGTCGTCGCCGCTGATGAAGAAGAACGGGCGCGAGGTGGGCGAGGGGCGCCATTCGGTGCGCAATACGCCGATGAAGCCGGTCGCATCCGATGGCAGATCCTCGCGCGGGATCAGCGCATAGGCGAAACCCGCCGGCGTCTTGATCTGATCGAGGATGACGACCGGGCGATCGGCCAGCGCATCGCGCCGCATCCAGCCGACCACCCAGACCAACCCGCCCTCGTCGATCGCGAAGCTTTCGATGAAGCCGCGGCTGTTCTCGCTCACCGGCCGCAGCGCGCGCGATCGTGAACGCGACGCATCGCCGCGCAGCATGCCGAGCCGGGCGAGCAGATCATATTCGATGCCGCTCACCGCTTCGGGTTCAAGGCCCTGCGAGGTCTGCACCGCTTCGCTGTCGACCTCGAACAAAGGCACGTCGGCGCCGACCGCGCGCACCTCGATCTTGCCGAGCCAGCCGCCGTTGACGAGGGTACGCAGCTCGCTGAGCGCCGCGCTGTCGAAGCGGAAACCGGCGTTGGGCGAGACGTTGAGCGCCTGGCCGACATCCTCGCGCAACCGATCGGCGACGCCTTCGCCGACACGATCGGCACCCGCGAAAATCTCGATCACGACGGGGGTGCCGGGCTCGGCATTGTTCACCGCCCAACCCTCGACGCCCAATTCCAGATGGAATTGCTCGACCTGGCCGCGAATGGCTTCGATCCCGGCGGCTGAGCTCATGAATACACCCTCAACGGAATCGAGATCGCCCCGAGACACCCCACGGTAGCGAAAAGCAAATCGGACCCGGTAAGTAAAGCGGCGGCGCCGATTTCCCCGCCTCCCGCGCTCGCCGAATCTTGTCGCAAATCCCCGCCGCGCCGTGCATGTCGGGTCTCCGCCGTTTTTCGCGAGGGTTTCGATGAAGAAAGCGCTGCCGTTCGGTCTCCTCCTGCTGGCCTCCGCCCCGGCGCTCGCTGCACCCCCGGCGGCGCAGCTATTGAAGGCGGCCGAGGCGGCGCGGCCGGCGCAACTCGATCTCCTCGAGCGCATCGTCGATATCGATTCCGGCACCGGCGATGCGGGCGGCGCGAACAAGATCCAGGCGATCCTCGCCGGTGAACTAAAGGCGATCGGCGCGACGATCGAGATGGTGCCGGCCGAAGCCCCCGGTCTCGGCGACAATATGATCGCGCGCCTCTCGGGCACCGGCAAGGGCCGCCTGCTGCTGATCGCGCATATCGACACCGTGTTCGGCCCCGGCACCGTCGCCAATTGGTCGTTCAAGATCGACGGCGATCATGTCACCGGCCCCGGCGTTTCGGACGAGAAGGGCGGCGTGATCGAGGCGGTGACCGCGCTCAAGCTGCTCCACGACCTCAAGCAGACCGGCTACAAGAGCATCACCCTGCTGATCGAGACGAGCGAGGAGATGGGCTCGCCGGGCACACGCGGGCTGATCGGCAAATTGCTGAAAGACGCCGATGTCGAGCTCAACATGGAGCCGGGCGACGCCCCCGATGCGCTGACCGTCTGGCGCAAGGGTTCGAGCGGGATCAAGATCGTCGTGCATGGCCGCGCCGCGCATGCCGGAGTCTCGCCGCAGGACGGCCGCAACGCCGCGATCGAGCTGATCCACCAGCTCGAAACGGTCCACAAATTCCCGCAGACCGGCGACGGCATCACCGTCAACCTGACGACGCTGAAATCCGGCGACCGCGCCAACGTCATCCCCGATCTGGCGGCGGCCGACATCAACATCCGCATCCGCAAGATGGAGCAGCTCGATCCGATCATCGCCGCCTTCCAGGAAGCAGCCAAGACGACGATCGTGCCCGATACGAAGGTCGAGGTGGTGACGTCCTCCTCCTACCCGCCGCTCGACGGCAATGCGGCGACGATGGCGCTCGCCGAGCGGGCCAAGCGCATCTATGCCGCGACCGGGCGGACGATCACCTTTGCGGGCAACGGCGGCGCATCGGAATCGGCGATGGCGGCGCAGGCCGGGGTGCCGGCGCTCGACGGGCTCGGCCCGGTCGGCGGCGGTTTCCACAGCACACGCGAATTCCTCGATCTGAGGACGGTGACGCCGCGCCTCTACATGCTGACCCAGCTGCTGATCGAGCTCGGCGCCAATCCGCCCGCTCGATCGAAATAGGCGATTATTTGGGCGTCTTTACCCGCGAATAGGGAATGAAGTCGCCGAGCCCGACGAAGCCGCGCTCGAAATGGCCGACGCGATCGACCAGCTTCACGGTGTCGATCCGGCACAGCGAATCGGTGTGCGTATCGGTGACGAGGATGTCGTCGTCGTCCAGCGACTCGGCGCCGATCTGCGGGCGGTTGACGTAGAGCCGGCTGCCGACCTCATAGACGATCGCGGTGTGATCGATGACATGGCTGTTGTTGATGTCGCGCAGCTGGATGCAACTCTGCGGCTTGCCGGGAACGCGATCGCCGATCAGCTTGACGAGCGCGGCCTCACCCTTGGGATCGACCCGGTCGACATGCTCCCTGGCGATTGCAGGGACGGCCAACAGGGCGGCGGCGAAAATCAGGGCGGTGTTGCGCATCGTCATTCTCCTGGTCGAGCGTCTGGTACGGCCGACCTGAATTGTTCCTGATCAACGCGCGAACGCGTCAGTCGGCCGCAACCGGCCCCGATAGGGGCTTAGGACGCTTGGCCAGCCATACGGAGGCGCTCAGGATCAAACAGGCCCACGCCGAAAAGCGGAAGATATCGGTCGAGGCGAGCAGATAGGCCTGCCCGATCAGCTCGTGCATGATCGCGCCGGTCGCCTGCCCCTGGGTCAGTCCGCCCGCCTGCATCGACGCCATCGTGTGCTGAAGCGGTGCGCCATGACCAACCGCCTCCACCAGCCGGCTCTGGTGCAGCGTCTCACGGCGATCCCATACGGTGGTGACGATCGAGGCGGCGAAACTGCCGGCGGTGATGCGACAGAAATTCTGCATCCCTGCGGCGGACGGCATCCGCTCCGGCTTGATCCCGTCGAGCGAGATACCGACCAGCCCCATGAAGAAGGTCGCCATCGCCACGCCCTGCACCATCAGCGGGATCGTAAGAGCCCAGAAACTGGCGGAGGTCGTCAACAGCGAACGCAGGTAGAAGCTCAGCGCGAAGGCGAGCAGCGCCACCGTCGCGAGGATGCGTCCATCGATCTTCGAGGAAAGCCGCGCCGCGATTGGGGTCAACAGCACCGCGACGACGCCGGTCGGCGCCGAGACGAGCCCCGCCCACGTCGCCGTGTAGCCGAGCTGGGTCTGCAACCAGAGCGGCAGCAGCAGATTGTTGCCGAAGAAGAAAGCGTAACCGAGACAGAAGGACAGGGTGCCGAGCAGATAATTGCGGCTCTTGAACAACGTCAGATCGACGACGGGGTATTTCTCGGTCAGCTCCCAGATGATCCACGCGAGGAAGGCGATGATCGCGGTGATGGTGAGCATCACGATCATCGGCGACTGGAACCAGTCACGATCTTTGCCAAGATCGAGCATCACCTGCAATGCGCCGACCCAGAGGAACAGCAGGACCACGCCCATCTTGTCGATCGGCAGCTTGCGGGTCGGCGTGTCGCGCTTGCCGAGGCACTGCCAGACAATGACGGCGCAGAGCAGACCGACGGGAACGTTGATCAGGAAAATCCAGCCCCAATGATAATTGTCGGAGATATAACCGCCCATCACCGGCCCGAAGATCGGCGCGATCAGCGTGGTCATCGACCAGATGCCGAGGCCGGTAGCGCGCTTCTCGGGCGGAAAGACCGACATCAGCAGCGCCTGGCTCCCGGGAATCATCGGCCCCGAAACGCCGCCCTGGATGATGCGGAAGACGATCAGCGAGGTGATATTCCAGGCGATGCCGCAGAACAGAGACGCGGCCGTGAAAGCGAGCACCGATAGGACGAAGACGCGCACCACGCCGAAGCGGCCCATCAGCCAGCCGGTCAGGGGTACGCAAGCACCGTTCGCCACGGCAAAGGCGGTGATCACCCAGGTCGATTGATCGGAGCTTACACCGAGGTTGCCCGCGATCGTGGGCAACGAGACGTTGGCGATCGTCGAGTCCAGCACCTGCATGAAGGTGCCCAGCGCCAGCGCGATCGTAACGGCCACGAGCGCCAGTCCCTTGAGCGGCGCCGGCCCGCTTTCCTGCGGGGGCATGGCCATCAGCGGTTTTCCGCGATGATCTGCCGGATGCGCGCTTCGGTTGCGGGCGTGGTCTGGTCGTTCAATGTGCCGGTGTAGGGCTGCGCGCCGGGCGAGCCCAAACGCGGGCCGCCCTTGTCGGCGGTATCGACCGTGACTTTCACGGACAGGCCGATACGCAGCGGATTTTCGGCGAGTTCCTTCGGATCGAGCCCGATCCGGACCGGAACGCGCTGGACGATCTTGATCCAATTGCCGCTGGCATTCTGCGGCGGCAGCAGCGCGAACGCACTGCCCGATCCGGCGCCGATGCCGATGACACGGCCATGGTAGACGACGCCGCTGCCATAAATGTCGGCCTTCACCGTCGTCGCCTGGCCGATGCGCAGATCGCGCAGCTGGGTCTCGCGGAAATTGGCATCGATCCACGCGCGATCGAGCGGCACGACCGCCATCAGCGGCGTACCGGCGGCGACCTGCTGACCGAGCTGGACGGTGCGTTGCGCAACGACACCCTCGATCGGCGCGCTGAGGTGCATGTGGGTCAGGATGATCGCGGCGCGGCGATAGGCGGCGATCGCGGTGAGCACGGCCGGACCGGTCTCCACCTGGGTGCCCTGCACCGTCGTCTGCGACTGCGCGGCCTGCGCCTGCGCGACGCCGAGGTTCGCTTTGGCGACCGTCACCGCATCGGCGGCATGGGCAAGCTCTTCGCCCGAGATCGCGCCTTGCGCGGCGGCGCCGCGGCGGCGCTTGTAATCGTCGTTTGCGCGCGACAATTCCGCCTGCATCTGGACGACGTTCGCGCCCGACTGATTGACGCGGGTGAAATCGGCGCGGGTCGAGCGGACGGCGCGGGCGAGATCGGCGGCGGCGGCGGCGAGGTTCACCTGCGCGGTCGAATCGTCGAAGTCGATCAGCGGCTGGCCGGCCTTCACAGTCTGGGTGTTGTCGGCGTGAATGGCGGTGACCTGCGCGGCATCGCGCGCGGTGATCGCGACGACGTCACCCGCGACATAGGCGTCGTCGGTCTCCTGTTCGGGCTTGACGAACAGGAAGTGCAGGGTCGCCCAGAGGATCGCGGCGACCAGCACGACGACGCCGAGGATGGTCAGCCAGCGACGGCGCCCGGAGGGATTGCCGGTCGGGGCGGCCGGTGCGGCAGCGGCGGCGGTATCGGTCATTTCGGGGAATCCTGTCGGGGTTCGAAGCCGCCGCCGAGGGCGACGATCAGGGCGACGCGTTCGATCGTCGCGGCTGCAGCGATGTTGATGTCGGCCAAGCGGGCATCGAGCAGGCGGATATCGGTGTCGACGACATCGAGCCGGCTTTCGAGGCCGCTCTGGATGCGGATGTTGTTGAGCCGCTGCGTTTCGGAGAAGCCGTGGACGACCGCGCCACTCGCTTTGCGTTGTGCAGCGAGGCTGGTGACCTGGGTCACGGCATCGGCGGTCTCGCGCACCGCGCCGATGACGCTGTCGTTATAATCGGCGGTGGCCAGATCGAGATCGGCGGTCGCTTTCTCGAGCCCCGCGCGCAGCTTGCCGCCCTCGAAGATCGGCAAGGTCACCGCCGGCCCCGCGCCCGCCGTCACCGCATCGAGCGAGAAGAGATTGCCCAGCCCGATCGCTTGCAGCCCGACGAGCCCCATCAGATTGACGTTGGGATAATAAGCCCGCTTCGCCGCCTGCCGCCCGGCGCGCGCAGCCTCGATCCGTGCCAGCGCGGCGGCGATATCGGGGCGGCGCGACAGCAGATCGGCGGGCAGCACGGTCGGCAACGGCGCGGCAAGATCGAAGCGCAGATGGCTCGGCTGGATCGCGGCGGCATAATCCGCCCCGCGCCCGGCCAATGCCGCCAGCGCATGCGTGGCCAGCGCGCGGTTGCGTTCGGCGACGACGAGCGCTTCCTGCGCCTGCGCGAGCAACGTGTTCGCCGCCTCGATCTGCAACTGGCTGGCCAGCTTGTTGCGGACCTGCACCTGGACGAGGTGGAGCGATTGCCGGCGCGTACCGATCGTGTCCTGCGCGATCTTCGCCTGCAGCACGGCGATGTCGTTGCGCGCCGCCTG
>CAXTMT010000073.1:0-11770 GCA_964245355.1 uncultured Sphingomonadaceae bacterium
CGCTCGGCCTCGCCTCGCCCAGCTTCGGGCAACTGATGCTGGCACTCGGCTTCCACCGCGCCGACGAGGGTTGGCGCTGGAAAGGCAAGCTCGCCAAGCCCCGGCCGCCCGAACGCCGCTCCCGCCCCGGCAACGCCTTCGCCGCGCTGGAGACGTTGCGGCTTTGATCACACCATCGGTCATGCCGGCGAAGGCCGGCATCGCCCGCGGCGGCGCCATTCTCTCGAAAGCAACCCCAGCTTGCGCTGGGGTTGAGGCATGAGGCTCGACAAATATCTCTGGTTCGCGCGCCTCACCAAAACCCGCGCCCTCGCCCGACACCTCATTGCCGAGGGCCATCTGCGCATCGACGGCCGCCCCTGCGACAAGCCCCATGCCGAGATCCGCCCCGGCCAGGTGCTGGCTTTCCCCCTTCACGATCGCGTCCGTGTGCTCCGCATCGAAGCGCTGCCCGATCGCCGCGGCCCCGCCGCCGAGGCGCAATCCTGCTTCACCGATCTGCTCGCGCCGACCGGCTGATATCCGTGACCGCTGCCCCAGAGCCGATACCCACCTGGTAGTCCGGCACCGCGAGCGCGGCACTGACTGGCCTTCGGAACCTGACGTTACACGACGTGTTTTCACTGCGTTAAACGGCCCCTGGGGTCTCGCCGTGATCAAATCGTGAATGAATATAGGGGATTCGAGATGGCCTTGGCGCGTCCTCAACCTTTTCAAATGGCGCGCGTAGGCGGCGCGCGATGAACCCTGTCGGGCAGGTATTGATTGTCGATGACGCTCCTTTGAACGTTGCGATGCTTTGCGACCTCGTAAGGGGCATCGAGGGCCTGGAACCCGTTGGTTTTGACGATCCGGTGGCCGCTTTCGAATGGTGCACTTCCAACACGCCCATCTTAGTTCTGGTCGATTTTGAAATGCCTACGTTGAATGGCGCGCAATTCGTCGCGAAGCTGCGTGCGACCGAGGCGGGATCCATCGTGCCGGTTGTTGTCGTCACTGCCCAGACCGACCGTAAAAAGCTGCTCAAGGCATTTGCGGCGGGCGCCAACGATTATGTTCGTAAACCTTTGGACGAACTCGAGATCGTCGCGCGCGTCCGCAGCATGTCGCAGCTTGGCTTTTCGGCCCGGCAAGTCGCGGCTTTGGCCCTGACCGACGAGTTGACCGGTCTGGCAACCCGTCGTCATTTTTTGTCACGCCTCAAATCGGAAATCGACCGCGCGCGGGATATCCCGCGCGCCCTGAGCGTGGTGATGATCGATGTCGATCACTTCAAGTCGATCAACGACACAGGCGGTCACGACGCCGGGGATGCGGTCCTTCGGGAGCTATCCGCGCGGATCAACAAGGTGGTTCGGACGAACGATTTTGTCGGCAGGCTTGGCGGGGAAGAGTTCGCATGGACGCTTCCCGGCGCTAATCTCGCCGATGCGATCGGGGCCGCCGAGCGGCTCAGAGGTTTGCTGGAAGATACGCTCTTTGTGGGCGCTCGTCACGTAACCGCGAGTTTTGGCGTCGCTGCTCTAAAGTCTTCGGATGACTCGATCAGTCTCTTGCAGCGCGCCGACCGCAATCTCTACAAAGCTAAAGCGAGCGGCCGGAACTGCGTAATCGGCGAACCCCGCCGACATCATAACGGCGTGTCTCAGCCTCTCGCCTTATCATGATGAAAGTCATCGTTCGAACGATGACTTTCGGGAATAAGCTTCAATAAATCCGGCACCTTTTCCGCCGACACGGCGGGGCTGTATAAATAGCCCTGTCCAATTCCGCATCCGAGCTGGCGGAGACATTTGGCCTGAGCTTCGGTCTCGACCCCTTCCGCAACTATCTTCAGTCCCAGACCGCCGCCGAGCTCGATCATCGTGCGCACGATCGCTGTGTTAGAAGGTTCCGCCAGTCCGCTGATAAACGAACAATCTATCTTCAGGACATCGACCGGGAATTGGACCAAGTGGATTAGCGATGCATAGCCGGTGCCGAAATCATCGAGAGCGATGGTCATCCCTGCGGCGCGGAGTAGTCTTAGCGAGTCGATGACCACATTGGTTAAACGATTCAGAAAGACCGTTTCAGTGATCTCAAGCTCGAGCCTCGACGGCGAGATCCCGACCTGCGCGATCCGCGCAAGCAGGTGCTTGGCAAAGTCGGGCTGCGCGAATTGCGCGGCAGACACGTTGATGGCGATCCTTCCCGGATCTATGCCGGCGGCATTCCATGCAGCGAAATCGCCGGCAACGCGCTCAAGAATGCGCTCGTCAAGCGCCATTGCCAATTGCGGATCTTCCATCGCTGCCAAAATCTGACCCGGCGCGCACGTTTTGCCGTCAGGCGCTCGCCAGCGCAGCAACGCTTCGAAGCCGGTTACACTTCCGGACGCCAAGTCGACTTTAGGCTGATAATATGGGAAGATCCGATCCTTCTCCAAAGAATATCGGGCGACGGAAATCTCGGACATGCGCACTTGCAGATCAGCGCGCATGCCACTGTCGAAATGTGCGATTCGTCTGGTGGAGGTTTTGGCCTTTTCAAGCGCGAGATCGGCATCTTTGTACAGCACCTCCACGTCCGCGCGCGGGGTGATACTACAGACCGCCCCAATATCGGCGGGACAGAAGTGAATATAGTCCCCTATCTTATAGGGCTGGGTAAGCGAGTGGCATAACGCTTCTGCCACAAGAGTGGTGTTCGTGCCGGGTTCGAAGCAGAAAAACACCGCGAACTGTCCACCGCCAAGACGTGCCAAAAGCGCGCGATCCGGCGCCGTCTCCCGTACGCGACGGGCGGTTTCCCGAAGTAAGGCATCACCAACCCTATGTGGGTTGGTAACGTTGAATTGTTTGAACCCGCTAAGGTCAATTCTCAGCAGGCAGCATTCCAGTTTGGCATTCGCCGCGTCGGTGAGCGCCGTCCGCAGGGCATTGATGAAGCTCGATCGCGTGAAAAGGTGGGTGACTTCATCCAGAGCGGAAAGCTCGGTTTGCGCGATCTCGACCAGCTTTCTGCCATCGATATCTTCAATAAAGCCATACCAGAACACAACTTTTCCGTTAATGTCGAGGCATGGGGCAGCACTACATCGATGCCAGCGCTCTTGGCGATCTCCATTTCTGATCCGCAATTCGTAGTCGAAGGGCTTCAGCGTATGGGTTGCAACTTTCCAATGACGGAGCGCTATAGCTCTATCGTCGCCATTGAGATGAGCCAAAAACCCGAAGCCCAGCAGGTCGGGAAGATCGCAGCCCGTAAACGCGGCGAGACGTTCATCGATAGCTATCAGCGCGCCGCCATCATCGGCGACCCAGTGTAACAACGGACCAAGGGCAAACGTTAACGACCATTCACTTTGCATGCGGTGGTGACCGTCGATTGCAGGCTCGAAGCGAAGGCGTTGGTAAGTGGAGAAATCGAGGGGAAAGATGGCAGTCAGGCTCGCGAATACTTCGCTCGTCAAAGTGCTATTTGGTTCTTCCTCCAATAACATAGCCTTATCCCCCGATACCGGGCCTCATAGCGCAAAAAATCGAGCAGCGATAGCAATACCAATGATTTGTATGTTTTCCATTGATCGAGATTTATACATACGCTCTGGTCAAATTTTCTCATCACGATATCGGCCTTTGTGATTTACGACGTAATCCGCTCACGAATGCAAATGGCTGGCGCGTTCTTTACAAAACACTGGTCATCATATACAGGCCGGGTTAATGCAGCCGTGGCCGAGCACCGCGCTCTTCGGGCACCTTCGCTAGATGAGCCCGCTTCGTCGTCACCAGTAGCTTACCCCGCCGGATACTTGTCGAATTGAGCTTACAGCGTTTTAATTACGTCGCAACTTGCGACTCGAATGACGCTTCGCGTAAGATCAGACGGTCTGATATCCTGCGGATTTTTATCGCAAGGCGCGCGCAGATTCGGTCGAGTTCCTGATCCCGTCCGTGACGGAATGCAGGTGCTTTGGTTGAGAGGGTGCCTTGGCAGGGCGCACTGGGCGAGCCCGTCCAGGCCCAAGCGTTCCCGCCATTGTCCGGCAACCGAGCGAAGTGTGCCATTATGGTCCCTTTCCGAGACTCGGCCATGATAAATAAGAGTTATTCGGCCTCTCATATGAACCGTAT
Source organism: uncultured Sphingomonadaceae bacterium (assembly GCA_964245355.1). Taxonomy (GTDB): domain Bacteria; phylum Pseudomonadota; class Alphaproteobacteria; order Sphingomonadales; family Sphingomonadaceae; genus Sphingomonas_I. The sequence goes on from CAXTMT010000073.1 coordinate 4,119, forward strand.
CTGTCACAAACTGTGCGTGACAGTCGGTTCAAATTGGGCCGTACTCCATACCACAGGTCAAATGCGGCGGCTGCTAAATCACCGGGCAATCCGCACGTCGGTGTATCAGGGGGCGCGCGACATTACTGCGGCTCGTCGATGACACGGTTCTCGATATAGCCGAGGCCCTCGATCGCGACGCGGACCACTTGCCCCGGTTCGAGCCAGACCGGCGGTGTACGGCCCATGCCGACGCCGCTCGGTGTGCCCGTCGCCAAAATGTCTCCAGGTTCCAGGGTCATGACCGTCGTCAAATAGGAAATCATCGCGCCGATCGAATGGATCAGCTCGGCGGTCGAACCGCGCTGCACGACCGTATCATCGACGGTCGTGATGATTTCAAGCGCGCTTGAATCGGCTATTTCCTCCGAAGTCGTCAACCAAGGCCCCGTCGGACCATGGGTGTCGAACGACTTGCCAAGCGTGGCCGTCGGTGTGCGTTTCTGCCAGTCGCGCACCGAGACATCGTTGACGATCAGGAAGCCCGCGATAACATCCCGTGCATCCGCTGCCGCGACATGACGACAACGACGCCCAATGACGACCCCCAACTCGCCCTCGAAATCGAGCTGGTGCGAAACGCGTGGCCGGTGAATCGGATCATAGGGTCCGACGATGCAACTCGTTTGTTTGTTGAACCAGATCTGATGCGTCAGATCGGGTTCGGGATTCCCCTTGGCGAGATATTCTTCCAGATGGCTTCGATAATTAAGCCCGATGCCGAGAAATTTGCGCGGATGACGAATCGGCGCCAACAGCTCGACCTGCGCTAGTGGCAGTCCGCCCTGCGCTTGCCGCGCATGCTCCCTCAACGCGGTCATCGCATTAGGGCCGCCGTCGAGCAGCGCCTCGATGGTCGAGGGCAAATCTGGCGCGATGGCGGCAAATGGAACGACGACATCGGCCATGACGAGGCCGGCTGCAACTTCCCCGCGGTGGCGAAAGGTGGCGAGTTTCATCAGGCGCGATATCCGGCATCGCGGCGATCGAGAAAGCGTATCCAAGCCGGCCAGTCGGCGGCACCTCGACCGCTGTCGTGGCGAACGAATTGCTCGGCGACACGCGCGCATAGTTCCGGCGGAATCTCGCGGGGTGTCTTCCCTGACGCCTCGACATGCATCTGCATTTCGCTTGCGATCATCAGGTCGCGGGTTCTCTCGAACGCCTCGCGCGGCGTACGGCCGACAATCACAAGACCGTGATTTTCAAGCACAAGCGCTATGTTTGACGGTCCCAGCGCCGCGGCGATGCGCGGACCTTCGGCATCGCCGTCCGTAATCCCTTCATACGGGTGTGTGCCGATCCTGCCGAAGAACCGTATTGCGTTTTGCGACAGCATCTTCAACCCATCCGGATTGGCCGCAAGAACCAGCCCGGCAACCGAATGGATATGAACGACACAATGCACATCGGGCCGAGCACGCAGGATTGCGCCATGCAGGACAAATCCCGGCCGATTGACGTGCGATCGCTCGTCGAGATTCCGAGACATGTCGGCGGCGACCAAATTGGAGGCGGTGACCTCCTCGTAAAGAAGAGCGTGACGTTTGATCAGGAAATGGTCGGATGCGCCTGGAACGCGCAACGTCACATGATTGTAGATACCGTCGGTGGATGGGAAATGATGGTCGATCAGCCGATACAATGCGGCTAACTGGAAGCGGGCTTCCGTTTCCTCCAGGATGTCGGCCTGCGGCGCCGGCAACGTCCCGAGCTCGATCACAGTCGCTCCTTCAAATAGGGCAACATGATCGCGCGCAGCCGATCAAAGCCATAGGCGTTCGGGACGAGGTCGCCATAATGGCCCATCATCGGGATGAGTTCGAGCCGTACGTCTCGATTGCCGCCGGCTTCGACCGCTTCCTTCATCCAGATCGATTGTTCGGGTATCGCATGCATATCGTGCAGACCGTGCACCATCAGCAATGGCTGCTTGATTTTTGCCGCATGCGTAATCGCCTGGACCTGCTCGTAATAAGCGCGATTATCGATAGGATCGCCGAGCCAGTCCTTGAGCATCTGGTGCCGTCGCGGTGCATAGACCCGGGTGCCCTCGGCCTGTTGCAGGAAGTCGGTCGCAGGGCCGAATGTAAGGGCCAGCTTCAGCCGCCCGTCGAACGCTGCCCCCCGAAGGGCCGCGTTGCCGCCGCGCGACATCCCCATCACGCCGATCCGTTCGGCATCGACGAACGGTTGCGCTGCCAGCCAGTCCACCGCCCGCGAAATGTCTTCCGGATCGTGTTCAGGGGCAGAGCCGCGCCATTGTATCGTCAGACCGACCACGCCGATGGTCGGCAGAAAAGCACCCAGCCATTCGAGGATCTCATAATCTCCCGCACCGATACCCCCGGGGCACAGGATCATCGCGGGTCTGCCGCGATCGCTGTCGAGCGGTGCATAAAGCATTGCCGCCGTTGCCACACCCCGTTCCACAATCTCGACGTCAGCACCGGTGAGCTCGATCCCGTTCAACCCGACGCGCATACTATTTCCTCACCTGTTACGACTTGAGCGGCTCCGCGGCGGGCCGTCATGGCGCGGATTGAGTGCCGACAGGATGTGTGCCCGTTTCCAGTGATCGTTCACCCACGATAGACAGTCCGTATCCGCTGACGCCGACCAATGTATGGCGCGTGTTGGTCAACAAGATCATGTCCTGCACACCCAGTTCGGAAAGGATCTGTGCCCCTCCGCCATAATCACGCAATTCCTCCACCTCGGGCGCGCCGGCATTCTTGCCGGCGGCGCGCAGTTCGATCATGCGGGTCAACATGTCGGGCGTACGGCGGTTGATCACGACGATCACGCCTGCGCCCTCCGACGCGATCGCTTTCATCGACGCAGGCAGCAGGCCCGATCGGTCGCTGTCCTCACCGAACGAATCGGCGAAAATCGAATGGGTGTGCATACGCACCAGCGTTGGCCGGTCCGGATCAATATGTCCTTTTTGCAAAGCAACCGTCTCCTCGCCGGTTGCGCGATTATAGAACGTCATGACCCGCCACGTGCCGCCCCAATGACTTTCGATCGACATTTCGGCGCGCTTTTCGACGAACCGGTCATGCCGGCGGCGATACGCGATCAGGTCGCGGATCGTGCCGATCTTCAGGCCATGGCGATGTGCGAACGGAATCAGGTCGGACAAGCGCGCCATTGTGCCGTCATCGTTCATGATCTCGCAGATCACGCCCGATGGATTGAGGCCGGCGAGGCGGGAGACATCGACCGCCGCCTCGGTATGACCGGTACGAACCAGCACTCCGCCCTCGCGCGCGACAAGTGGGAAAACATGTCCTGGCGTGACGATTTCCGCGCTTCCCTTGCCGGCGTCGATCGCGACGGCGATAGTGCGGGCGCGATCGGCGGCCGAGATACCGGTGGTGACCCCCTCTCGCGCCTCGATCGACGTGGTGAACGCCGTTTCATAACGAGTGCCGTTCGCCCTGCTCATCAGGTGAAGCCCCAGCTCGTCGATGCGGCGCCGGGTCAAGGCAAGGCAAATCAATCCGCGGCCATGCGTTGCCATGAAGTTGATCGAATCGGGCGTCGCCATCTGCGCCGGAATGACCAGGTCCCCTTCATTCTCGCGGTCCTCGTCATCGACCAGAATGAACATCCGGCCGTTCCGAGCCTCGTCGATGATCTCTTCCGTCGGCGCGAGATACCGATGGTTGATCCTGGAGATCGACGCGCCGGACGCGATAAACGTCTCCGGTCTAGGGCGCGTCACAGATCGAAGGCCGCGTTGAATTCACCCCGCCTGCTCGACATTTCATAGCTGTCGAGCGCCCGCGAACCGACGCCGGCGAACCAGCCTTGATCGATCGGGGCTACCCATGTCGTCGGATTGCGTAGCCGGGCGGCCATTTGCCTGGGCGCGTACCCCATAGTTTGCATTGTCCCATTCCTGACCAGACTGCAAATGGTAGCGACGTGTCGAAGAATCCGCTGTCGCCCGAATCGATGACGCAGGCGTTGGAGGTACCTATCCGCGCCACAACCGGTCATCGCAATGACATCGGCCTTGGACGGCCTTATCGTGACGTGCGTCACAAGCGCTGGGGACTGATTTACGCGGGCTTGACCGACACAAGGTCATCCGCAGGCCGGCGCTTCGGCATCATAGCAGGCACGACTGAGGACGAGTGAAAGTGGCGACGCAATATCACAAAGGCACCGGTTCGGGCGTCTATACTTACGACCTCGCGTCGTCGCCATGGGTGGAAACCGGTAAAAAAGGCGTCAGGCTCAAGCCCGTTCGCGCCTCTGACAATGGCGATTTTCTGGGCCTCGTACAGTTCGATATGATGACGTCTTCTGGGGTGCATCAGCATCATGGACCGGCAACGAGCTTGATGTTCTCGGGTGCGATAACCGATTATCAGCAAAGTTTCGGTCCCGGCACGGTCTCCGTCAATTTGGACGGAGCGACGCACGACGCGATTTCATGGGAGGGGGCGTTTTTCGTCTCCCGGCTCGAGGGTCCGGTGACCTATCTTCCCGTCGAACACCAAACCGCCATTCATGTGGGCGGCACGAACGCCGTGTTCTCCAACCCTGCTCCGGAGGTCCTGCCGGCGATCGACTTTCAATTGATGGCGGCGCGTCAGTTGGCAACGTCGATACCGCGCATGTCGCGCCGGATGCTCTTCGATTATGCCGTCGCGCGGGAGGATCATCGTTACGTGGAGCTGACCTTGCTGCCCGAGATGGCGATTCCGGCCCACAGAGTGACGGCTTTGACCGAGTGGATCGTCCTGGCAGGCGGCGCCACCATCAATAACATGCCGGTAACGCAAGGCTGTGCGGTTGTGATGGAGCCAGACACCGAAGTCAGTATCGAGTCGCGTTTTGGGTGTCGCCTGCTGGCTTGGGCGGATGGGCCGATAGCGTGGTCCAATGGAGAAACGACGCCCGATATCTACGGCTTTTAAGAGCGACGCATCACGACCGAAATTCCCAACAAGAGAGGATCACACTCATGAAGATCGCCAAAAAGGCAATGCTCGGTGCGCTGATGAGCACATTGGTTTCGATCGGCATGGGAGCGGCTGTTCCGGCTTTCGCCAAAGAGAAAGGGGTGCCGTCGACGGCGCATGCCGATGTCGCGCTCGAGCAGGAGAATCTCGCATTCGTTCTGAAGTTTTCGGAAATTGCTTTCAACCAGCATGACGTTGACGTCGCGGCTCCCATGGTAACCGAGGATTATATTCAACATAACCCACGTGTGCCCAACGGGCGGGCCGGTTTCATTCAGTTTCTCAAGGCCTCCGCGGCGGCTCGACCCAATTTCAAATCGACGATTTTGCGCTCTGCCGCGAGCGGCGATTTGGTTTGGACGCATGTCAAGATAAGCGACGGCAGCGGCAAAGGCGATATTGTCCTGGTCAACATCTTTCGCGTCTCGAACGGCAAGATCGTGGAACATTGGGATGTCATACAACCCGTCCCCGAAACGAGCGCAAACTCGAACACGATGTTTTAGGATTACTTATCGCAATATTTCATCGATAGGCTATTGACGACATAGCTGCCCCATGTCGCGACGAATAATCTTTTATCGACCGGGCAACGCGCAGGAACCTTCTTTCAAATGATGAATGCATTCTCCACCGTTGGCCGTCTCGTCGCGCTTCCCCCCGCACTCATGTTGCTCTTGGCAGCCTGCTCGTCGCCAAATTCAAACGCTTCTGCGGGGGGAACGCCTTTCTCGGGTGATATCGTATCCGCACAGCAGGGATCATTCGTGGTTCGCTCGACAGACGGGACTGAGCGGACGATCAAAATCGATGCCAAGACCAAGATCATGGAGGTCAGCCCGGCCAGTTTGACCGACATCAAGGCAAACAGCTTTGTCGGCGCAACGGCGACGCCGTCGTCCGACGGTACGCTGAGCGCAACCGAAGTGCACATTTTTGACGAGCGGTTGCGCGGCGTCGGAGAAGGCCACCGGACGCTGCCCGAGGGTGACCAAAGTTCGATGACGAACGGCACCGCCGAGGCGACGATGACAAATGGCGCCGCCGCGATGGCGCGTACCGCCGGGGCGGCTCCCGGCGGAACGAAAGCGTCCTCAGGCGCCCAGTTGATGACGCTTCGCTACAAAGGCGGCGAGCAAAAAATTACGGTATCGGCCGCAGTTCCCGTGGTCTTCATCGCGCCGGGCAACATCGGATTGCTTCTTCCTAAAGCCCATGTCGTAATAGTGCCGGGTGGGTCCTCGGAAACGCAGGATAGCGCGAGCATCGTCAAGGTCGGTAAGGGAAACTTTGTGCCGCCGCAGTGAAGGGCGCTATCCTGGCGGCATCCTCGCCGCCCCAGAGGCATCGGGCCTAAGCGCTGTTTTACGACCGGTCATCGGTCGTAATCGCCAGAATGTGGTGGGGGGAAGCCGACGCCTGCGTCGATATGCTGACTTGGCTCGACCAAAAGATGACCGCCAAGTGATTCGCAAATTTGTTGACCGAAATCTGGCAGTAGAACAGCATTTTGCACGATCATTGCGCCGAAGATAGAGGATCAGGGACGTCGGTGAACGGACCCTAGAGGCTGTTATGGACTTGAGAGTCGTGGTGATTCCAGTTATGGATGAGCACTTACCGTAAACCGTACTGGTCGGACGTCAGCGACGCCGAGTGGTCGCTTGTAGCGCCGTATTTGCTGTTTCAGCAAACGCGGCACTGGCTGCGCGCCGCCGATGCCGCCGCCGCACACGGGATCGCGCTGAACGTCGTTAAACTTGCCCGAGGCCAAGCGCGGCTTCGTCCTGCTGCCACGCCGTTGGGTGGTCGAGCGATCATTCGCGTGGGCAACCCGCTTCCGTCGCCTCGTCAAACAGGCGGCCGCACTCGCCGCAGGTTCATAACAGCCTCTAAGCAAAATCCGCGGACGAAGGCAGCAGTCGCCAAAGGTTGGTCGACCATCAGGTGGTGCGAGGCTGCAGGCAGTTCGATAAAATGCATGTTCGGAAAATGACCACGCAGGATTGCGGCGTACTCCCTGGTGACGACCGTGCTTTCGGCTCCCCTCATATAAGTAAAAGCGAGGTCGTCGATTAGGGACGAAACTGCCGAATGATCGATCGTGCCCGCAATGATCTTCGGGTCGAACTTCCAGGACCAGCCACCGGGCTGCTGGCAAACTGAAGCAAGCGCCAGATGTTTTAACACCAGTGGATCATTGAATTCGGATTCCGGCACAAGGCGAAACCGCCCGAGCGCTTCCTCGCGAGACGAGTAGATCTTCTGCGCATGTTGCCGTTGCGGTTGAGAGGACGTCTCGATCCCCGGCACACGGAGGCGGGTGTCCATTATTAGCAGGTCGCTGAAGAGATCCGGGCGGCCGGTTGCGGCTTTAAAGGAGGGATGGCCGCCATAACTGTGGGCGATGAGGATCAACTTTTCGTACGCCAAGTGCTCCGCCAGTCCGATGATCTCGGCCGCGTGCTGTATACGCGAATAGTTCTCGCGGTGGTCGCTGTCGCCCATTCCGCTGAGATCGAGTGCGACAACGGGTCGATCTTGGCAGAGCAGCCCGGCCGTAACGTCCCACCAATGGGAGTGGGCGGTCATTCCGTGAACCAGAAGAGCCGGAGTCGCTTCGCAAGGTCCGTC
>CAXTMT010000074.1:0-7969 GCA_964245355.1 uncultured Sphingomonadaceae bacterium
CCCGACAAGCCGATCGAGATCAACCTCAACATCAACGTCAAGCAGGAGGTCGTCGTCAGCCTGAAGAAGGATGCCGAGGATTTCGTCGCTAACAATCCGGACCTGTTCCCGAAATGACATACCGCAAATCCCTCATGATCGCCGCTCTCGCCGCAACGCTGGGGGTCGTGACGCCCGTCGCCGCGCAGATGGATGCCGAAGTCGCCGGCGCGCTGGAAAGCGGCGCGGTGGGCGAGCAGGCGGACGGCTATCTCGGCTTCCCGCGCCCGGCCGCCGGCGACTTGCGCGCCAAGGTCGAGGCGATCAACATCAAGCGGCGCGAGGGCTACACCCACATCGCGCAGGCCAAGAACGTGCCGATCGAGGCGTTCGCGGCGTCGATCGGCTGCCATACGCTGGCGTCGCTGAAGGGCGGCCGGGCGTATAATATCGGCGGCGCGTGGGCGGTGAAGGGCGCGGGGCCGATCGCGCTGCCCGCGCAGTGCGGGTGATCTTAAAAATCCTCCCCCGCCAGGGGGAGTGTCAGCGTAGCTGACGGAGGGGGCGGCAGCACTCCGTCAGAGGATTCGTGGATTACCTCCCCCTCCGACGCCTTCTGCGCCACTTCCCCCTTGCGGGGGAGGATTTCCGCTACGGCTTCAAAACCCGCCCCAGAAACGCCACCGAAGCCTCGTCCGCGCGCAGCCAGCTATCGTAGCGCAGAAAGCCGTGGATCTCGTTCGGCAGGATCAGTTCCTCGAACGATGTGCCTTGCGCGCGCAGGCGATTGGCGAGGTCGACGGTCTGGTCGAAGCGGACGTTGCGATCGTCGTCGCCGGCGATCAGCAGCACGGGTGAGGTCCAGCCCTTGAGCGCGCTCTCGGGCGAGCTTTCGAACGCCGATTTCATCGCCGCCTCGTAATCGCCCTGCTCGTAGCGGTTGGGCTTGCCGATCAACTGCGGATAGAGCGACCAATCGTGGACGCCGTGGAAATCGGCGCCGGCCTTGAAGGTCGCGCTGTCGTGGGCGAGGGCGTGGGCGGTCAGCAGCCCGCCGTAGCTGCCGCCCCAGATGCCGATCCGCGCCGGATCGACGCCGGGCCGGCCTTTGAGGAAGGCGGCGCCGGCTACCACGTCCTGATATTCGCTGTTGCCGGCGATGCCGCCGCGCGCCGGATGCTGGAAGGCGCGGCCGTAGCCGATGCCGAGCCGGTAATTCACCGACAGCACGACATAGCCGTGCGCGGCATAATATTGGTTCATCGCGTAGGCGTGGGCGTAATAATCCATGTAGCTGGGGCCGAGCAGCATCTGCCGGGGCGGGCCGCCGTGGACGAAGATCAGGCCGGGCTTGCGCCCCGCGCCGGATGTGCCCGCGAAAAGCTGGCCGTGGATCGTGGTGCCGTCGGCGGCGGTGAAGGTGACGGGCTTGGGCACGATCATGCCGACCGGCGCATAGGCCGGGCCGGGATCGCCGATCGCCTTGCCGTCGAGCGTCACGCGCATCGCGCCGGTCGGCGCGCCGCCGACATAGGCGATGTGCGCGTCGCCGAGCGGAGCGGCGGTATATTCCAGACCCTCGCCCCTGGTCAGTGCGACCGGTGCGCCGCCATCGACCGCGACCGTGAAGACATGCCGCCGGTCGACATCGCCGGGCGTACCGCCGGTGTTGGCGTCGTAGATCAGGTGGCTTTTGTCGGGGGTGAGCGCGACATGCTCGGCGATGAAAGTACCGGGGGTCAGCAGCTTGGGTTCGCCGCCGCTCGTGGGAAGCGCATAGAGGTGCGGCCAGCCGTCCATTTCGGCGCGGAAGGTGAGGCGGTCGCCGGCCGCCCAGTTCAGGAACAGGCCGTCCGGCACTTCGGGATAGGAGCCGTTCAGCGTCGCCGAACTCGTCCACAGCCGCTTCGCGCTGCCGTCCGACACGTCGCCGATCCAGATCGAGAAGGGGTTCGGCTTCTCGATCAAAGGCGAAACGAGAATGCTGGCCTCGCCGTCGATGCGGGTGAAGGCGATGCGCTTGCCGTCGGGCGACCAGGCGATGTCGCCGTCGAAGCCGGTGGCGGGGGCCAGCCAGCGGATCGGCACCTCCGGCCCTGCATAGATGCCGATGAAGCTGTGATCGCCGCGCCGCGAAACGAAGGCCAGCTTCGACCCATCGGGCGACCAGGCAAGCGCGCCGACCCGGCCGCGATCGTAGAACAGCTTTTCGGGCTTGGCGCCGGGCGTCAGCGCCACCGTCCATGCCTGCTTGTCCCTGATGAAGGCGAGGCGGCCGGTCGCGGAGAGCGCCGGCTCGTCGCCCTCGGCCACCTGCAGCGGCGCGGCGCCGTCGATCGAGACCCAGATCGCCTGCACCGGCTGCCCGCCCGCCGAAGCAGGGTTGGGCGGCGGCAGGTCGTTCGCCCAGCCATTATGCTCGCCGCCGCCGCGCACCCAGGCGAGGATGCGGCCATCGGGCGAGAAGGTCATCGCCGATAGCTCCATGCCATCGTCGAGCCCGGTGCCGGCGAGGCGGGTCGCGGCGAGGTTCGGACCCTTCGCCAGCCAGACCGAGCGCCTGCCCTGCCGCACCTCGATCCAGGCGAGGCGGCCGCCCTGCTCGGGCGCGATGAGGTTGGTGAGGAAAGGATAAGCGAGGAAGGCCTCGAGATCGGGGGCCGGGCCAGCGTGAAGCGGGGCCAACGCGAGGCCCAGGCCCGCGATGATGGATAGCCGCTGCCATAGTCGCATAGATCGCTCTCCATCGATGTCCGGCATCATGTCTATGGGGCCAACGCGGCCGACGCCAGCCGTTATCCTCGCCCGCCAGGGGAAGGAAGCGATAGGACCGATCTGGTCCTTGCGCGGGTGGGGCTTTGCGATCAAAGCGGCACGTCTCGTCCTTCGCGGGCGTGATCCGACAATCTCGTACATCGGGCAGCAACGGGGAAGATAACAAGGGGCCGACAGCCGCCGACGTGAACGTGGACACGACCAGCGCAGATCGACCATGCCGAAAGGGCGGCTTTTGCGCAGAGCGTATCGTTTCGAAAGACCAGGCCGTGCGCGCCGTATCGCCCTGCTGCTGGCGGGCATGAGCGCCTTGCTGGCGCCCGCCCCGTTGTGGGCGGCCGCGCCGCGCGGCAAACCACCCCCGGTCGACGACGAACCCGACATCGCAGGGGTCGGCCAGAACGAGATCGTCGTCACCGGCAACCGCGCGCGCAGCGTCGCGACCGACGTGCCGCCCGAGGTGAGCCTCAACAGCACGGTGATCCAGGCGCTGGGCGCCGCGGACCTGGGCGAAGTGTTCCGCGAGCTCGCGCCCGAGATCGGCATCGTCAACCCGACCGGCGATCAGCGCGGCGGCACGGCGGTGGTGCTGGTCAACGGCCAGCGCATCGCCGGCTTCTCCTCGGTCAAGGATTTCCCGCCCGAAGCGGTCCACAGCATCGAGATCTTTCCCGAAAAGGTCGCGCTGCAATATGGCTATGGCTCCGATCAGCGCGTCGTGAACATCGTATTGCGCCAGAATTACCACGCGCTCACCCTGCTCGCCCGCTACACGCTGGCGCCGAACAATCTGCGCGGCGTCTATCGCGCCAAGGCCGACCTGATCCACATCGGCGAGGATTCGCACTGGAACGTGGCGTTGGACTACAGCCACACCGATCCGATCTTTTCCGACACCACCCTGGTCGATCCGACGATCCCGGCCGCCATCGCGGCGTCGCCGCCGGCCCACACGCTGGCCGCGCAGGACGACCATCTCACGCTGAGCGGCGCCTACAACCGGCGCTTCGGCAGCACCACGGCCGAACTCACCGGCAGCCTCGATCTCGACGGCGCGCAGAGCCGGCCGGGCCTCTCGGTCAACGACGGCAATATCCTTGCGGGGGAGGGGCTCGGCAATCGCCTCACCGGCCCCTTCGCGCGTTATGACGAGACCGTGCACGCTCGCACCAACCTGACGCTCAACGGCAAGATCGACGGCTGGCACTGGTCGATGATCGGGCGGCTCGACGAGGACAGCCGCCTCACCCACACCGGCAGCGCCTTCGGCCCCGGCGGGCTCGACTTCATCTCGCTGCCCTCGCCGACGCGGATCGGCGATCATTGCAGCATCCTCGGCGACGGCGGCTGCGTCTCGACCGATATGCGCCGGGTCAGCGACGATCTCTATCTCAACGGCACCCTGCTCACGCTGCCCAACGGACCGGTGACGCTGGCGCTGCGCACCGGTTTCGCTTTCTCGGGCATCCGCGGCGACAGCCTGCTGCGCCCGACGACGATCGACCGCGACGAGGGCGGCGCGCAGGGCAATATCGACGTGCCGGTTACGGCGCGGGATTCGGCGATCGGCCGGCTCTCGGTGGGGGTCGACGGCGAGGCGCGCAAGGTGAGCAATTTCGGTACGCTCGGCACGTTCGGGACGTCGCTCAACTGGGCGCCGGTGCGGGCGGTGAACCTGCTCGCCTCGTTCAGCCACAGCGAGCAGGCGCCGGCGCTCGCCCAATTGGGGACGGCGGCGCTCGGCACACCCGATCTGCGCGAATATGATTTCGTCAGCGGCACGACGACGATCGTCGATCGGGTCGAGGGCGGCAACACCGGGCTGATCGCCGAGACCGCGCGGATCGCGCGGGTGCGGCTGCAGGTGAGCCCGCTCGCCACGGCCGATCTGGTGCTGTCGGGCGAATATACGCTCGGCCGTACGCGCAGCCCGATCGTGTCGCTCACCGCCGCCACCGCCGCGACGATCGCGGCCTTCCCCTATCGCTTCCAGCGCGACAACGGCTACCTCACGCTGATCGATACCAGCCTGGTCAATGCGGTGTGGCGCGAGAGCCAGAAGATGCGCTTCGGCGTCAATTATTCGGGCGGCTTCGGCCACCTCTGGGCGCCCAAGCCCGGCGCGCCGGCCGATCGCAAGAGCCAGTTCCAGATCGCGCTCTACGATACCTGGCAATTGCAGGATTCCATCCTGCTGCGGCAGGGACAGCGCAGCCTCGATCTGCTCGGCGGCGATCTCATCCAGGACACCGGCGGCACGCCGCAGCACCGCGTCGAATTGCAGACCAGCGTGTCGCTGCGCACCTGGAGCATCGACGTCAGCGGCAATTGGCAGACGCCGACGACGGTGAACGCCGGCATCAGTTCGAGCCAGCAGCTCACCTTCCGGCAGGGCGTGACGCTGAACATGCGGATCGGGCTCAATCTGGCCTATCAGCATTGGCTGACGCACGCGCTGCCCTTCCTGAAGGGGACGCTCAATATCTCGGCGGACAATCTGCTCGGCGCGCATCTGACCGTGCACGATCAGAACGGCAACGTGCCTTCGGCCTACAGCGAATCCTATGTGAACCCGATCGGGCGGACGTTTCGGATCACGCTGCGGAAGCGGTTCCGGTAGTAAGGTCACCCGTCGTCACCCCGGACTTGTTCCGGGGTCCAGCCAGATCGGTTGCATACTGAGGCTGATGGCTGGATGCCGGAAAAAGTCCGGCATGACGGGTAAAGCGATTAGACGATGCCCGTCCGCGCGGGCGTGATCCCCGGGAACACCGCCTGTATCCGCTCCTGTCCCAGTCCATATCGCTTCGCCAGCACCTCGGCGATCAGCGCGCGATAATCGGTCAGCACCGGAAGATCGCGGCCCTGATTCAAAGTCGCCTGCGACAGCGGCACCTGCGGCCCGGCGATCCGCCCGCCGTCGATCGCGCCGCCCATCACCCAATAGACGCTGCCGTGGCCGTGATCGGTGCCCTTGTCGCCATTCTCGTGGAAGGTGCGGCCGAATTCGGAGACGACGATCACCGTCGTCTTCGGCCAAACGTCCGGTCCGATCTCGTCGACGAAACCGGCAAGGCCGCGCCCCAACTCGCCGATCCGCCCGGCCAGATAGCCCTGCGCGCCGCCCTGGTTGACGTGCGTATCCCACCCGCCGACGTCGACGAAGGCGAGGTTGAACGGGTCGCGCATCAGATGGCCGACGCGCCGCGCCGAAAGCTCGAACCCCTTGGGGCTGACTGCGCCGCGATTGGCGGCGACCATCTCCTCGGCGAGCGACTTGAACACCGTGTCGCGCACCTGGAAGCCTTCGTTGACCGAGGCGCCGAGCGTGTCGCTTTTGTACATCGCCTGGATCAGGCTCGCCTGATGCGGATCGACGGCGGACTTGCCGACGCTGTTGAGCGCGATGTTCGGGATGATCGGTCCGCCGCGGAAGCAAAGCGGCAACTGATCGGTGAAGGCGATCGGCTTATCCTGCCCCAGCGTCGTCGCCAGCCGCGCCAGGAAGCCCGACCCGTAATCGCGATGCCCGCCGATCGGCTGGCCGAGCTCGATCGTGTCCTGCGTCTCGAAATGGCTGCGGCTGAGATCGTCGGTGCCGGTGAAGGGCACGAAGGCGATCTGCTGCTTCGCCCACAGCGGGTAGATCGAGTCCTTCAGCGCCGGGTGCAGGCTCCAGTCGGCATCCAAGGGCAGCGGTGCATCGGGATCGGCGGGGTCGGGCTTCTTCAGGCCGATCGTCGGGCGCGACTGATGATAGAAATCGCTGCCCGTCGGCGCGACGATATTGGCGGCATCATAGGCACCCCGCAGGAAGACGACGAGCAGGCGGGTGTCGCCCGCCGCCGGGGTGGCAAAGGCGCGGCCGGCCATTACCATCGGCGCCAGTAAGGCGGCGGAACGGAGAAGTGTGCGGCGATCGAGCGACATCGTGTGCCTCCTGGCTATCGGCGCATGAATTCGGGGGAGGAGAGGAACAGGCTGTTCCATTCCTGCTGGTTGCCCGCCTGCGCGAGTGCGCTCTGCGTGGCGGGGGCGAGGCGGGGGGCGAAATAGCTGTAGTAGAGTGCATTCTGCACCTGCGGGAAGGCGGGTGCGGCGGGCAGGGTGCCGTCGCGCGGCTTGAAGAGGCCGGCAGCGCCGTTGCCGATCGAGTGGGCGATCTCGAAGCGGACCCCCATCTGGCCGGGGCCGGTCCAGGCGGCCGACGCCATCGGATAGCCGTCGGGCGTCTCGTGCGCGAACAGCCCTTCGCCCATCCGGTTGAGCCAGCCGAGCGCCGGATCGGCGTTGAGGATCACGCGGTCGTCATAGGCGAGGCGCAGCGCCGAGACGACGTAATGGATCGGGTCCTTGAAAGCCTGGCTTGTCGAGGCACGGAACTCCGACGCGCGGGCCATCGTCGTCAGCACCGCGGCGATGTCGCCGTTGGTGTGCTGGAAGGTCGCAGCCATGCGTGCGACCAGCGCCGGGGGCGGATTGTCGCCCATGAAATAGGTCGCGATCTGGCCCGAGACATGGTTCGCCGTGGCAGGCGACCTGGCGATCAGATCGAGCGCCTGCTCGACTTCGCCGAAGCCCAAGCCTTTGATCTCATGGCCGAGGAAGGTCTTGGTGCCGAAATCATGACGCTGCGGGTTGAACTCGAACAGCCCGGCGCGGACGTACAGCGGCTGCCATTCGGGGCGCAGCTTCGGCATATCGGGACGCAGGCTGACGCCGACCCCGGTCAGGATGCGCGCCAGTTCCTGCACGTCCTTCTGGGTGTAGCCCGAGCCCACTCCCATCGAGTGCAGCTCCATGATCTCGCGCGCGTAATTCTCGTTGATGTGGTTCGCGGCATTCTGATCGTTGTCGAGATAGCGCAGCATCGCCGGATGGCGCAGCGTGGCCTCGAGCAGATCGCGATAATGGCCGAGCGCGTTGGGGCGGATCGCCCGATCCTCATAATCGCCGATCATCGCGCGAATGTCGCGCTTTTGCGCCTGGACGTTGAAATGGTTGAACCAGAACCACGTCATCTGCTCGCGCAATTGCCCCGGCGAATAGAGATCGCGCAGCAGCGAGCGGGTCTGTGCCTGGCGACCCAAATCGTTCATCGCCTGCTGATAGGCCTGCTGCGCCGCCTTCTTCTGATCGGGGTCCGGGATCGCCGCCTTCGCCTTGTTGTCGGCATCCATCTCGACGACGAGATCGGCGACGGGCTCGTGGGTGA